>JBILTQ010000432.1:0-4420 GCA_044371435.1 Pirellulaceae bacterium | reverse complement strand
GATCGCGACAAGAATTTATATAATGGTGGTCTTTTCTGGCATACCTATCATTACGCCGATGCTGATACCGCCACACATCGGAGTTATCCGAAGAACCTTGCGCAGTCGGAGATCATGCCAGGTGGTAAAGATCTAGACGAGTTAGGCCAGACCGGAAAACGTTTGGCGAAAGTCTATGCGATTGGTGGCGGACCTTCGGCATCGCATAATTACTCGACGGGCTGGATGTATGCGTATTTTCTCAGCGGTGAGGAAGACTACCGTGAGGCAGCGATTCTGGCCGCCGACTATGTGCAACGTATCGAGGACGGAAGGCAGACGATCTTCCGTTGGCTATCGACGGCCGAAACTGGTTTGTCGATCGAGAGTTCACCAGGCTATCATGGCCCTGGACGAGCTTCAGCAAACTCGCTGCATGCTTTATTAACCGGCTACCAATTGACTGGGAACACCCAGTATCTGAAGGCATCCGAACAACTGATTCAGCGAGTCATCCATCCAGCGGATCAGATCGAAAAGCTTGACCTGCTCAATGCCGAGCTGCGATGGTTCTATACGATGTTCTTACAAGCCTTGATGCGGTATTTGGACATCAAAATCGAGCATGGAATGAAGGACGAGCTCTATGCATATGCTTGGGCTAGTCTCGTTCATTATGCCCGATGGATGCTGGAGCATGAAGCTCCTACCTTGGATCATCGGGAAAGACTACAGTACCCGACGGAGACGTGGGCCGCTCAGGATATGCGTAAATGGCATATCCTTCAGTACGTGGCCTGGTTAAATCCGGGGGATAGTCCGGAGCAACATCGCTTCCAGCTCAAAGCCGATTTTTTCTTCGATTACGTTTGTCGGACTTTGAGTTCGATGCCTTCGCATCGATTGTGCCGGCCTTTGGTCTTGATGATGCATTTTGGTTGGCAAAGGCACTGGTTCCAGACCTCTTCCGATCGAAGCCCGCACCCGCGACCCGAGTTGGGGAGGGGATTTCCTCCTCGCATCTCCTTTATCCCTCAGCGGGTGCGAGCGATACGTCGAGCCAAGCTTGTTGCTGGTGCCTGCCTGCTGGTTGCACTCGCGTCGTTAGCGACGCTGGTGGTCGTTTTCCTGAAGTAATGGCTCATGCCAAACTCGGGACCCGACAGGGTGGCAAGTCATAGGTTTGGCCGGTAGTCGGGGAAGGAGTCAGTACGCTGCACACCACCGCTCACAATCACTGGTTAGTCTTTGCTGATGACTGGGGCAGGCATCCATCCAGTTGCCAGTATCTGATCAAGGAACTAAACCCATGGATATCCATTACATGGATTAATACCATTGGCATGCGGCCTCCACGCCTGGATCGAGTAACCGTAGAACGCGTGCTCGGCAAGATGCGCCGGATGGGTAGTTCAAGACAGCAAGCTTCCAGTGTCCCCCAGATTTCCAATGGGCCCCGCGTCCTTTCGCCGTGGATGTGGCCCTGGTTTAAACGCTCCTGGGATCGTGACCTCAATCGCTGGTTGCTGCGGAAACAGTTAGCACCTCTCTTCCAGCAGTCTGCACCACCGACCCTGGCCCTGACAACGATTCCGATCGTGGCCGATGTTATGGAAGATCTACCAGTCGATCGGTGGGTATACTATTGCGTGGATGACTTTTCTCATTGGCCGGGACTTGACCAGGCCACCATGCTTACGATGGAGGAACAAGTCGTTCGTCGCGCCGACCTGTTGATTGCTGCGAGTAGCGTTTTGCAGGTTCGTCTGGGAGGTATGGGGCGGGAGGCCAGTCTTTGCACGCACGGGGTCAATCTTGAAGTCTGGAAGGGAGGCGGAGCGGCGAAATTCACTTGGCCATCATTCATCCAGGGACCCGTCGCCTTATTCTGGGGGGTGGTCGATCGCCGCTTGGATACTGACTTCCTGGTGCAGCTTGCCAGCTCACTCCCTGAGCTTTCGATCGTCCTGGTTGGGCCGGTCCAGTCACCCGATCCAGCCATTCAGCAACTTCCCAATGTCCATTCCTTGGCAGCCGTGACAACCGAGGTTTTGGCCCGGATGGCGCAGGCGGCAGACTGCCTCATCATGCCATATGCGAAAAATCCGCTGACACTCGCCATGCAGCCACTCAAACTGAAGGAATACCTTGCCAGCGGCCGTCCAGCGGTCGTTCGTCGCTTACCTTCGACCGAATCATGGGCCTTAGCTTGCGACGTCGTAGATAACGCAGCGGAATTCGTGAAAGCGGTACAGCGACGTATCGACTTCGGGATATCACCCGAGCAGGCAAACAGCCGTCGTCTGCTCGAGCGGGAGAGCTGGAGCCGTAAGGCGGAGGAATTTCAGGCCTTGGTCCAAGCGGCAGGGACGGCGGGTGGGCTTGAGGGAGAAGTGGATAGTCCGGCGCGTCGAGTTCCCTTGGCTCGCCAGCAAGATAACGGAATGTTTCGCCATGGGAGATGAAGCGAGACCGCGAGTGCTACATCTGCGGGTTGTCGCCGGTACCGGCGGTGGACCCGAGAAAACGATTTTGCACTCACCGCGATTTATCCGAGCCGAAGGAATCGATGCGATGGTCGCATACTTATGCCCTCCGCAAGACCCTATCGGACAGTCTTTGCTTGATCGGGCCCAAGCTGCAGACTGTCCGTTTTATCTATTGCATGACCACGGGCCTTTGGACTTCGGCTTGATTATTCGGTTAGTACGACTCTGCCGCCAGTTGGAAATCGACATCATTCAATCGCATGACTACAAGTCCAATGCCTTGGCTTGGTGCGTTCGCCGGTTCTATCGTTGTTGCCTGATTACCATGCTTCATGGGTGGACAGACATGTCTGGTCGGATGCCGCTTTACAAACGCATCGATCAATGGTTTCTCCCCTGTTTCGAATCCTTGATTTGCGTTTCGCAGGATCTTGTCGAGGAGTGCCTCCGCCTGCGCATTCCCGCTCAAAGACTGCACCTCGTTCACAATGCGATCGACACCGAGCATTATCGACGACGAAGAGAGCCGGTACTGGCGAAGAAGGCGATGAAGGCCAGCCCGGATCGCTTTTTGATCGGGAGTGTCGGAAGGTTGTCGCCGGAGAAAGGATTCGCCGACTTGATCGGCGCGGTAGTAAGCTTGCAAAAGCAGGGCCTAGCGGTGGATTTATGGATCGCTGGCGAGGGACCGGAACGGGGGCGATTGAATGAGATCATCGAGTCGAGCCCGGCTCAGGGGTCGATTCGGTTGCTGGGACAAATGGAGGATCCACGTCTTTTCTTCGAGGCCATGGACCTTTTCGTCCTCAACAGTGTTCGAGAGGGACTGCCCAACGTGCTCCTGGAAGCCATGGCGATGGAGACTCCGGCGATGGCTACTGATACCGGGGGCATCAGCGCCTTGTTGAGAGACGGCGAAACAGGTTATCTCATCCCCCCCGAGAGTCATTCCGGGCTGGGGCAGGCGCTGCGAGCGGCGATTGCCAGTCCGGGGGCACGGACGGCCATGGCCAGCGCGGGTCGAGAGTTGATCGAGAGGGATTTTGGATTCGATGCCCGGATCAAGAAAATTGCGTCGATCTACTATCGACAACTGCAACAAAGCGGTCATTTTCACAGACGGTCGTCGGGAAGGCTACCGTTAGTTCCTCAGGGCTAAAGACGGTCCAAGGCAACAGGCGATGGATATTGTGGCTATCGTGAAGAACAACAAGCTTATCCTCCAGCTTACGGAACGGACGGAAGATCTTCAGTTCGGAGTCACGCGAAGTATCCCGGGCTTTCCGGAGGACATTCTATGGGAGACTCCAGACCACCGCTTTCGCCACCGACCTACTCGCAACGCCACTGCGCACCCGTTCACCATCCGCGGAAGGACGCATTGCGTCATTAGCGAGGAGGTTCCGCTACCCGTCCTTGAGGCAATCCTCGAAGATGGCGAGGTCGTCAATCGACTTTTCCAAAAAGGATTTGTTGTCAAACGATACGGAGATCAACGATGAATCGAACGACCGCAAGCGGCGGTAATCGCTCCTGGCCTGTCGGGAGGTTTTGCTGATCATCCTGCAAGGGGGCGGGGTGTTGTCTGGCCAGCGGTGTGGGCGAACTTCGGTCGCCGGGGGCTGGATTTCCAAGAAAATCGAGGATTTTCAGCCAGGAATTGCGGTTTCCCGCAGGCTGGGATGGCGTCGGACTCGCGGTAGCGGGCCGCCCCAAAATCGAGGAACGATTGAAGATTTTGCATTTTCAACCGTCATGACCCAATTATACTGAATAATCGTAACGGTTTCCTACTGACGCCTGAATTGCAGTTCCGATCATGTTCCCGATGTCCCCAATCCGATTGCTCACAAGCCTGGTGATCCTGGCTTGTTTTTGTCAATCTGGATTCGCGGCAGTGCAATGGGAGATGTCGTGGGAGCCGGCGTCGGAGTTTTCTTCGATGACTCCGC
>JBILTQ010000431.1:0-4426 GCA_044371435.1 Pirellulaceae bacterium | reverse complement strand
TTCGAAATAAAGGGAGTGTCGGTAGCTCTTCGCAGATTTCAGGAGCGTCGTCGGGTGTTGCACGCGGTTGGCTTGATTTTGTTCGGTAGCGCGGTGGGCTTGCTCAGCGGGTTGCTGGGGATAGGCGGTGGGATTATCCTCGTCCCCGGCTTGGTCCTCTTGTTTGGGCTCACGCAAGCCGAAGCCCAAGGCACGAGCCTGGCGGTGTTGATGCTGCCGGTCGTCGGTTTCGCCGCCATGGTCTATTACCGCAACGGCGACATCCGTGTCGCGAACGTCGCCATGCTCGCGGCCGGTTTTATGGGCGGTGCGTTTCTCGGCGCTTCGTTGCTACCGAAGGTCCCCGTCGCATGGCTCCGCACCAGCTTCGGCTTCCTGCTGCTCTACGTCGCCTTCCTCTTCCTGATGGATGCGCGGCAGTCCCCGTTGCGGGCGGCTTTGCCGGCAGCCGTGGCCGGCATGATCGCTAAACTGTTCGCCTACCGACGGCGCAGCCCACCCGCCAAAGAAACGGAAGGGAACGCCGACGATCCCCCCGCCGAATATCACATCTGAACGCGTGAAAGGTACTTGATGAAGTCGCGTTCTAATTTCTCGAAGTCATCGCCAAAGAAACGCTGGAAGTCCTCCAATCGCCGTTTCGGATCGGTGGCTTCCAGCGGTGGACGCTGGGCGAGTTCTTTGAGGTAAGCGGTGAACTGCTTGCTCTTGGTTTTGATCAGATAGTAGGTTAGCGCCCAACTCTCTCCATAAGCGATCGACACCGTTGCCGGATCGTGGAAGAGGCTATCGTCCTGAATCAATTCGCTGATCGGCTTGGCGGCCCGCGCGGCCATCGCCTGCCGAAAAATCGCTAGGTTGTGGCCGCTGACTTTGCCGATCCCGCCCCAGCCCGAAGGATTCTTCAAATCGGGGGCTTCGAAAAACATCGCCAAGCCCTCGGAGATGGCGATGGGATTATCGGCCAGCCGCCGCTGCAGCCCACAGTTGTAAGCAAGTTGATGGACCGCCTCATGAACGATGGTGGCTACCGCCCGCTCAGCCGCCGGCCGCGACAGGATGGCGTTGACCAAATCGGAGGTCTCCACCCTCTTCCCATCGGGAATAATTTCTTCAATACCCGTCAGATCGTACGTAGCCACCCGATTGGTGAGCATATTGTAATAGCCTATCATGCTGGCCGCGTTCTTCACCTGGTCTTTCTCGGCATACTTCAGATAACCCTGCCGCGAAGAAAACACGATGGTGACCAACGGGAATTCCGGCTCCTGGAGCTCGATCCCCAAGCGTTTCCAGAAAGTATAAAAGCCTCTTAACAGCCGTTCATACAAGGCGGCATTCCATTTGGCGTAGGCCTCGGTGGTATCGTAGGCGATCAGGTAATGTTTGGTGCTGGTGGTCTTGAATCCCGATGGCAATTCCTGGAGCAAGGTCTGCGATAACTGCTCGTGATCCATCGGCGCGAAAGACTGCGTCGCCAACAGCTGCTGCTCGAGAATCTCTTTGGCCACCAGCACCCGCAATCGGCCGGTCTTCTCCAACAGCAGGCACCCACCATCCTCACCGACCGCCAACACTTGCCCCTCGCAACTAACGCCCGCTTTGCCGTTCCCCTTCAAGGTCACGCGGGTTACGGGGAAGGGGACCGGGTTGGCCAAGATATCCTGCTTCGCCAGCACCCTGGAGGCGTTCGGCTCGTCTCCCGACAACGGCTCGGGGTACCAACCCACCCCACCCCAGACACCCAGGATCCCCGCGACGATAGCCAGACATCGCCAGGCCATCCACGCAACTCGCCTCGGGGCCAGTCGCGAGGACAACGGCGCTGGGCTCGCATCGCGATCGAGCGGGAACGGGGGTGAGTATCTTCCTGCGACCATCTTGCGTCTCGTTCGATTGACTACCCTGCCCGCCAGCCTGTGCACCTCAACGCTCCACTGTACCACAATATTATGCAAGCCTGGCATCCAAAGTCTCCCCTCGACGGCATCGCTAGCTCGTCAAGCATGGCTTGTAACGGTCTTGCCGACCGTCCGTTCGTCCACCGGCTCCCAGCGCGATGCAAGGCAACGGCTAGCCACAGCCTCGTATTCCCGTCCCACTTCGAGGTTGGTGCCGACCTGCCCAGTCGCCCACCGGTCATTGCGGGAACTTCTCGGCAAAGTCACAATGACGAGCGGTGGCTGGCTTCGGCCGCTGACTGCTGGGGCCCAGCCTCCACCGGATGTGTTTATCTTGAGGATTCTTTCGAAGAAGGATGGATGATGGAATTAAGTAAGCGATGTTTGGCGGAATTCATCGGTACGTTCTGGTTGGTCTTTGGCGGTTGCGGGAGTGCAGTCCTGGCAGCGAATTTTCCCGCCAAATTCGAAGATGGGTCACCCTTGAATCTCGGGATTGCCTTCGTCGGCGTCTCACTGGCCTTCGGCCTGACGGTGTTGACCATGGCCTATGCCATCGGCCATATTTCGGGCTGTCACTTGAACCCGGCGGTCACCGCGGGCTTGGTCGCCAGCGGCCGCTTCAAAGCCTCCGATCTCGTTCCGTACTGGGTTGCCCAGGTGCTCGGGGCGGTAGCTGGGGCTGGGGTGCTCTACGTCATCGCCTCCGGAAAAGCCGGCTTCTCGCTCGCCGGTGGATTCGCATCGAACGGCTATGCGGAGCATTCCCCGGGGGGCTATTCGCTGGTCGCCTGCCTGGTCGCCGAAATCGTCCTGACCTTCATTTTCCTCTTCATTATCCATGGTGCTACCGACTCGCGTGCACCCCAGGGGTTCGCTCCGATCGCGATCGGCTTGGGACTCACCTTGATCCATTTGATCGGTATCCCGGTCACCAACCTTTCGGTCAACCCAGCACGCTCGACCGGCCCCGCCCTCTTCGTCGGCGGATGGGCCTTGGCCCAACTTTGGCTGTTCTGGCTCGCCCCGATCGTCGGTGGGGTCGCCGCCGGTGCCGTCTATCGCAGTCTGTTCGAGGCGAACTCGAACAAGCGTTCGTAAGCCATCCGCTCGGCCAGCCAGACTGCTGACCAGGCAACTCCTTATCTCCTTGCTGGGCCCGATGTCGTCGTCGGGTCCAGCTAGCGATGAATGGGTGTGAAAGACCGCCCCCGCCATCTTTCCGCAGCTCGAGCATCGGCTAATCTTCGCCGAACGGAATGCCCGCGACCGCTATTGGCTAGCCTTCGCTTCTTTGTCGGCTTGCATCAGCGCGCTGCGTCGAATCAACCACAGCAGCGAAATGCAAAGGAGCGAGCCGAGGAAGGCGGAAACGAGATCCTCAAAGCTGATCTTGAATTCACCCAAGCCGAGATCGATATCGAAGAGGTGAAAGATCGCTCCCCCCAACAACGCTCCCATCATCCCTACCCCTAGATTCGACCAGCGACCTAGCCCCTCTCTTCGCAAGGTCACCGCCCAGCCCGCCATGTTTCCAGCCAAGGCGCCGATGATCAACCACACCAGGAACTTTCCAAGATTCATCATTCCTCCCTCGCCATGAAGGCGACGCTATGGTTGCAACGACGGCTTTCCATACCGCCTGCCCAGCGGCACATGCCTCACTGACGGCCGCATGCTAGCCCATCTGCCGATGCGTGTCATCAGCACCAGGCCCTAACCGCGAATCAGACCGACCTGCCTCGGATGCTCCGCAACTCAAACTCCTCAAAGCTACCGGCAGCTGGCGGAGGCGGCTGGTCGCGGCCACCCTCGGTCGGCTGGACCGCGATCCTCCTCGCCACCTCCCACGTTCCTTCACTCTCTGCCAACCGCTGCGCCATGAAGGCCAAAGCCGGCGGTTGAGGTTCACTCGCCAAGTACCTTGATCAAGACCCGCTTCGGGCGATTCCCATCGAACTCACCGTAAAAAATCTGCTCCCAAGGCCCTAAATCCAATTCCCCACGGGTGATCGCGACCACCACCTCGCGTCCCATCACCTGCCGTTTGAGATGAGCATCGGCATTGTCCTCGCCCGTATGGTGATGCTGGTAGGCTTCGACCGCTGGATGGTAAGGGGCTAATTTCTCCAGCCAAACACGAAAGTCCTGATGCAACCCCGACTCGTCGTCGTTGATGAAGACCGAAGCCGTGATATGCATCGCGTTGCAGAGCACGATCCCCTCAGCCACCCCAGACCGCTCCACCACCGCTTCCACCTGCGGCGTGATGTTTATCCAGCCCAGCCGCGAAGGGAGGTGAAACGTCAGGTACTCCGTCGTCGACTTCATCGCGGCGTCTCTTTCCAGGTATTCTGCGGCAGTTGTCCGGCGGACGATAAGCGCACCCAACGCGCGGAGTTCCCACCGAAACTCAACGAGAGTGCCACTTAAGTTGGCTGATGACGCAAGCGACTGTGCCAATAGCCGTAACCGAAATAGATGGCCAATCCCACCAGCAGCCAAATCACCAGCCGCATCCAGTT
>JBILTQ010000112.1:0-14601 GCA_044371435.1 Pirellulaceae bacterium | reverse complement strand
GGTACGGACGTCGCGCACCTGCAGCAACTCCTCCCCCGGCTGATGCGGCTGGCGTTGATAGAACTGCGAGATGTCGCGGCCTACCATCAACCTTACCATCGCTTCATGGTTGATCTCATCGCGATCCAAATGGCCAGCATTGGCTCCGTCGCGCAAGACGACCACGCGATCGGCTAATTCCTTGACTTCGCCCAGACGGTGGGAGATATAGATCACGCTCATCCCTTGCGACCGCAGTTCCTTCACCAGGCGGAAGAGTTGCTCTGCTTCGCGACCAGACAAGCTCGATGTCGGCTCGTCCATGATCAAAATGCGGGCATCGATGGATAAGGCTTTGGCGATCTCGACCAGTTGTTGCTTGCCGATGGTCAGTTTCTTCAACGGCTGATGCGGCGATTCCGACAGCCCCACCCGCTGCAGGGCCTGGCTGGCACGTCGATCCAGCGAGGACTGGTCGATCCAGCCCCACCGTCGCGGTTCACGACCGAGGAAGATATTATCGCCGACCGTCAGGTTGTCGGCGAGATTCAACTCCTGATGGATCAAAGCGATCCCGGCCTGGGTGGCGGCGGTCACGGAATCCAAAGCCACCCGCCGACCCTCGACCCGCAACTCGCCGCTGTCGGGCGATTGGATGCCAGCCAGGATTTTCATCAAGGTGCTCTTGCCTGCTCCGTTTTCGCCGATAACAGCCAAAACCTCACCCCGGCCCAACTGCAAACTCACCGAGCGCAGAGCCTTGACTCCGGGAAAGCTTTTCGAAACCTCGCATACCTCGAGCAGAGGTTGGGTTGCGTCCGCCATGAACGGCTACTGACCTTTCTTGGCCTTCAAATCAGTCCAATACTCATCGACATTGTCGATGGTGATCGTTCGCGGCGGGATATCGAGGTACTGATTGGGCGGAACGGCATCGGCCTGCTTCTCGAGAATGGCCTTCAAAGCCCTGACCGACTCGTAACCATACTGGTAAGGGTTCTGGACCACTGTTCCCGTGCAATGACCATCCTTGATCGCCTGCAAGGTGACATCGTTTTCATCGAAACCAATCAGCCGGATTTGCCCGCGTTTGCCAGCCTTTTCAATCGCCTGAAAGCAGGCTGGGGGGTTGTATTCGAACAAGCCGACCATCGCATCCAGCTCGGGATAGCTGTTGATCGAATCCTCGGCCTTGGTCTGCGCGACATCCGGCTTGCCCTGGTCGGTCAGCGTGCCAAGCACCGTGTATTTCTCCCCCTGAATCGGACCTTCCGTCGGATCCCAGGCATTGGGTTGCGATCGATAGAACGCCAAGTCGCGTTCGCGATCCATCAGCACGTCGATCACCCCTTGGCGGCGATACTTGCTGTTATCTTGTTCCAGTCGCCCGATAAAGAGCATCACCTCGCCCCCCTCCGGCAAAGCCTTCTTGACCAACTCACCACAGGCCCGACCGGCCGCATAGTTATCCATCCCGATATACAGCAAACGATTCGAGGCCGGGGCGTCGGAGTCGTGGGTGATCAGCGGAACCCGGCCGGCGATTTCGTTGAGCCAATCGATCTGGTTTTCGGCATCGATGGGGCTGATGGCGATGGCTTGCACCCCGCCGGTCAGTAAATCCTCGACGATTCGCTTCTGCTCGACCGCCGTCGCTTGGGCTGGCATGCGGACTTGAACCTCGACGCCGAAATCTTTTTCCGCATCGAGGCAACCGGACTCGGAAATTTTCCAGAAATCGGCGATCTGGTTGGTGATGAAGGCCACCCGCAGCTTGCCGCTGGCCGGCCCCTTCCCGCCGGTAATGCTATCGCTTGCTTCCGAGACCTTCAACTCCGAATTGGCTGGCTGGGAATTACAGCCGGCCAACCACAGTGAAACAACAGTCAGCATGGCGGCGGCAAAGTTGAAAAGCCGAAGACCACCAACCTTGGATTGGGTGAGATTCATCATTATCGAGGTCTTGTTCCGGGCAGAAGGAGGGAGGGCGAACGCGGGGTGGCGAAGAGGCCGAGCATCGCTCAGGTTGGTTTCCTCGGTAACCGAAGGATCCATGGCTCCGCCGACCCAAAATCTTAACTTGTTCCCTTGGCTTTTATAAGCCACTCCTGCCAAAGAGCCCGATAAATACCCTCGAGCTGCCGCATCAATCGCCGACCGTCACCCAGTGGTGAGGCTCGCATCCGTTCCCGAAGGCTGCTTCGCCAGGCTTCCAAGGCGGAAAGGTCGGAGGCCAAGGATACCGCCGTCGCGACATAGTCGCGGACCGAAGTGGTAACCCAGGCCGAAAGTTGCAGACATTCCAGGATGGTAGCCATCAGGCGTTGAGCACGCCGTGGTCCAGCCCAGGTCACCACCGGTACTCCCATCCATAAAGCTTCGGTACCGATGGTGTGCCCGCTCCAGGGGAAGCAATCCAGGCTAATATCGATGCCATGGTACTGCTCCCAGTAGCTGGAACCAGGTGGGACTGTGTGTTCCATCGTCAACCGCTCGGACGCGATTCCGCGTTGGGCAAAGGCATTTCGCAGTCGAGCTTGAGCCGAACCGTGGAGGTGATCGCGAAAGAGATGCATCCGCGCTTCGGGGAGGGCCCGAAGAATCTCACTCCAAGTATCCAATACTTGATCGTTGAGCTTCATCAAGCCGTGCAAGGAACCGAAGGTCACGTAGCCGCGCTGCCGGGCTGGCAAGGGGCCGACCGCCGGTGTTTCGCTGTTGGGATGGAAACAACAGAAACAGGGGTGCAACCACGCGCATCCCGCGGCGGCCGACGAGGGACACGTCGGGTCGAGCACCACATCGGTCAAGCTGCCGTCGATTTCCGGTAACTCGACGGGATGTGGATAGCCAAGATAGCTAAGCTGGATAGGGGCCGGCCGTGAAGCGAATACCCGCAAGCGGTTGCGGGCCGTATGCCCGGCCAGATCGACCAGAATGTCGACCTGGTCTTCCATGATCTGTCGCACCAACTCCTCATCGGAGAGGCTGTTCGTCTCGCGCCAACCGGTCGCTAGCTGACGAAAACGCGCCGTGGCCTGGTCGCGATGCCTGACCTCGGCATACAGCAGCGTGTCGAAAGCCGATCGGTCATGTTCGAGCAGTAACGGTTCGAGAAACCTCGCTACCGCATGCTCGCAAAAATCCGGGGAGACATAACCGATCCGCAAACGCTTGTCCGGACTCTCCCTTTCTTTACCCGGAAACCGCCGCGCGAGTCGCTGCGTGTGCTGACGGACCCAATGCTGATGAGCCTGTTGCAAGGCGACCTCGCTGAGGGTCGGATCATAGAGGGCGGTCATCAACCAATTGCTGTGGATCCCGGCGTCCTCCGGGCTGATCGCTAGGGCCTTTTCGAAGTTCCGCAGGGCCAAAGGAACCAGCCCTAAATCACGCTGGCAGTTACCGATATTATTGAAAGCATCCGCCATCGCCGGTCGAAGCGTTACCGCCTGCGTGTAAGCCTCGATCGCCGCCTGCAGCATGCCGCTTGCCTTCAAAGCATTGCCCAAGTTGAAGTGGGCATCCGCATAAGCGGGATCGAGGGCAATGGCCGCACCGCATGCTTCCATCGACTCGGCTTGCCGCGCTTGCTCGCCCAACAGCAATCCCAAATTATTCCAGGCAGCAGCCTGGCGGGGATCATGGGCCAGGCTGCGACGAAAACAAGCTTCGGCCTCGCTCCACTGCTGTCGCCGGCGATAGACCTCTCCCAGGTTGCTGTAGTAACGCCCCAAGACAGTATCCAGTGGGAAAGCAGCCTGGCTATCCGCGGATCGCGCAACCGTCTGAGCGACCATCGCCGCTTCCGCTGGCGGCACAGGCGCGGCCGCACTTTCCTGCTGCAGAGGATGCGCATCGGGCAAGCCCAGGTCCTCGGTCATCCCGATCGCTCTTTGCCGCAAGGCGATCGCTTGCCGGATCAATGCCAACGCCATCACGGATTCCTCTTGCTGCTGAAAAAGTACTCCCAGCAAGTGGAGGGCATCGGCATGATCGGGAAGGGCGGTCAGGACGCGATGATAGCCCGCGGCCGCCGCTGGCAACCGCCCCGCTTGATGGTCGCTCAGCGCACGCTTGAACCACTCCTGGATGTGCCTGGTATCCATGACGCTTTCATGATGACGATGAACTTACGGGCGCCGGCGACCAGCAAACTGTACCGGATAATCAGGATAACCTCCCAGCTGAAGCGATTGACGCATGGCCGATTGCATCACCACCAAATCGTCGAAACGCTGTTCGGGGCTGGGAGACGATGTTACGACGGGCTGACCCAGCGAGACCTTGACGTGCGCGGCTAGAAAAAAACCGCTCCACACCGCCCATCCGACCGGTGCGCCTTCGATCCAACAGGGGATCAGGGGAACCCCCGCTTTGTGGGCGACCATGGCCGCACCGGAACGGATGCTGTGCAGCGGTCGAGTCGTGCGATTGATGCGGCCCTCGGGGAACATCCCGACATAGCGTCCTTCCGCAGCCAGGCGGATGGCGGTCTTGATGGCGGCATTGTCCGCCCCGCTGCGGTTGGTGGGGATGGCCTGCAGGATGCGCAGCAGCGGTCCGAATACCGGGTTGCGGAAATACTCCCCAGCCACCATCCAATGGACACGTCGCCCGGAGGCTATCTGGATGAAGAAAGGGTCAAGCGAACAACGATGGTTAGCCACCAACACCGCGCCACCCACCAGGCGATCCGACAGCCGTCCTTGCCCGTCCATCTCTACCCGCCACAAGAGTCGAGCTAAAGCATAGGCCGGCGCATAGAGCATACGCTCCCAAGGGGAGTATTCCGTCGGCAAACGATAGGCTTTCCAGCCCTCGTAGGCTATCGCCAAGGGAAACAGCGACAAGAATAAGATACTGGCAAGGCGTTGCCAGGTGGCGATATCGGTCACAAAGAGCTCTTTCATCCTAGGGAAGTCGTTCGCCAGACCAACGGCGAACGCGGACATCGCGAACACCATCCGCATGCAGTCGCGTACCAGCGGGTGAGGCGTTATGAATCGCCATCGCCCGGCAAACCATCAGTTTAAGTTAATCTCGCGAGGGAAGCGAACCTGGAATCCCCGAAGCCTCGCGGGCCAGGTATGGCCCGGTCAAGCTGGCCGGGTTTCGGGCGATCTCGGCCGGTGTCCCACACGCCATCAATGCACCACCCTGGTGGCCGGCCCCTGGCCCGAGGTCGATCACATGGTCTGCGGCCCCAATCAGCTGCAGGTTATGTTCGATGACGATCACCGAATGTCCCTGCTGGACACAGCCTCGCAACCAAAGGACCAGTCGCTCGATATCGGCAAAATGCAAACCAGCCGTGGGTTCATCCATCACCATCAAGGCCGGCCCGCCCTTCTCCGCGAGGTACTGGCCGAGCTTCAATCGCTGCAACTCCCCCGCCGACATCGTCGACAGACGTTGCCCCAAGGGAAGGTACCCCAAGCCGAGGTCGATGAGCGTGCCGAGCTTGCGCTGGAGGAGCCCTTGGCCCCGAAAAAACGGTCTGGCCTGCTCGATGGTCAAGGCCAGGCAATCAGCGATCGAGCGGCCGCGATAAGTGATCGATAACGCCGCCGGACCGTAACCAGTCCCGTCGCAATCAGGGCAGATCGATTCGATATCGGAGAGGAACTGCATATCGATGGTCAGCCTTCCCTCACCCAGGCATCGGGGGCAACGCCCCTGCGGGCTGTTATAACTGAAGTGACCGATGGACCATCCCAGTTTTTTGGCCTCGGGCTGAGCTGCAAAAAGCTGGCGAAGGTCATCGAAGCAGCGGGTATAAGAAGCGGTGTTGCTTCGCGAGGATTGCGGGATGGGACTCGCATCCAAAACCACGCACCGGTCGATCCACGCATGGCCGTGCAAAGCGGCGTAGGGAAGCGGTCGCGACTGAGTGTCGCCATGCGCTCGCCGGAGTGCTGGTACCAACGTCTCTATCACCAGATTGCTCTTGCCGCTACCACTGACCCCGGTTACCACACACAGGCATCGCAGCGGGAAAGTCACCTCGAGGTTCTTGAGGTTCCGACCACACGCCCCGGTCAACAGCAACTTGGGGCTGTCGGCGGAATCCCCAGCGCCGTCGCTGCAAGCCGCCAGGACCGGCAACCCGCGCTCCGTCGACGACCCTGGCGATGCCGTTGCGGCCGCCGAGCTGCCGGAAAACATCTTGGACAGGTAGCGGCCGGTGGGGCTTTCGGCGTGCAGGAGCTGGGCGTAAGGCCCCTGAAAACAAACCTCACCGCCCGCGGCCCCGGCTCCGGGCCCGATCTCTATCAGCCACTCGGCCTGCCGCAAAAGCTCCGGTTCATGCTCGATGAGGATGAGGCTGTTCCCGCGATCGCGCAGACTGCGAATGGCTGTCCACAAGCGGTCCGTATCGTGCGGGTGCAGGCCGACCGTTGGCTCATCCAGCACGCAAAGCATCTGGACAAGCCGGGTACTCAAAACATGAGTGAGGTTGACCCGCGTCGACTCACCACCGCTCAAGCTTTTCAGGGCCCGGCCTAATTCGAGGTAGCCAAGTCCGACGGCCTGCAGGTAATCCAGCCGCGACTGCACGGCTTCGATAGCCTCGAAACCGGCCCTGGGCGACTGCGATGACCTCGATGGTTCCTTGAACCAGCGTGCCAAGTCGTCGATCGTCATGCCATGCAGGTCGGCGATGGATCGGTCTCCCAACCGATAGGCCAGGCTTTCCTCGCAAAATCGGGAACCACCGCAGTTTGGGCATGGGTGCCAGCTCTCGGCCGCATCCCCCTCGACCTCGCCTCGACCTTCACACGTGGTACACGCTCCACGCGGGCTGTTGAAACTGAAGGTCCCCGCTTCCGGCGGCGAAAAACGCCGGCCGCAGGGATGGCACGTCAACTCTCGATCAAAAACCTGAACGCTAAACGGTCGACCATCGATGACCATCGATCTCTGCGAGACCACCCCACCGCTCCCCACCGACTCGCGGTCTGCCGTCGATAGCGATGCCTGGGGGGAGCCCTCGACGAGTATCGCTGCCTGCCCACTCCCCCAATGGAAGGCGGTTTCCAGCGAGTCGATCGCCCGGCCGCTCGACTCGCCAACAAACGTGCGATCAACCACCACCCACCCCTCGTGAACCTGCCGAATACGCTCGACCATCTCCCGCCGTTGGTGGCTGGAAAAATTCCAGGTCTCCCCGGCCAGGACCATCCGGGTGAAGCCCGACTGCTGCAGTTCGGCCAGCAGGATTGCCAGTTGGGTCGGGTCTTGCCAGGCGACCGCGAATACGATCATGGCCCGTCCACGCGGTTGCTGCACCAGCCAATGGGCCGCCGTCTTTGGACTATGGGCCACGATCGGCATGCCACAGCCAGGGCAGTGTAAGGTCGCTGCGTTGGCGAAAAGGATTTTCAGGTAATCATCGATCTCGGTCGACGTCCCTATCGTGCTTTTACTCGAGCGGATGCCGCTGGAACGCCGAACGGCGATGGCGGCTGGCAGGTTCTCCAGCCGATCGAATTCAGGCTTGTCGTTGCCGGGAAGGAATTGTCGAACCGCAGGCGCGAAGCTTTCGAGGTACCGCCGCTGCCCTTCGGCGTACAGGGTATCCAAGACGAGCGAAGTTTTGCCGCTGCCGCTGAGCCCGCAGACCACGACCAGCTTGCCCAAGGGTATATCGAGATCGATATTTTTGAGATTATGCATCCGCCCGCCGCGCAAGCGAATCGAAGCAGTGGCCAACGCGGGTTCCTTTACCATGTATAATCTGCCTGCGGACTTGTTGAAGCAATCCATTGTCGACGTTGCAGCGACTGGTGCCTACACCAAAATGAAAAGACTCGCACAGCTTATCATGGCTTGCGCCGGAGTGATCGTTGATTCCATGCTGACCCATGCCCAAGACACCATCCCCGTTTCGCCACGCTGGGCTATTGCCATCCATGGTGGTGCCGGCGGCAACGCGGCGACCTGGGATGAAGAGAAACGGCAAGCCAAACTCGATGGCTTGAAATCGGCCCTGGAGGCAGGTCGACTTATTTTGGTCGACGGGGGAACGGCGATCGATGCGGTCGAAGCCGCTGTTCGCGTCCTCGAGGATAACCGGCACTTTAATGCCGGTCGCGGCGCAGTCCTCACCAGCCACGGCACGGTCGAACTGGATGCATCGATCATGGACGGTAGTTCGCTCGCCTGCGGCGCAGTGGCCAGCGTCCAAAAGATCAAGAACCCGATCGCCCTAGCCCGGCGAGTGATGACTCAAACGCCCCATGTCCTCTTGGTGGGCGAAGGGGCGGAGGAGTTCGCTCGGCAGCAAGCCATCCCGTGGGTCGATCCCGATTATTTCATCAGCGCTGTCTCAGGCACCGTCGAACCCGATGCGCCCCACTCGGGAGATCCTTCGGGCTCGACCTTCGAAACAAGAATCGGTACCGTCGGTTGCGTTGCCTTCGACCGACACGGGAATCTCGCCGCCGCTACCAGCACCGGCGGCACCTCCCGCAAAATGCCAGGCCGAGTCGGAGATTCGCCGATCATCGGGGCGGGGACTTATGCTGCCAACGACTGCTGCGCTGTTTCCGGAACCGGGATCGGTGAGGAATTTATCCGGCACAGTGTAGCCTATGACCTGGCGGCTCAAATGCGCTACGCGGGTCGAAGCCTTAGCGAAGCTGTCGAGGACCTGTTTCGTACGCGATTGAAACCCGATGTCGGCGGGCTGATCGCTGTTGCCAAGGATGGAACGATCGTCCTCAAGCACAATACGCCGACGATGAGCTGCGGAGCGGCCGATAGCCAAGGACGATTCGAGGTGATGCTCGATACCGGCAAGCGAGAAGTCCAACGCTAAGCCGAGGGGGTTTCTCGGTCCATCGATACTACTTTTCCGCCAAGAGCCAGGCTAAGGCCCGCTGTACAGAACTCGGTTCGTGGAAATCCAGCGCCCGGAAATAGCGTTCCTGAGCTCGAGGCTCCTCGGTGCCCAGGATGATTTTTGCCAGATACTCGGCGGCTTTCGGCGAGCGGCTTCGCCAAATGATGTCGCGGCCAGCTGGCGTATCCCATTGCTGACCAACGCGTTCCAGCCTCGAAGCATTCGTCCTGACGCTTGTCGGCTCCAATCCCTAAGGCCTCAAGATACCATCGATCTTCACCATCGTGCTGCCAGGCTAACTCCGCCCACAGCCTGGGCATCTCCCGGGCAGGCTGGTGCCGCAAAGCGATCGCCAACTCGCGACGGACCTGGGGCGATGGATCATGCACGAGTGCCTGGGCGATCTCGATGACATTCAGTCCATGTTGCCGAGCAGCCCTGACGCCGACGATTCGCAAGTCCGCCGAGGGATGTTGGATCAAGAGCGGGACGACATTCGCTGCCTGCCCCTCCAAGCGACACCATTGCCAGGCAGCCCGAGCTTGCATCCGCGTCGAAGTTCCAGCCCGAAGCATCTCGGTCAAGGCAGGAACCATGGCCAGGCCTTGACGATCGATAGCCTGCTGGGCCAAGTACCGGGTGGCCGTGTTGGGGCTTTGCAAAGCCACGAGGATCCCAGCCGGTGTTTCCAAATCGAGGACCGGCGGCTTGACCGGTTGGTACCCAGGGGGAACTGCCCGGAACAACCGCCCGCGCGAGGTATCCCCCATCCGATGCCCACCGACACCGGGATCATACCAGTCGGCGATCAACAGCGAACCATCTGGAGCGACGCTGACATCTACCGGTCGGAACCACTGGTCGCGAACCCCTTCCACCAGTGGGACGATCGAGGCACGGAAGCCCGCCTTGTCTGGCTCCACCGGATAAGCCCGGACGATATTGGGACCGGGATCACAATGAATCAACTGATTGTGAAAGGCAGGTGGCAACAGTTCCCCTTCATAGACGGTGATTCCGGTGGGCGAACCTGCTCCGGTCTGCAACAAATTGGGAACGACCCCAGGATCATTCAAGTGCCAGTGTCGCTCGGGGATCTCCGCTTCGATCCCGGTGCGTTCCGCTTTCCAGGCAGCACCCGTCAATTCATCGCGATATCCATAGTTGCCGAACTCCATCAGGAAATTAATGCGGGTACCGCGATTGCCATCGTCGTCGTTGTCCGACTGCCAAATGTTCCCATAGGAATCGAGGCACAACTCCCAGTTGTTGCGGAAATTCCAGCCGAGCGTCTCGAATTGGCTGCCGTCGAGATTGCAGCGGAAAGCCATTCCTTGCTGGTAAGGTTGGATCGTACTCTCCACCACCTGACCAGCCACATCGACGATCGGCTTCCCGTCGGCATCATAGATACGCTTCCCCTCATTACCGAAATTGAAATAGAGCTTGCCATCCGGTCCCAAGGTGAAGGCATGGATTCCGTGATCGTGCTGTACCCCCTCAATGCCGGTAAACAGCACGCGTCGTTGGTCGGCCTTCAAATCACCATCTTCATCGGTGAAGATATAGACGTTGGCCCCCGCCGAGACGATAACGTCCTTCCCCAAAACGCAGATTCCGTGCGGCGAATCGATATCGGTGCCTTGATGAAAGGTGGTGAGTTTATCGGCTCGACCATCCAGGTCGGAATCTTCGAGAACCACAATCCGGTCGCCTGCTGTCCGTTCCGGGTTATCCGCATTGCGGAAATGGCGATAATTGACCGCTTCGCAGACCCAAACCCGCCCCAGCCAATCGACGTCGATGTTGGTCGGGCTCAGCATCAGCGGTTCGGACGAAAAGAGCTGTAATTCAACCCCTGCGGCGATATCCAAACCAGCCAAAGCTTCTTGTGGCTCGCGGCTAGCGGCGGTCGTCGTCTTGGGATAGGGTTTCTCGGGTGGGGTGCTGGCTACTACCGGCTCCGCTGGTTTCTTCTTCAGGATGGTCAGGTACTCGACCAAGTCCACCAGGCTCTGCTTGGGCATGTTCTTCTGCAGGTCAGCGGGCATCAGCGAGATCGATTGCTTTTTCAAACTCTCAATATCTTGGCTGGCGATGGTTGTTTCGATCGCTTCGGCCGTACGGATGGTCACCGATAGATCGGTCTGATTGACCAGCATCCCGGTGATGACCGTACCGTCGGTTGTCAGCAAGGAATAGGTTTCATAGTTATGGCTAACGCCAGCGCTCGGATTCAGGATCGCCACATACATGTCTTCCCGAGACAATTTCGAGCCGATCTCCGACAGGTCGGGACCGACTTCTTTCCCCTGCCCGTTCACTTGGTGACACTTGCTGCAGGTCCCCGACGTTTCAAAGACAAGTTTGCCTTGCGCTGGATTACCGCGCAGTTCGACCAACTGGCGGACCGGGGGCAACGCTTCACTCGCCCCGGCTGCGGTCGGCCTGACATAATTCAAGGCTTCACGGCGGACCGATTCGTCGGCGGACCCCAGGAGCGCATCGGCCACCGCGAATTCGACTTCTTCGCCAAGCTTTTTCTGCTGCACCAAACGCAACAAGGCCTTTTGTCCACGCAAGACACGCCCCAAGGCAGTGGCTGCCGACGAGCGAACACTGCGGCTCCGTCGAGTATCCTGAAGCACTTCCAGCAAAAGCGTGGTGGCCGGCCCGCTGTTAGCATACCCCAAGGCAGCGATGGCGGCGGCCGCTTTGGCATCATCCGAGTCATCGACCGCGGTGCGGACGAGGTCCAAGGCGTCCATCTCCAACAGCAGGAGGGCGGCTTGGGTCGACTCGGTATTGAACGGGACGACGTGCAGCAGCTTAGCGACCTTGGGAAGCTCGGCCCGCAGCTTCAGGCGACTGACGAGACGCAGGTATTCTGCGGTCCCTTCCACCCTCTCCAAGTAACGCGATACCGCTTCCTGATGCTGTGGATAGGCCTCCAAATTAGCCGCAGGCAGCCGGACTAGAGCTTCGAGTACCGCGTGGTCGCGACCAGCGCCGGTATCGGCTGCCCGAACGAGTCCCGTAGCCGTAAGCGGAATGAAACAAACACTGCAAAGCAGGCGAGCGGCTAGTCGAGCGATGAAAGCATTCATACGAATTATCCGCGAGGGCATACACGAAGCATGAGTTAACGGGCAGAGAACTGAAAGACAGTGGTGGTCTGATACGCCTGGCCCGGTCGAAGGATCGTCGAAGGGAAAGCGGCTTGGTTAGGACTATCCGGATAATGCTGGGTTTCGAGGCAGAATCCGCCGCGATGAAGGTAGGGTTTGCCCGATTTACCCACCAGGCGGCCGTCAAGGAAGTTCCCGCAATAAAATTGAATCCCAGGTTCGGTAGTGAGGATTTCCATCACCCGCCCACTGGTCGGTTCGTAAACTTTGGCCGCCAGTTGTAGTTCCGTCGAATTCGCCGGGCGATCGAGCACAAAGTTGTGATCGTATCCCAAGCCAATTCGCAATTGCTCATGGTTTTGTTGCAGGTCGCGACCGATCGGCTTGCTCTGGGTAAAGTCGAACGGCGTATCCGCCACCGGGGCGATCTGACCAGTGGGAATCAATCCCTCATCAACCGGCGTGTAGTGCTTGGCATTCAACATCAACTCGTGATCCAGGATGGTCCCCTCACCTTCACCTTTCAGGTTGAAGTAGGTGTGCTGGGTAAGGTTGATCGGGGTGGCCTTATCGGTGGTGGCGTGGTACTCGACCTTCAACGCATTGTCCGAGGTCAAGGTATAGGTTACCCTCGCCACGAGGTTTCCCGGATAGCCTTCCTCTTTGTCCTTCGAGCGATAGGTCAACTCGATCGCATTAGCCGATGCCAGCGGGGTGGCATCCCATACTACCTTGTCAAAGCCGAGGATACCGCCGTGGAGGTGATTGGCTCCATTGTTGGTGGCCAAGGAGTATTCCTGTCCATCGATAGCGAATTTCCCATGGGCGATGCGATTGCCATATCTGCCGACGATTGCCCCAAAGTAAGGGCGATCGACGGCGTTCATATAGTCTTCGAGGCGATGGTAACCCAGGGCAATATCGCCGGGTGTACCTTGGCGGTCGGGCACGATGATCGAGGTCACGATTGCCCCGTAATTGGTGATCTTGACCTTCATGCCCGAGCTGTTGGCGAGTGTGTAAAGCTGGATTTGATCAAAGTCTTCCACGGCGATCTCGGCGTATCCGGCGATCGGACAAATCAGCAACGCCAAGCTCCAGCCAATCCATGCCAAGAGGTGGTGAAGGCTTCGAGATGGGAATGATGCGGGCATGCTAGCAACCTTCAGGTAGAGAGAGAGGACCAAGCGGCCGAAACGGGATCGCCAGGGAACGAGCCTATTTTAGTCGAGCGGCAGTCGGCTGGGGATCCGCCCCAGAAAAAAGCGACTGCCGGCGGCGAACTCAGTCGAGGTCTGCGTGCGGGTTGAGGTCTTTCGGCTTGACCAGAGAGACGAGTCGGTTTTCGCCGCTGTCGACCTGAACCTTCCAAGGGTGCGACAGCCGGACTTCAAAAACGGCGATCGCTGCCGTCGCCATGTTGATTGCCTGACCGGCCAAGATGGAGGCCAGCACTTCCAGGCCGGGGTTATGGCCGATGACAAAAACCGTGTTAGCTTTTTTCGATGTTCGGGCTTCTAGCTCAGCCAAAATTTCGCTGGCCGAGGCCAGATAGAGTTTCTCGGATTCGATGTAGTCATCGTAGAGCAGTCCGGATTGTTTTAAACGTCGAGCGGTCTCCACGGTGCGTTGGGCGGTACTACAAAGAAGCAGGTCAATCTTGAAGCCTTGCTGCAACAACCAACCGGCCACCAACGGAACGGATCGTATGCCGCGTTCATTTAAAGGACGCTGGTGGTCTGGCAGGGATGCGTCTGCCCAGGAGCTTTTCGCGTGACGCATCAACAACAAATGGTGGGGCTGCGTCATGAGCTTGGTTCCTCCACCGGAAGCATGTATCGCGCCAGTTCCAGCAAAAGTTTTTCGAGGGATTTGAAGTATTCATCTTCGGACAACTCGCTTTTGCGAGCCCGCAAAGCTTCAATTTTCGCTTCCAAGGCTGCGACCTCCGTTTGCCGTTGACGATCCCATCCTGCCGGCAACTCGGGGAAACGCAGATAGCATTGGTTGGCTGAGCGGCCGTCGACTTCCAAATCCGAGGCGGGTGATCGTGCTGCCCGCGTTCCACGGAAGAAAACAGCCGGAGTTCCTCGCTGATCGGCGTTATCATCCAGCAAGGCTTGTTCGCTGGGCAAGCGACCTTCGGCATCATACCACAGGGCGAGTTGAGCCGAGGCGTGCAGGAAGACTTCCAGCAGTGTCAGACCGCCGTCGTGATCCAAATCGGCGCGCTCATCGGAGAGGGCTTGAGACAGATAATCGCCGAAACGCGAGTAGTTTTGCTCGGAACCGCTTTTGGTGGCGGTGATGAGAATCCGGTCCTTCGCCGACAGGGCATGGATAAAGGGACTGCTTGACGAAGCGCAGATCACCACCCGCCAAGACGCCGAGTCTTTCTCCATGGATTGGGCCAATTCATCCGCCGAAATGTCTGCGCCTCGCAGATTGAATTTCGCCACTTTTTTCTGGTAAGTACCGTGGCCGATAAGGATCAGCCAACGCTCGTCAGCCTCCGGTCGTTCATCGAGCCAACGGAATAATTCATCGCGATCTTGCGGGGAGTCGGGTGAGGGCGATGCGAATTGCTGGGAGGGCTCAGCGATCGACGCCGGGGAACGATCCGTCGATGGTTGGTTCGCAAGGACT
>JBILTQ010000430.1:0-4449 GCA_044371435.1 Pirellulaceae bacterium | reverse complement strand
GTAGCCCAGAAGAAGGCGAAGGCCGCCATGCCGACAAAGATTCGCAGACCTGAACAAGCTTCTTCGACCAGCATTTGGGACTGACCCATCCAGATCGTATGTCCCTCTGCAACAGCGGGAAAACCGAGGACCCGCAAGATGGCCGAGGATAGCATGGTCACCAACGACTGCAGCTTCCAACTGAGTACAGTCTCAAGCTGATAGGGAAGGGGTACCATGAAAAGCAGGAACAACAACGCAGGCAAGGCCCACCAGAGAACGCTCCGACCGGCCAGCAAGCATAGGCAGCCGGCGAGCCATGGAACCACGGACCACCCCTCGAGAAATTCCATATAGAAAAGCCGACCAAGCGTCCTCAAGGTGATGGCCAAAACCAGCAAACCCACCCCAGACCAGCTGAGTTGCCTCGCAAAGCCTGGAAAGACTTCACGGCGAGAGTACAGTAACCACAGACTCAGCAACGGAACCAGATAACCATGCGAATAGTCGGCTTCGGTGCGCCATTGGTATTCCAACTCCCGGAACGTATTCCCGTACAGGAACCAGGTCGATAGCCCGATGACCGCGATCGCTAAGGCGAAGGGCCAGGAGTACTCGGCCTTTGCCGGACTCGCTGTTTCTTGAGATTTGGCCGACGCGTCCCCCACCTCCACCGGCTTGGTATCCTCAGAGAATGCATGCCTCTTTTTCGTCTTCCGCTGTCCGTGGTGATGCTTTGCTGGTTGCATGATCCTGGCGATTTCGAGCAAAGGATGGTAACAATGAAGACGGATTGCCCTCACGAAGCGGCCACCGGCGCACTTCGTTCTCCTGGGTGACACCGACCGGCGATTTCACCGCCCATCCCCCACGAATTCTGGGGGTATTTCCGCTAGTTCCAGGCTATTTGGGCTCCCTAGTGATTCAATAGTTTTTGCCCGATTTAGGTGGGACTTCCGTGCACCCGTTCCGATTAATCCGCCCCCCTAGCGACCGACCTGGCTGCCGCCCCATCAAGCTTCCTGGAGCTGCTCACAACTACCGACCGGGGCCCCCCCACACTTCGCCCTGCCGACTCGGTTCTCCTCAGTCCGTCGATAGTTCCGTGTAGACGTACAATAATGTTGCCACCGAACGCGCGGTTCCTTCCCTTGAATCGCCCCAAAGATCCTCATCGCCCCACAAACATCGCACAGTCCTCGATCTGGCCCCCGACCGCGGTTTGTGGCAGCGTAAGCCTCCCGCTGTCGCCAGGGAAAAAACATACGGTGGACCCTTTCTCCACCGCTGCTCGTCACCCGACTCGGAAGAGTGAAGTTCTCACCCCTTTTGGGGAGACATGGAAAGCTAAACAGCCACCGATGCGTGGCATGCCGAGAGTCGCTCGCGGCGCGGCCTGGATGAATACAACTCTCTCGTACGGGTCGAGATGACCGTTTCCGCTAGGGGAAAAGCCCCGTCGTGATGAGGGCCGTTTGCCGCTGGTTGAAGGTGTGGCGGGTTCAAAGTGGGTAGCTGGAAAATCCAGTCACACAAGCTGCAGCCGCAGAAGAAGAGCTAGAGCAGTATCGCTTCCGGAAGCAGCATGGCCCCTCTCACCGAGACGAGCTGGATTCCTTCAGCCTATCGACGCTGGGAATCGATGGCAGCTGAAATACCGCTGGGCGGGCCAGACCACGAGGGAAATCGCCCCGAACGATTTACCCACTCGAGGAGGGTAATTGTCTCATGACGCGAAAGACGCCAAGGTTCGGGGCAGCACCTCAGGCCAGGCAGAGACTTGGTCGCAGCTGCCTAACCCCGCGCGGGCCAGAGCTTGCCCATCGACGCGAGGGACACCATCGTCCGTCATTAGAGGCGTCGAGAAAACCTCCTGGAGCGGTGTTTCCAGCCAGGAACCACAAAGACGAAACCGTTCCCGATAACGCACCGGGGCTGCTAGTCTTTAGCAACAAAGCCGCTGGGCTAAGATGGGAGGAAGCTGTACCGAACAGCAAACTTTCCAGGGAGCTCTTCCAGCGCCACGCAGATCTCTGCCCAGCCACAGCCAAGGCACAGCTACTTTGCCGCCGAGAAGTCCTTGGCCCGAGTCGACGGTTGACCACCGCGAAGATTTCAGCCCCATACTTCCGTCGCTTGGACCGCCGCCAGAATGCCTCGGCAGGCATCGGATTTCGTCTACTCAAGGCAGAGGCCAAAGTCCCGGCGTTGCTGCCGGCCTAGGCTACCTACGATTCGCAGGGAATTTCACCAATAGCGAAGGGCGGACTCGAACCGCCGACACACGGCTTATGAAGCCGTTGCTCTAACCGACTGAGCTACTTCGCCGTAATTTTTACAACCAATGTTTCAAAACCAATGTTTCGAAAACGCTAGACATTCAACGGTTTCGCCGTCAAAGCTTGAACGAATCGGACAGCCAAACGTACGGGACCCTCGCCGGTGGCCAAAATTCTCGAGCCTCCCCACAGGAGGTCGACATCCGGCGACCTGAGAGCACCCCGAACCAAACCTTGGGGTTAACCCCGACCGGCATTTGTTCGATAATCTAGCGACCTCAAGAATCTATTAAGAAAAGTCTGGATTTTCAAGCCCTACTGACCAGCCAGCAGCTCCGATCGTCCCCTTTCGGTGGCTTAAAATGACGATACCCAGGTTATCCGCCGTCGCTGCCTTTCAGCCCGGTTCTTCGTCGCGCCGAGTTTCTGTTGGATTCATCGCGTCGGATGCCGCGCCCCATATCCAGTATCGCTTGCATCCCTCGAACGGAGCCTTCCCATGACCTACCCAAGACCGTCGAGCCAGCCAGCCTCATGGAGGTTAGCTCAAGTTTGTGATTCTCCCTGGTTCCCCGGTATGCGGGATATCGAGGATAGCAAGGCCGATCAGGCGAAGCAGCCAAGAAGCGGTCGCCGTGGCTTCCTGAAAGGGCTGACAGGCGCGATCGGAACTGGGTGGGTAGGCTTGACTGGCCACCTGCGACCGAGCCTGGCGACCCCACCGGGGGGGGCCGACCTCCAGGGCTTGCTGGGGGTCACCACCGGTTCGTTCATGCGTCATCTGGTAACTGCTCCCGCGCCAGGAAAGCTGTACCTGCTCGACCTACCGCCGATCCTGCGCGAACAGTTGGATCTTCAAGTCATCGATCTGATGACGGCTACCCTGCCGTCGGTGGAAACCCATTATTTGGAAGCCTTGCGATCTCGCGCTGAACGAGCTGGGTGCATCATCACCAATCTCAAGCTGAATCAGCCCGAGGCAGACATTGGCAGCGAAGATCCAGTCATCAAAGAACGTTCGCTACGAATCTATCAGGAGTCGATCGATCATGCCGAACGTTTGGGCTGTCGTTGGGTCCGGCCATTGCCGAAGTCGAAAGTTGCTTCTTGGGATCAATATGTCGATTCTTATCGACGCTTGATCGATTACGCTCGCCCCAAGGGGATCGGTTTGCTGGCCGAGAACTTTGGTTGGATGCAGAGCGATCCCCAAGCTATTCCGTCGTTGCTAGCAGCGGTGGGCGAAGGAATCGAGGCTTCTCCTGACACCGGAAATTGGGCCGATGCCGTACGCTATGAAGGTTTGCGGTTAGCTTTTCCGCGAGCTGTCACCTGCGACTTCAAATTCTTCGAGCTTGATCCGACGGGGAGGCATTCCAGATATGATCTCGAGCGATGCTTCCGTCTGGGATGGGAGGCTGGTTTCCGTGGGCCTTGGTGCTTTGAGCATTTCCATGATTCCCTGGAACAGCTCTGGAAAGATCTGATGGTCATGCGCGACCGGTTGCGGCGGTGGATGCAAGCCTAGCATCGGAATAGCGTTCGGTTTTTGAGTCGATCTCCGCGGTAAAGCAGGCAGGGCAGCTATGCTGTGGGGAAGCATCTATCATGCGTTGACCGAACAAGGCTTGTCCGGGTAATCGCGAACGATTCATGGCTGTTGGATTCCATCGAGCAATACCAACCGTTTGGCAGGGAGCGGTGGCATAGAATGCCGCTACTTGCGGCGTTTATTCACCGCCTCGGGCCGAGTTCGGCCGGTGCCCATCAGCGTCTTTTAATCCCTCGATGAGCTGCAGGGCGAGCAACCCGATCGACGAGTTGAAGAGAAACGGAAACAGCCCTGAGCGTGACGATCTCCATGGCGGTCGCGTCTGCTCTACGCTTTACAGGTGTGATACCCTGCCAATCGTCGGTAATCCATAGCCGAAGTCGTCTTCCGCGGTAATTTTCGAAGAGGATCTCAGCCCTGTGCAACTTGCAGGAACGGCTGGAAGGGAGCTTCGGGGTGCGATCGGGGAAGTTTGGCAAGGCACCGACCATCGGTCGCTGCTGCCCACGATAGTGAGGGATGGTGTGGAGACACCGCCTAACATCCGGCGGTGTTTATCATCCGGCTCGAAGAGCCTGGCTCCAGTAGGTAGGGGACCAATGGCTCGTCTCCCATGCATCCTGTGTCGCGCATTCGCGT
>JBILTQ010000575.1:0-3197 GCA_044371435.1 Pirellulaceae bacterium | reverse complement strand
CCGCGTCGGCGACGAGCTGGATATTGTGATGTCGGCCGATATTAACGACGACAATTCGCTGATCGCACTAGCCGGCCCACAGAAATTTGTTCGCGTCTACGACACCGCCTCGGGTAGCCTCGTCCACGAATTAAAGAAGCACACCGATTGGATCTATGCCGTCCGCTTCAGCCCCGATGGGATTTTGCTCGCTTCGGCTGACCGCAGCAATGGGCTGGTGGTTTGGGAAGCCGAGAGTGGAAAGCTGTATTCAGACTTGCTCGGACACAAAGGCGAGATTCGTTCGTTGGTCTGGCGGCCCGATTCGCAAGCGCTGTTCAGCGCTTCCCTCGACGGTTCCGTCAAGCTCTGGGACATGAACGCCAGCAAACTGATCAAATCGTGGGATGCCCACGGAGGCGGGGTGCTGGGGCTGGCCATCTGCAACGATGGGACTTTGGTATCGACGGGCCAGGATCGGAAGGTGAAATTGTGGGATGCCAGCGGCAAAGCCTTGGGCGAGATGCCTTCGATGGTCGAAGCCGGCCTGGAGGTAGCCATCACCGCCGATGCCAAGGAAGTGGCAGCTGGCGACTGGGCAGGCAACGTCAGACGCTGGGTTCGAGACAACCCGAAGGATGAGAAGGTTCTAGCTGCCAACCCGGCCACGCTTCAGCAAGTCCGAGATGCAAGGCAGCGCACGTTGCTCGAGAATCGGGACCAACACCAGTTAGCAGTCGCTTCCCATCAAGCAGCTCTCGCCGAGCTAGCGAAGCTCGAGTCGAAATTCAACCAGGCGGAACAGAGGGTCGACAACATTCAATCCGAGATCCAAAAAACGGAAAAGGTAAAGAAGCAAGTCCAGCAGGTAGCCGGCCAAGCCAGGGAAAACCTTGAGAAGGCCGTAGCGGCTTTGGATCAACAGCAACAAAAGCTTCAAGCTTTGATCAACCGACAAGCAGTACAGCTGGCTCGCTCTCAAAACGCGGATGAAGTCGTCGCCGAAATCGAAAAAATCAATAGCAGCCTGGCCGAGCAGGAAGTGGCCGTCCGCGAATTGCGACAAAAATCGATGCAGCAACAAGCCTTAGTGGCCGTCGAACAAGACAAGCTGGATGATTTGCAAGAGCAACTTGCATCGACAAAGCAACAGCTGCCCACTCTGAAAATCGCTTTGGACGCTGAAAAGAAAAAAGTAGCGGCTGCTGCAGCGACGGTCGACGCAGCCTTGTCTTCCCTCCAAGCTGCCCAGACGCATTTGGCCTCGGCCGAAAGCGATCTCGCAGCCTTCGCTACTGCCCAAAATCAGTGGAAACAACGACAGCTAGAACTGCAGCAAAGACGAGTGGCTATCGCTCAAGGTCAGGCCGCGATCGAAAGCGCCATGATGGTCGCCACCAAAGACAAAGAGACGATTGTGGCCAAGGTCGACGCTCTCAAGAAAGAACTTGAAAAGCTCCAACAGAGCCTCCAGCAAATCGACTCGCAGCGCCAGCAGGCCGAGCAGTCGCTAACGGCCAAGCAGGCAGAGTTAGACCAGCTTGGAACCGAGCTAGCTACATCCAAAGTAGAAGAAGATTCGCTGGAGTTGCTCTTGAAGTCCTATCAGCCAGTTCCTTAGCAAGCCGAAGGTGGCTGCCAAGGCCAGGCTGCTGGTCAGTGTCAGGTGCCCCCGCAAGTCAGCGGTAAGGTTCCCGCCGAAGTTGCCTTGTTGCTTGGAAGGAGAGCTAGGCGACTCTCCGAGAAAGACGGCGCCTGACTACGGTCGAGGCCTGCCATCCCTCAGATGTTGCCGATCGCAACTAGCTCCCGAGGGCCGAGGCCTGATGCGCTGGCCCCCGCCGAGGATCTGGCGGGCAAGGCAAGGCCGCGGTCGAATTCAATTTGCAGGCCGCCCAAGCCCCCAGAGGCCTTGCGGTCTGCCATCGGCTGGAGCCCCATCCTTCCCAGTCAATTCCGGGTCAGCGCCTTCTCGATCCGATTCAAGGCGAGATGCTCTCCCTTCGAGATGGAGGCCCACCCCAACACCCCGCCGCTAGCTTCAGCTACATTCCGCACTTCCGCGACGATCGCCTCCTTTAACGAGGTAGCTTCGGCAGTCGACAGATGAGCGACCAAGGCATGGGCAAATCCCTCCCAGGCATCAAATAGCGAGGGGGCTGGTTCGGCCTGCAACCACCCCGACAAGATCGACCAGCTAGCGGAACCTGCGGCGATCCCTTGCTTGTCCGCCGCCGCCAAAACCAAATCCCGCTCGGCGGCGTCCAGCCTCCCATCCGACCAAGCCACCGCAATCAACGGAAACAATCGCAACGCCGGGAAAGTTGTCGGCGCTAGCCCCGCCTCGATCAGCCCTTGAAGCACGGACAGGTCGTTAAGACCGGTTAGCTTCGCCAGTTCTTTGGCAGCGTCTGCTTTGGTGAGCTCCGCCTTCAAGGCCTGCAAGAGCTTCTCGTCGACTTCGGCAAAAAACTGATTCTCCAGGGCCGTGCCCCGCTTTGAAATAATATCTTCACCGCTCATGGACTGACTTCTACCTGCTATGGAATTAAAAGGTAAACATGCGATGTCGCTCGTCTCCTTAGTTGTACTAGCTCCATTCATTCAAATACACCCCCGTTCCCATCGGCGATAAGCCCGCGGCCCCGCGCTATCCTCGGGTTGCGTCAACACGCCGCCGCGATGCGCAGGTTGGCGTGCTCGCCCCCCCGCCGACCGCCTGCTCGACAGGCGTTGCTCTGTCCAGCCAACGTCGGCCACGGGAGCTATCTTGCCCTCCCCACCTCCCCAAGCGGCGACCAAAAGCCGAAGATGGATGACCCTTGAGATCGGTGGTGGAGATTCCCTAGGCCGGTAAGTCTGGCCGGCAGTGAACCCTCATGCCCCAGCGATTTCTCTGGCCAAGGGAATTTTTTCGCGAAAAGCTGAACCAACCATCCCCTCAAGACGTAGGAGCGACCAAACCATGCAGCCAGGGCGTGGCTACCTTCCCAATCGACCACCCCCGGTGTTCCCTGCACCGCAACTCATCGGCCGGGCAATCGATACGGCTGGCCTCCTGGCGGGTAGCAGGTTCGATTTTGGTCCCGAGCCCCCCCTTTCCGGCGTTGTTGAGGACGCAAAACGGGCTATACTCTCCGTTTCCTGAAGGGTACGGGAGAGCGTTCCCGCCATCCCTCGGAAGGGAATTCAGACGGGTTGTATTTGACAGAGCTTGT
>JBILTQ010000429.1:0-4459 GCA_044371435.1 Pirellulaceae bacterium | reverse complement strand
TCCCAGGATTGTTTGGCGAGTTGCTTGAGCGGTGCGCGGTCGCTGAAGCCTGGCTTTCGTCCCAAGGCAAAGGTGGCCAATTGATGGGTGACGTTCTCGATGACTAGTTGCTCCCGTTCCTTTAGCAACTCGCGAAACTCGACAAAGCTGGAAAACTTACCAAACCCGAGCCAGTCGCCGGAGGCCTCGATCGGTGGCCCATCGCTCAACTTGGGACGAGCCTTCGGGGTCGCCTCGATGAGAGCGCGATAGTTCTCTCGCCAGCCACCGATGACGTCGAAGTTTTCCAACGCAAAGCCGGGAGGATCAATTTTTGCATGGCACGAATGGCAGGCGGCAAGCGACCGATGTTTAGCCAGCTGTTGCTGGATGGTTGTGGCTCCCCGAATGTCCGGCTCGATCGGCGGCACATCGGGGGGCGGTGGGGGCGGAGGCATACCCAGGAGCTTCTCGAGCACCCACATCCCGCGGGTCACTGGCGAGGTGACGGTGCCGTTGGAGGTGACGGCATGAATACTGGCATGGGTCAACAAACCACCGCGGACAGTCTGAGACTTGTCCAAGCTCACCCGGCGAAAGTTGGGGCCGACAACCCCGGCGATCCCGTAATGCTTTGCCAACCGTTCGTTGAGCATCGTCCAATCGGAATCGATCAACTGGCTGAGCGATAAATCGCGACCAAACATCTCCGCCATGAAATGCTCGGTTTCGCCGCGGATAGCCGCCTCGAGCTCCAGGTCGTATTCCGGATACAAGTCGGGATTGGCGCGCATCACCCCCACCTCCCTCACCCGCAGCCACTGCCCGGTGAAGTCCGTTAGGAAACGCTCCACCCGCCGATCGGCGATCATACGCCGCGCCTGTTCGCGGCGTCCTTCGGCTTGGAGCAGTCGGCCATCGGCCGCGGCCTGAAGCAGCTCGTCGTCGGGGGTAGAACGCCAGAGAAAATACGACATGCGCGAAGCGATCGCATAAGCATCGAGCTCAGCCGGTGGCTCCTCATGGTAGAGAAAGCGAGGCGAGACCAGCATCGCCGCGAACACGCCGCGCAGGGCCTCCGCCGGCGGCATCGTCAAGGATAACCGCTCGAACAACCTACGGTAGTGTGCTACGGTGGCCGCGTCGACCGGCCGACGAAAGAGCAGGGGAGCCAACCGGGCCACGATAGCCTCGACCTGAGGCGTTGATGGCTGGCTAGCGTCCACGTCACCGAACAGCGTTCGATGGCCCTTCGGCGGCCACGTATCGTAGATCGGGCCTTCCATGCTGAACGAGCGGATGGCGATAAAAGGCCCTGGCTGATCGAGATAGTCGCGTCCTTGCTTGTGCGGAGAACCGTCGGCCATCGAGAACACGACCCGGTCGCCTGGTTCCAAATAATAAAGGGACTCCAACGTCTGTGGTTGACCATCCACCACGCCAAAGATCGATTCCGCCTTGGGCAACACCCCAACATTGGGCTTACCAGCTGTAAACTTCAGCCTTACCGGCTTGCCGTCATTCTCAAGGGCGTAGGCTACGGCTTGCACACGATACCAGCCAGGCTGTCGAATCGCGAAGCGTTTATTGGTCTGTGGCTCACCGCTAAAGTATCGCTGCACGGTCATAACCGCATCGAGGGGCGGGCGGTCGTCGGGTTTTGGCAAGCGGAGTGCGCCGTTTTCAAGGACCGGAAAGCGGTAGCCGTAACTGTCGGGCCTAGCGGCCGCTTCCGCCTGGCTATCGCGAGTATTTTGCTGCTCGCGCGGAGTCAGATTCTTGAACTTCGCCAGCCGATTCTCCAGCTGCTGGCGAGCGCTGGCGGTCGCCTCGCGATTCAAATCGTGCAGCGTGAAGGTGACCTTCCTCACCTCTGGCGGCCTTTCAGGAGCGACCGCTCGGACCAGCACGAAGTCGGCTGCCTTCAAATACTCCTGAATTTGGGAGGCCGAGAGCATCAGCGCCCCGCCGTTGTTGTCGTAACCATCGGCCCGCATATCGTCGGGAAAGCTGGAAGTAAAATCGCCATGCACATCGAAGAGGTCGGCGACAGTGTACTGGTATTCGGTCCGGTTCAAGCGGCGGAGGACCACTTCCCCGCCCGTTCCTTTCAATCGGGTAGCGGCTTGAGACAACTCGCGCTGGATCCAAGCCGTCACCTTCTCGACTTCGGACGCCTGCGGTTGCTTCGCTTCCTTCGGCGGCATCTCCGTCAGCAGCAGGTTATCCAGGACCAACTGCCAGTTTTCCGCTTCGGCCGTACTCCGAATGGGGTGCAGCTTCTCTAAGCGAAAGTCCCCTTCCGGATCCTTCGCTCCATGGCAGTCTAGACAATACGTCGCGATGAAACTTCGGACATCCTCGGAGATTTCCCCTACCGGCTCTTCGGCCAGACCGATGCTCGCGACCAGCGACCATACCAGCCCCCAAATACCCCAGCGGTCGATCGAAACGTGGGTGTTCATGTTACTCCGGCTGAATTCTCCAGGCCATGCCTCGCAGGTGGAGCTTCTATCGACTTCACCGCGGCGGCCGAACCGCCGAACTCGCCGTCGGCTTGCGCGGACAGTAAGCCAACATCACCACCACCTTCGCTATCCTAAAGTGGCTTAGCCACAGCGTCAACGCGGCTCGAGGGCGGAAGCGGCGTACGGCGGGTGGTCCGGGGAAGGCGAGCAACCTTCGCGTCTCTGGCCAGTGGGCGTCGCGACTCTTCAAGGCGACAGCGAACGCGAAAGGAATAGTACGTAGGGACTATTCCATGGCGGCTGCAGTCGGCGCGGGGCACCGCCAGCGACAGGGGCGGCTTGGTGCCACAAGCCCGAACTCACCTCAAGCCATTCGGCCTGGTAGGTGTGGGTTTCCCCGCGGAGATCGATCTCGAGTTCCCCCCCCTCCGGCGCGAAGGCGATGTAGGCTACCCCCGGTTCGGCCAAACAATAACCGGTGGAGGCGAGTTCGCCGCGCGGGATGGCATGGGCCAAGCGGATTCGCCGCGACAGGGCTAAGGCTTGGCCCATCGCTCGTCGCGGCCCCTCATCCTGCGGACGAACTTGCCCCAAAACCTTACCGTCATAGGTGTCCATGAAGATCGGGTTCAACCCGCGGGTAAAGCTTTTCCAAACCCAAATCGCATCGCCACCGATCCCCCACAGATGATCGGTATCGACCAGTACTACCTTGGTACCGCCGAGATCGGGTGGAGCATCGCGGAAGCCGCCTTCGGGATTCGGGGAAATCCAATCCGCCGGGCTTTCGTACAAAGCCTTGTTCTGTCCCCCTTTGTTCTGGTAAGTCATCCCGACCGGATGTTGCTTGGGCAGCGAAGCTTCGAGTTCTTTGACGTAGCGGATGACATGGTACTGCCATTCTGTCGACCCTGGATGCGTTTCGTTGGACACTTCGTAGAGCAGATTGTCGAATTCATTGAGACCGGCCACCAGCCACCGCAGGTAAGCTTCCTGGGTCTTCGTCACCCGTTTCTTGGCTAGCTGGTGAATCTCGATTCCTCGCCCGTCACCGTTCTTGTCGCCATCCAAACCCGCGGTATTGTTGGCCGGATTCATCGGATGATTTGGCCAGGCATCCTTCTGAAACTGGACACCGTAACCTTCGAAAAGCATGACCGAAACATAGACCCCAGCCTTTTGAGCTTCGGCTAGCCGCTGACGCAGACGCTCGAGGTACTGCGGAGCGTGTTGCTTTAGATCAAACTTGGGTTTTCCGTCGAGGGCGAGCCCAGGTCCAGGGCGGAGCCAAGGTTGCGGCGCGACAAAATGGTTGCCATTGCGCCATTCCAGGTTCTTCATCTGCGTCGTATTCCACCGACTGGGCTCCCAGGTCCAACCGCGAATGAAGTTATGCCCATGGTGCCGCAGCCACTGCAGGTAGGCCTCGAAATCGAAGGCGGGCGGCGGATCGCTTGGCCCGATGTCCACCAGATTTGGCCAGGTATGGGATCCGGTTAGCAGGATCGCCTGGCCCGTCGCATCGGCGAAGTAGCGTCCGTTTTCCGGATGGACACGCAGCGGGCCTTCGACAGCCTGCGCCACCAACCCGCGACTCGGCCACAGGAGCAGGCATAAAACAAATGTAATTTTGTTCATGAAATTTAATTCGCGAAATAAATTTCTTTAATTATCGCCCATACGAACTGCGGCATGCTGTACGCGATTTCCTTCGATTACGAGCGAGGGCGAGACTTTTTCGCTGATCGGTCGGTAGCCCGCTTCTTTTTCTTCGAGTCCGAATCATCCTCCGAAGCCGACGCTCTTTGCCTTCGGGCGACCTCTATTTTCGCCGACCACGGGAGCCGGCGATCGAAGAGATTCGCATGCGTCTCATAGTTTCGGCCGGGGAAGGCTCGGTTAGCGATCGCGTCCAGTTGATCATCATAGTGGCCGCGCAGCCTTTCCAGGATCGGACCGCTGGCGGAGTCGGACGCCAGATTCTTCATCTCGCCGGGATCAGCCTGCAAGTC
>JBILTQ010000478.1:0-3819 GCA_044371435.1 Pirellulaceae bacterium | reverse complement strand
TGGAAGAACGCGAACCTGCGCAGCGAGATGACGCGACTCCTGAGACGCGCCGGTGTCTCGGGTTGGCCACGGTTGTTCCATTCGATGCGAGCTAGCCGGCAAATGGAACTCCCGCGAATTTCCGTTGCACGTAGTCTGTCGTTGGCTCGGCAATTCGCCAAAGATTGCTCAGCAGAGCTACCTGCTGGTGACCGAGGATGATTTTGCCAAAGCGGCTGGGGTGACCAAGGTAATGGTGGAAGGGGTGAAAGCCCTAAGCTCAGTGACGAATCATGTGTCCGATACGCGCAGGTCGCTCGCCGACGCCAAAGTTCGTTGCGTTGCAGCGACTTGAGCGTAACTTGCTTGGCAAATTCGACGATCAACGTCAAATCCTGAAAAGCAAATCCTCATCGCGTCGTGCTAAGTCCGATGAACGCCGACGATCACAGAGCCGCCGAATAAGCACTGTCCATTTGCAAACCTCACAATCGGCGGCTTCGCGTGCATCGCTTGGTTAGCGAACGGTAACGTTGATTTCGAAGGAGACTGGTCGCCGCCACTCTCGTGAATGCGATGGTCAGCCATCCCTCAAAAGAGCACGCACGTCTTCAAGAACTTTACCAAGAAGATTAAGGCCAAGCCATTTTTTTGGATCGTATGCCATGGGATTGTTCGCCGAGAGACCAATGCCCCAGATCCTGTCGATCGGACTTGCTTCAACCATCCGGCGGTCGCCGGTGTCGAGCAGTAATGCTTTAAAATATTCATTCTGAGTGAACTTTGCGAGATTTCCGCGAAACACCACATTGAAACGCTCGGCAGCCCACCTCTCCTCGGTAAATCCGGAGACTTGTTTTCCCAGTTTCTGCTGTCGTAGGGGACTGTCCGAATTCATTATCTGTTGCTCGATTTCGAAGTCGCCAAAGAGCCTAGCCTTCTCAGCCATCATATACTGTTCCGCACACAGATAAATTTCCCCCTCGACTTCGAATGGTGAGACGGTCCATTGACCGAATGGACTGGGTGGCTTCCAGAAAAGAACCAGCTTCGGCGTAATCACGACCTCGGTGCCATCGAAGTTCAATAATGCCTTCGGGGTATAGTCGTCAATGAGTATAAACCGCGATTCTTTACGTGACATGGTAACCGCTAGTATCGATCTTTGCCTAAAGGTCGAGATCAGCGGGCCGCGGGAGATGACATCGATCTCACCAGCAACCCCACCGCCGCCGCTCCGTTGCATCCCATGGTTCGGCGTAGGGGAACCGGGCCATTACTCGACGCCGATGTTGTCCCGGATAATCACATCGTTGCACTTCGGGTCGACTACCACTCTGCGGCCATTTCCGATCATCACGTTGTCCCGCACGATGATGCTTGTGCCGTTGGGGGCGAATGTGATCGCCGGGCCGCACTCCGGGCCGGTGGCGAACACGTTCCCGGTCACCGCCACAGACCCGTACTTCCCCTCCGGCTGGTGTAGCGTGAAGTACAGTTCGGCGTAGGACTCGTAGTCGCCGGTGATGAACGTCTTGCGACCCCGCTTGGTGTCGCGCTCGCACTTCGTGGTGTTGTTGACAAACACGTTATTCGACAGGATGAAGTTCTTCGGCTGATTGATCCAACTGCCCCGCCCGCCGTTGCGGAACGTGTTCGCGGTGACGGTCACGTCGGCGCACGACTTCTCCACGCTCATCACACGCGAGCCGTTGGTGCCGTCCACCGTGTTGCCGGTGACGGTCGCGTTCTGGCAGTACTCGGCCAGGAAGAAGGCCCCCATCCTGGAGCCGAGGATCTGGTTGCCGGTGAACACGATGTTCCGGCATTTCTGGATGTGCATGGCATCCCCACGGGCACTGAGCTTGCACCCGCTGACGCGCACGTCCTTGCAGGCGACGAGGTCGATCGCCCCCTTGCCGGGGCCGCTCCCGAGAGGCGCGTACAACGCCAGGAAAGCGCGAAAGTGGTCATGGATGAGCTTCGCCTTCGGCCCAAAGTCGCCGTCGAAGACGATCGCCTCGCCGCCAGGGGTTTCGGCCACCTTGATGTACCCGTTCTCGCTCTCGACGACGAAGTACTGCTTGCCCCGCACGACGTTCTTCGGCAACGCGTCCCCGAAGAAGACGAGCGCGTCTTTCGGCGATCCCGTCATGGCCACAGGCAGCGGCTGGACCCGGTTGTTGAAATACACCCGGTCTCCCTTGTCTACGCCCCGGAGCTCGGACCGGACCAGCGAGGTGGTAAAGTACTTGGCAGCCAGCGCTCGCTCACGTTCGGTATGTTCCTCGGGCCAGACGGTGATCTGCCACAGGTACCCGTAGTCCCACATGAACTTCCCGGAGTCCAGCAGGGTGCAGTTCTCTACCGATACGTCGGCGGCGTAGTTGGCGACCTCGCTTTCCGAACCGGGTTTGGCGAACCCAAGAACAGTCACGACCGCCCCGGCCATCCCGGTCGACTTAATGTCACGGAACTGGAGGCCGCGAGTTTTCCCGCCGGGCGAGGTGGTGATCAGGATGGCCCGCGTGTTGGCGTTCGGCTCCCACGTGTTCGATTCCGCCGCCGGGTCGAAGCATCGGCCCCGGAACTCGCCGCCCCGCCAGGAGAAATCAGAGACGTCTTCACCTGCGAATAGCACAACTCGGGCCTTGTCGCCGAGCGTTTCCAGCAGCAGGAACACCGCCCCGTCGGCGGTAACGTGGGTATTGCTGGCGAGTGTGATCGGCTCCTTCCCGGCGAGGGTATACACCCCGGGTGGAATGGTGACGTGGCCGCCGCCGGCCGTCGCCACCTCCGTGAACAGTTTGGCGAACGCACCCGTCGCGTCCGACGTGCCGTCCGCGGGGGGGTTGTAGGACGCCAGCGTGAAGGTTCCCGTTGGCTGTGCCGAGACCACCACCGCGTGTACGAAACACACCGCGATAGAACAAAATAATCCCACAACACGCCCACGCATTACGCGCCCTCCTACCGCCAACCGTTGAAAGCCAGCGGCATGGCACGATGCCATGCCCGCTGCGCTGAAAAGTTCGTCGGCTTCAACTACGATTTCCCAAAAAAGCTCGATGAGGCGCGAAGCCTATGTCCGTTACGCTCATGTCGCTCGCCGACGCCAACATTCGTGGCGTTGCAGCGACTTGAGCGTAACTAGCTTGACAAATTCGACGATCACCGTCAAATCCTGAAAAGCACATTCTCATCGCGGCATGCTAAGTCCGACGAACGACAAAGTTGAGCAGCTCGCAGCCAACAGACTCACCATACCGCAGGACGTTATCGCGAGCCTGCTCCAACGCCTAGTTAGGCCTCCTCATTTCCGGATTCATGTGTCGCCGGCCAGAGTTTTGTGCGACTCCAAATGTCTTTAGGCGAGCCTTGACACCGCTTGATACTTGCGGCCGTAGGTGCTCGGGCAACTTTGCCAACTGTAGATCCATTTCCGAGTCACTCGGAACTCCAGACGCCTCTAGTGCCTTCAAGGCATACAACAGCGCGCCCATGCTGTGGTCAGCCGCATGTGCTGTGGCAACCGCTTGCCCTGCAGCACGAGCAGCGGCAATCGCTGCTTTGCCTTTGGCTTCTCTGGCTGCCGCGTGCGCAGCCAATGAAGCCTTCATGGCATCACCAGTCTTGACTGTTCCGTCAGCCCAGCTACGAAGAATGTTGATTGCGTACTGCGGTCGAGGATCACTGGACCGGCTCGCAAATATTGGCAACACCCGCTCGGCACAGTCCGCAGCCCATCGAGCAAGAACCAAGTGGTCCGCCCGCACCAAGGGGCCGCCTCGGTGCGCCGCAATGAATCGGCGATCTCTCATGAGTGTCACGCAACCTCGC
>JBILTQ010000425.1:0-4555 GCA_044371435.1 Pirellulaceae bacterium | reverse complement strand
CGCGTTGCACGCTGCCGAGCCAAAGCCTGCGAATCTCCACCCCTACGTCACGGCTGGTGATCCTAACATTGGCAGGGCTTTCCGCATCGCAAGCGGTGACCTGGTGAGTAATATTCTGCCTTCGTCGGCGCTTCCCTCGCCCAAAAAATGGAATGATCTATCTGCGCGCCTTGCGGAAACCGCGGGGACCCCTGAGATCATTCCTGAAAGAGTGGCATTCCTGACTGGTGGCATCGATTACCCTGGCAACATTTTTCCTTTTGACGCTGCAATGTATGCCTGGGACGGCGCTGGTTTCCTACAGCCCGATGCGGTGACCAGCTCTTTGTTCGCCACACTGACCATGGAGAAGGACCGAAGCATTCGGTGTTATGACCCCATAGGCGGCATGTCCTGGTCCGTGGGAGCCTGGGAGAACTACCTTCATACCGGCAGCATCCCATTCCTGAAGGTTGCACTGGCGGCCACTTTGGGTGGTTTGGAGTATGGCGAGCGCACCGAGTTCGATTCAGAACTGAATCTGTTTCGCGGACCAGCCTTCATGGCTGATGGCATTTCGCACTATCCTGACTTCTGGACAAAATCGATGCCAGGTGTCGGCCATATCATCAAGTGGCCACGGTATAATCCGGACGAGAAGGTCGCGGTAGGTCTTGGGCTGCCCATGCACGCGCTTTCCATTCAATGCATCAACTATCAGGCCTATGTGCTTGCAGCACGCATGCAGCAGGAACTCGGGATGCCGGTGGACAAGACCCTGCTGGAAAAAGCGGCACGACTCAAGGCTGCGATCAACAAGCATTTCTGGAGGGAAGATGCGGGCATCTACCGCTATATGGTGGATTCTTTTGGCGGCAGCGATCAGCAGGAAGGCTGGGGCAATACACTGGCCATTCTTTTTGGCATCGCCAGTCCCGAGCAGGCAAAACGTGTATTTGCCAACATCCACATCACGCCGCAGGGAATTCCAGTGATCTGGCCGAACTGGCCCCGTTATGCCTCATCGGATCCCATGACCTTTGGCCACCGGAACTCCATCTGGCCCCCCGTCAATGGAGTGTGGTCTAAAGTGGCAGCCTCAGCAGGACATGCGGATCGCTTTACCCTGGAATTGAAAAACACAGCCGACCGGGCGTGTCGCGACAACCAGTTCGCTGAGATGTATCATCCCATCACGGGCGAAATTTATGGCGGGGTGCAGGAAGGTATGACCGGACGAAAAGGTGCAGCCATGCAGGCCTTTATTGCAGCACGCCTGGGTGGCACCGGGGAACCAACTCCTGCAGCCATCGCAGAACTCTTTCCACCCATGAAGGGTAAAGAAAACATCAACCTCTGGCAGTCAGCCGGACGGAACACCATGAGTTCGACCGCCTATGTGCGCATGGTGCTGCAAGGCCTCTGCGGCCTGCAACTGGGCACCGACGGCATCACCTTCAAACCAACGATTCCAAAAGGCATGAGCCCGGTAGCAGCCTATGAACTGCCGTATCGCCAAGCCGAACTGGAAATCCACATCACCGGTGAGGGCAACGTGGTGAAGAAGCTCACCATCAACGGCCAGGAAGCACGCACCATTCCAACGACCGCTACGGGCAAGTAGGTAGTCAGGATCGAGATGACCGATGCGAACAAATGAATCATCAACTATGAAACACACACCCACACTCCTAACCGTCCTGCTGCTGGCTCCGTTAATCTCACTGCACGCTGCTGAACCCAAGGTCTTCGACGTCACAGCCCATGGCGCGAAAGGCGACGGGACGACCATGAACACGCAGGCGATCCAGCAGGCGGTGGATGCCTGTCATGATGCGGGCGGTGGAGTGGTGAGGGTGCCCAAGGGAGTCTTCCTCACGGGTTCGTTGCGATTGAAGAGCGGCGTGATCTTGCGCGTCGAGAAAGATGCCATCCTGCGCGGCAGCCCAAAGATCGCCGACTACGCGGTCGAGACGGCGGAGTTGAATTGGTTAGAAGCACCCAACTTCCTGTTCAAGAGCTTCAATACCCAATTCCGCCCGGCGCTGATCTATGCCGAAGACGCCGAGCGGATCGGGCTGGAAGGTTCGGGTGTCATCGACGGCCAGGGCGGAATGGACAGCAAGATATTCCCCAATAAAGACGACCCACAGCGCCGTCATCCGATCATGATCCGCTTCGAGCATTGCCGTAACGTGAAGCTCAGCGGACTCACGCTGATCGACCCCGGGATGGTGACGACGTTCTTCGTGCGAAGCACGGATATACAGATCGAGCGCGTCACGGTGCGGAGCCGGAATTCCGCCGCGTTCGGCAATGCACTGGTCTTCGCCGGTTCACGTCGCGTCCGCATCAAGGACTGCGACGCCGACTGCAAGGACGACTGCATTACATTCATGAACTTCCACCCCGACTGGCCCAACGAGGACATCGATATCAGCGGCTGCCGCCTGACCACCAACTGGTGCGCCATCCGCATCGGGTGCGAGTCCTTCGGGGCGACGCGACGCCTGACGATGCGAGACTGCACATTCACGGACTGCCAGGGCGGCATCAAGATAGAGTCTGCCGGCGGTCAGACACACGAAGATCTTTCGTTCTCGAACATCGAGATGACGAAGGTCTGCCAGCCCATCATGGTGCTGGCCTCGCGCTTCGCCTTCAGTAAGCACCACCAGACGCGTCGCCCCCCGATAGGGCATATACGGAACGTCCGTTTCGAGCACATCAAGGCGGTCGTGGGTGAAGGCGGGATCTTGCGGAGCAAGAGCGGATGGGTAGCCCCCTACAAGCGATTTTGTTCGGCCGTGGTGTCGGGACCGGGCAGCCGCATCGAGGACATTTCGTTTTCCGACATCGACATCACCTTTCCCGGCGGCGGCACCGCCGAGCAAGCGTCGCGTCTCGATGTGGGAGAGCTGCTCGAAGCCTTTGAATACATCAAATGGGCGGTTCCCTTCGACGGCGAACTGCCCGCCTCGGCGCTCTATCTGCGCCACGTCAAAGGCGTGCGTTTGGACAACGTGCGATACGCTGTGGAGAAGCCCGACGCCCGCGCCTTCATCGCCGGAGACGACGTGCAAGGCCTGACGCTTCAAGGCGTCGTGGCCCGCGCTCCCGCACCGGTGCCCGGTCTCGTGAAGCTCGCCGATGCCAAGGCTGTGACCGAAAAAGATTGCCGAGTGGACTGTGGTGCAGTCGTGCCTGTAATGGTCGCACCGACGGAGGAGGAGCTACGGCGTCTCAACGAACTACGCACGCGTTCCGCGACATTCGACCGTGAAATCCAGCAGAAGGCCGATGAACTCGATGCAGAAGCCAAGAAGGACTCCAAAACCAAGTGACAACACCTAACCGAATGAAACCTCAACTACAACTCACCATGAAACCCACACTTAAACTCCTCACCGCCCTGCTGCTCGCGCCGCTGGCTGCACTGCACGCCACGATGCTCCACATGCGAGGGTTCGATCACACACGATTTACATCGCGACTTCGTAGGACGGCCTTTCCAGGCCGTCCTACCACCTCAGCCGCGACTTCCGGCTTACCGAAGTTTATGAATCCGTAGTGAAGGAGATTCTGGCATGATTCGATGGATCAGCGCGGCGGCTTACTCACTTTCGCTCATTACTTTGCCGCAAGACATAGGCGCGAGTGAGCCCCCATCGACAATTTCATCGTTGCTGGAGCAATCGTGCCTTGATTGTCACAGCAAGGAGACGACCGAAGGTGGACTGGACCTCACGGCGTTGTCGTTTGAACTAAACAACCGAGCGGTGCGCGAACGCTGGGTGCGGATTCATGACCGCATTGAAAAAGGAGAGATGCCGCCGCAGGCGGATGATCTGCCGAAGGAGTCACGGGCTGCGCTAGTCGAATCCCTCTCGCGGGAAATACATGCGGCAGACATGGCTGGCGTCAAGGCTCACGGCCGCGGTCCGATTCGTCGCCTGACACGGGGTGAGTATCAAAACAATCTATGCGAACTACTGCAAATGCCGCACCTTCAGATCGCAGAATCACTGCCGCCTGATCGCGTGAGTCAGGGGTTTGATAAAATCACTGATTCACTGGATATGTCCGACGTGCAAGCAGCCGCTTACCTGAAAGCGGCAGAGACCGTTCTGCGTGCAGCCCTTGCTCCCTCTGTGGAACCTCCTTCGAGCCAGACCTACCGCGCTGATGCGCTCACCATGATCCGGCCGAACCAGAACTTTTTTGGTGGTCAGCGGGCCTTTTATCACTCTTTGGAAAACAGGCGTCTCGAACGCGACGAGGCCGGTGAGTTAGGTGAGGATGCGGACCGTCGCCAACTGGTGGAGGCTGTCTTCTTCCGCACGTCGTTCCAAGCCACGCGTCACCACGTGAAGGGTTTCGCCGCCAAAACCGCTGGGCGCTACCGAGTGCGTTTCTCGGCTCGCGCGGTCAAAGACCGGGGCGACTACAAGCTAGTCGAATCGGACGAACCCGCAGGCTGCAATTTGATCGCCAGCGTGGATCGATTTTTGAATCCGGACAATCGCGTGGCCTCGCGGAGCTTTACCGTCGGGGCCAAACGAGAGGTGTTTGAAGC
>JBILTQ010000110.1:0-15070 GCA_044371435.1 Pirellulaceae bacterium | reverse complement strand
GCCCGTCGCCATTCACATCGCCCAGGTCGATGAACATGACTTCTTTACCTAGAGCGCCGACCGCATGCTCCCTCCACTTGGCGTGGGTACGATTGGCTTCTGCACCGGGATTTTCCAGCCAAAAAACGCCGGTGTGATTTCCTTTCCGGTCGCTGAATACCGCATCCTGATCACCGTCGCTGTCCATATCCTGTGGGATAAGCGACATTAGCCAGCCAGCCTCTCGCAGCCGATGATAGGACCAGCCTGCGAGATCTTCCGCCTTGGAAGGAGCCTGGAGCCAACCCAAGGCCGCGTCTTGGTTCTTCGATGCGACCAGCAAGTCGGGACCATTCAGCCCATCGAGATCGAGCGTTGTCGCTTGCATCCACAACTGCGTATGCTGGACAGCGGGAAAGGGGTCGATGCGCCATTTTCCGTCGATCAGCCGATGCCAGTAAAGGGTGCGTGTATTTCCCTCGGTACCACTGACGATTTCGACTTGTTTATCCCCATCGAGGTCGGTGAAAATCGCTTCCTCGACGTTCTTCACCTCGCCAACGGTAAATTGTGGCCACGGGGCGCGGGCGTTCCAAGGACCGGGATTATGATAGACACGAACGATACCGCCTTGCTCCCAGCCCGTCACAATATCGGCTAAACCGTCGCGATTAAAATCGCCGAGTTTCACGCCATCGGCACCGCGGGAGCTTGCATCGATAGTATGGCGTCGCCATGGTTCGCCGGGAACGACCACTACTTCAGACGATAATTCAGCGGCGACATTCGCTGCGAGAAGTACGATAGTTATCAGTGTGAACAATGGTCTCATGTTTTTTCGCAACCAGTCTGCGGCGTGGGATGGTGGGTGGTATCAGGAACGTTCAAGGCTTGGCTGTCGGCATGGGCAAACGCGCTGACGCGGCTGAGAGTTCGGTCTCGAGGCGGGAGCGGAGGAGTTGCAAACGGCTGGGTTCGCGGAGGGCGAGGTCGAGGTTCTCGCCAGGGTCGGCAGCCAGATGGTAGAGTTCGTCGCGGTTGTCCTCGTAGAGACGAATGATCTTCCATGGGCCGATGCGGAGCGCAGATTGCGGCCGGGTCTGGCTGATCGCTAAGTCGTCGGTACCGATGCGAGGGATCGCCTTGTCAAAGGCAGGGCCTTCAGGATGGTAGTAGGGAAAGTGGAAAAGGAAGACGCGGTCCGGATCGGCGACCTCATCGCCGGTCCACAGGGGTAGCACGTTGCGACCATCGAGAGTAAGCCCGGCTGGCAGCGAGGTGTTGGTAGCTTGGCAGAGTGTCGGCAAGAGATCGATCCCGCTGAACGCTGCATCGCTAACAGAGCCAGCCCGAATCCGGCCAGGCCATCGCACAATCCAGGGAACGCGGAGCCCGCCTTCGTAGAGGTTCCACTTGCTGCCGCGGAGCGGGCCGTTGGCCGCGACCTGAGGATGACCACCGTTGTCGGAAGTGAAAACAACGAGCGTCTTCTCGGCGAGTCCGAGCTCGTCGAGAGCTTGGAGCACCTGGCCGACGAGATGGTCAAGCGTCTCGACCATCGCCGCGTAGATCGCTCGCTGCGGATCCGCACCAGCCGGCAGGCGAGCTGCATATTTTTTTACGAGCCATGGCGACTGCGAGCCAAACGGGTCATGCACATAATAGTGCGAGAGATGCAAGTAGAAGGGGGTGTGGCGGTGAGCGCGGAGGAAGGTGATCGCTTTCTCGGTAAGCGTATCGCGGCCGTAGTCTCCCTCAGGGAGCGATTCGTGCGCAGCCTGGAGACGCGTCTTGATCCCATAGGTATGGCTGCCGAAGTCGGGACTGCCTTCGGCGAATCCTTGCTGGAGCGGGCCATGGGTCTTGGACCAACTAAGATATTGGCCGTGATGCTGGTTCAGATGCCATTTACCGAAGAAGCCGGTGGCGTAACCGGTCGGGCCGAGGATTTCGGCGATGGTTGTCTCGGAGAGGGGAAGCTCGCGCGGGTAGGGGGGCGGCCGCAACGGCCGCTCCGATAACGGCGAGTCGGAGTCTTTGACCACGAACTCGAAACCCAGTCGCGCAGGGGAACGTCCCGTCAGCAGTGCAGCCCGCGAGGCGGAGCAGATGGGGGCGGCGGCATAGGCTTGCGTGAAACGAGTTCCCTGCTGTGCCAGGCGGTCGAGGTGCGGTGTGTCGTGCCATAGGCTGCCAGTGCAACGGAGGTCGCGCCAACCCAGGTCGTCCGCGAGGATGACCACGATGTTGGGCATTTCCGCCGCGGGCAAGGCTACCCAGGGAACAAGTGCGAGGGGGAAGAGGATGGTGAATCCTATGAAGCGGTTTCTCATCGGGGTGCACCCTGGAATAATGAACCTCCAACTCCTCGCCGCGTCAACTCCCTGGGCGGAACTGGAAGGCAAAGACGTCGGCTTCCTGGAGCACGAAGCGGAGTCGAATGGCTTCTCCGGCCAGCGGTGCCAGGTCCTTGCCCTTGTTCCACTCGACGACTTCATCGATGGAGTCCCCTATCAGTGGGCGGTGATCCTCCAAGGCGTAACCCGGCACAGGTTTGCCATCCTCATCCTGGATCTCCAACCTCACACTGCCGCCAGCGCTAGTCGAGTAATTCAGCGATAGTTCATTGCCTGCGAAGCACAGTCTTTTCGTCCGCATCTCGCCGACATCCGCACCTCCATGCAACGAGGCGAAGCCGTCCGTGCGCAAGGTGAACCGACGGAACGGGCTGGTGTAGATCGACATTTCGTTGGGGCCCGTCGGTACGACATTCAGGGCCGCGTAGTTGGAGCGATTTCCCCAGCGGTTAGGATCGAGCCCTGGCCGGATAAAGGCCTCCCGAAAGGTTCGGTCAAAGGGCTGGTTGCCGCGGGCGGTCATCAAGAGGATGTCGGTGCTGTTGCCGCGTTGCGGATGGAAACGGGTAGGCAGGGCGATGTAGATATGAGGGGCACGAAAGTAAGGATGGGTAAGGGTGGTATAGAGATGTTCACCTGGAAAGTTAGGGTTCAACGGCACCGGCTCGGTCCAGTGGATGAAATTCTCCGAAGTAGCCCGGGAGACGCTACGCAAGCCATCCAGACGCCATTCGGTAGCGGTGCTGACACCGGCGGTAAAGGTGCGGACGTAGGCGACATACTTCCCTTCCGTTTCTGACCAAAAGGATACGTTCTGCGAGTCGAAAGCGCCCTTGGTGATGACAGGTTCGTGGCGCAGCTTCCGCCAGTGAATACCATCCTCGGAGGCAAAGGCGATCAGTCCGCCGCCGGGATTGCGAGCAATGGTTCCGGCCAACGCCTTGAAACGCTCGTTGGCCGGAACGCCCGGACGGGTGTCGAGGAACGGTGAGAAGTTGTGGCAGACACTCCTCTCATGGAGGATCACGTTGTTATCCTTGCTTCCATCGATCTCGTAGAGACCGAGCTTGGGACGGATCCAATGAATACCATCCCTGCTTTCGCAGTAGCGGGTGACTTCGCTACTGTCGCCGTCAAACTTTGCCCCGCGCCCCTCGCGGGTGTAGAGGCGAAAGAGGTCGCCGTCCTTGATGACCGTCGCATACTCTAAATTGTCCGCGGCTTCAGTCATGGGCGCGGCAAGCTGGGGCTGGTGCAATTGAAGGTGCGTGCCAGCCATCGATTCGATCAGGAAGTGATCGACAAAGAGTTCTCGACGCGACTCGAGAGCGATGGGAGAAGACGGATCGGTCGCGACGATGGTCTGCGTTGCGAACAACAGGTGGGCGATGACGATGAAACTGGCTTTCATGGCGCGATTGCTTTATGCCTTCAGCGATTTCTAGAATAAGCGACCCTGTCCAGGCTTGGGAAAGTGTACCTTACTCTTCGTGGACAGTCGTTGTTTTGTCGATTCGCATCGAGGGCCGTGAGCTTATGCGAAAAGGGTCGGTATCTTCGGGGGGGACGGGACAGTGGGTGGCTGTTGCCGCGATTCTCTCGCGATTTCCCCTTCCCAGTTTGCAAGTCAGCGTCAAGTTTGCGAACCCGGTCGGGGGGATTACGCGGCGAGGTCGCTGCTCTCCAGCATGACGGCGACGAGTGTCAGGGGGGCTTTCATGAGTTTCCGCCAAGTTGAGTTTGCAGGAGATGGTGGCATCAAAGATCCTCGATCAGCGGAAACCGCAAAGGGGATCCGAATCAGGCCATGGGATCATTCGAGGGTTTGCCCGCAAGCGCGGAGCAGTGTCGACTGGACTGCCAGGTCGTGTGCGGGACCGAAGTCTGCCGACTTTTCCCCTCGCAGGATGCGAGCCATGTCGACGGCATCCTCAAGATAGCGAATATACTTGGGAAATTTTAATTCGTGTGTACCCGATCGATACTCCCCACAGGCTTCAGACAAGGATATGCGGGCCGACGGATTGTCCAGTGGCTGAATATGAAACGTTCCCTTTGTTCCGCAGACGACGAGGTGTCGGCGACTGTTCCCCTCGACCTCGAGGGCGGTGGACTTGAGCGTTGCGGTCGCCTTGGGGTAGCTCAGCACGCATAGCATGTTGTCGAGAAGCGTATCGTCGAGCGATGCGCTGTGCCGGTTGAAGGAGGCAACGGAGTCCGGTTCACCGAGGATTCCGATCACCAAATCGAGGATATGGCCGCCCAACTCAAACATGATCCCACCCGGGTACTCAGCGAGCAATGTTCGGTTCGCTGGGTCGACGACCTTGCTCATCACCGCGTGAACCTCGAAAACTTCCCCCAGCCAGCCACTCTTCAGGAACTGACGGAGAAGAACGATCGCTGGGTTATAGCGATACATGTATCCCATCTGCACGAGGAGCTTCTTCTGCTCCGCCGTCTGCAGGATTCGACGAAACTGTGGTAGCGATTCGCCGGCTGGCTTGTCGATGTGGACATGCATCCCGGCTTGGACACAGGCCTCAGCGTTGTCGAGCAGATCGCAAACTTGGGTTTCGACGAGCACCGCTTGCAAGCCGGGCGTGCGAAGCAGTTGGTCCCGCGTAAGCCATGGGAGCCCCTGGTAGGCGGCGGACCGCTCGGCCGCGCTGCGCAGTTCCTGATTGGGTTCGACGATGCCGACGACTTCGTAGTCCGGCGATGCGCGGTAAACGGAGAGTTTCGAGGCATGGGCATGACCGACCCCGATCTGCCCGATTTTGATACGGGATTTCCGCGTTGTATCGGGACCGGCCCAGACATCAGACGCGGCGGTGAAGGCGATAGCGGACGGTACGAATCCGAGCAGTTGGCGACGACCGAGCAAGGTGGGGGTCCTTGGTTGTAAGGAGATGGGATGCTACTTTTCGGAAGGCTGTGGCTGGCAGCGACCAGTCGGTTTACTCGCGTCCGTGAAATCCTTCTTCCCTCGGCAGGGCGATAACCTTCCACGTGGGAGGGTAGAAGCGAACGACGCGGTTGGGTCGGTAGCCTTCGAGCATCATCTCCATCTTCAGCTTGATCTGGACGCCACTGCTACCTGGCTCGGCCGGGATCTTTCTCACCTCGAGCACGTACCCTCGCTTGCTATCGTTGACCGGATCGTAGGTCATGAGGGAATCGCGGGCAACTGCCAATCGGCCGACGGGTACCGACGGTGGGCTACCATCAGCGGCTGGCTTGGCGTTTGGATCCTTCACCGCGATTTCCTCGAAAAGCTTCGGATCGATGCCACCGAAGAAGGCGACGGTGACGAATTGCGGTTCATCTTCGACGGCGGTGACCCAACCCGCCAAGCCGCGTTCGCGGATGTGCAGGCGGTGAGTATTCAACTGCCTGGCAATCGCCAACTCACGGCTCTCATCGTCCAGCCAGAGATCGGTGATTCGGCCGGGACCGTAGAGGGTAGCCCAGGTTAAGTTGAAGAGGACATCCTGGCCGGCTTGCAACTTCGATAAGTTGCCGAAACCCTGGCCGTGAAAGATACGAGTGTTGTCCAGTAACTCAAACTGTTTCGAGTCGCCGATCTTCTTGCCGCGTTCCACGGGTGACGCGCTGAGTTTGTGGCTTTCGAGATCCACGCTCTCGATTCTCCAAAGCTGCTCCTGACGGAGGTGGTAGGTAAAATCGTCCTCAAGGCGGAAGCAGCGGCGGAACTCCCACTCGGGAGTCTTGCGGTTGTAAAAGGTCTCGGGCAAGGGTGCCTCATCGTCAGGATCGGCGAGATAAAACAGTCCGTGAAGGTGCGTGCCCAGCGGGATATCTTGCAGCGCTGCTGGCGCGCCCTGATACCAAATCTCGCCGTAGGGTAGCATCCCCGCGTCCAACGGCAGGTCCCACACACCCCGCTGTTGACTATCATTGCGATCGACCCGTACCGCAAACCGTCGTTCCAGATGATCGACGCTGATCAACTCCCCAGATACGGCATGCGCAGAGCCTTCGGGCGGGAACTGGCCATCGACCAATCGAAACCACTCGGGCGGCTGGTTGAGCTGCTTGTCTTTGGCTTTCGCCTTCTTCGGTTCGTCGGTCACCGGACCATCGGCATCGGTGCGGAACCTCGACTGCTCGTCGGCATGGAGGCTAGCAAACGATACGGCAAACAAGAGTACGGCGAGTAAGCGCAGGATGTAATGCATGGTCAGTTCGCCGATGATGCGAGAAGCTCAGGGATCGGGCCGAGGCTGTCTTGGAATTGGTCGGCTTGCACATCCACCCGCTGGAGCATCGTCAGCAGCAGGTTGCTGACACGGGCGTCGCTATCCACCGGACGCGAACAGATCTGGTAGTGTCCCTGGGCATTCGCCACGTCGTATTGACCGATCTTGGGTAAGTTGTAATCGAGGTGGGTGCCGTGCTGGTAACCGAGGGCTTTGCCGCCAGCGAGGATGAGCGGGAGGTTGGCGTTGCCATGGCTGTGGCCATAGGCCATGCCGCTTCCCCAGAGGACTTGGGTGGTGTCGAGCAGGGTTTGCTGACCCTCCTTGTACTCTTTGAGCAGGTCGAGGAAATAACTGAATTGCTCGACCAGGAAGGTGTCGGTGGCCGTCAATCGGCGGAGTTGCTCGGGATCGCCGTTGTGATGGCTCAGGCCGTGCCGCGTCTGCAGAATACCGATCTCAGGAATGCCGCTGGTGTTGCCCTCGCTGCCGATACCGCAGGTGATGACGCGAGTAGAGTCGGTACGGAGGGCTAACGCCATCAAGTCGTAAAAAAGTCGGTAGTACTCACCAGCCTCGGCCATGCTGAGCTTGCGCTGCAAACGCTCCGCCTCGGTGGCGGTGACGGTGGGTTTGGGGATACTGAGCCACTCATCGGCCCGCCGCGTCCGTTCCTCGACCTGGCGGACAGCGGTCAGGTATTCGTCGAGCTTGCTCCGGTCTTGGCTGCCTAGCTTCCTGGTCACTTGATGGGCATCGTCCGCCACCAGGTCGAGGATGCTGCCGCGTCGACTGAGACGCCGGCGAATCGTTTCAGGGCTATCTTTCTCGACGCCGAACAACGCATTGAAAATCTGCTGCGTATTGCGTTCCGCCGGTAGCTGGATCCCGTCGCGGGACCAGGCGAGCGAGGTCCCCTCGATGGCCAGTTCCAGCGATGGAAAACGAGTGGCCCTGCCTTGAACCTCGGCCATCCACTGATCAGCGGAAACCGTGTTGCGAAAGGCCCCGCCATCGCCGGGCACGTTGGCGCCGGTCAACCAAACTTTCTCGCAATTGTGATGCTTGCCGATGACCATCGGGTGATGGAGGCCGCTGATCGGGGTGATGTCCGCGCGATGTTTCTCCAGCGACTTCAGGGGCGCTGTCAATTCATAGTCGCTACCCGCCTTCTGGATTTGCCAGGTGAGGGTGTTCACTCCATTGGGGATGTAAAGAAACACGCTGCGCTTGGGCATCGACGAGGGCTGGGACTCAGCCATGCAGTCGAGCATCGGCAGGGAGATCGTCACACCGAGTCCTCGCAGTACCGTCCGGCGAGAAATTCGCCACTTGTGGAGATGGAGTTGGGCCATAGTCGTTGCTCGCAGAAAGGTCGGGTTAGCGCGTTTGAAACAGTTCAGAACATACCAAGGCTTCGATGAGGTCTTTCAGACGGTAATCCTGCGACCGGCTGATCGCAGCGATTCTCTTCAATTCATCGCGGTCGGCGAAGCTTAACGTGCGACGCAAGCCGTAGGTAGCCAGTTTTTCTAGGAAGGTGAGGTTCAAGGTGTCGAGATCTTGCAGCAGCAACTGCTTGAAATCTTCCGGGCTTCGGTAGTCGCGTCCGTTCGGCAGCCTGCCAGAGGCATCCACTTTGGGATTCTCACCGATTCCGTCGGTGGCTTCCTCGGTCCGCCAACGGCCGATAGCGTCGTAGTTCTCAAAGGCCAGGCCAAGCGGGTCGATTTTCGCATGGCAGGTAGCGCACCGCGGGTCGTGGATGTGCGCTTCCAGCTTCTCTCGCAAGGTGGCCTTGGGGCCGGTAGGATTGGTGGGAATGGGCTCAACGTTGGCCGGTGGTGGCGGCGGCGACTTGCCGAAGATCGTTTCGCTCAACCAAACTCCCCGATGGACCGGACGGTGCCGAACGCCGTCGCTGGTGAGCGAAAGGATGGACGCCTGGGTCAGCAAACCTCCACGATGGGCATCGGGCGAAAGTACCACACGGAGGAACTCTTGATTGCTGCTTGCCTGGCGTCTGGCCGAGGTAAACGCCTCCTCAAGTCCATAATGCGAGGCCAGCATTTCGTTCATCATGCTCCAATCGGAATGGAGGAACTCACGCAAGGTGAGGCCTGCCCGGAGAACTTCGCGGAAGAAAAGCTTCGTCTCAGTGAGCATGCTGTTTTCCAGCGTCTTGTCATAGTCGGGATAAAGCTGCTTGTCGGGCGGAAACATCCCGACCTTTCGCAACCGCAGCCATTGCGTGGCGAAGGAGTCGCAGAAACGGTCGGCCCGCGGGTCCGCGATCATACGGGCGAACTGCTGGGCTAGCACCGTCTTGTCCTTCAACTTACCTTGCTCGGCCAGTCGGAAGAGTTGGCCGTCCGGCATCGTGCTCCAAAGAAGGTAGGACAGACGTGCAGCGATTTCCCAATCATTGAGTTGGCGTCGGTTGGACGTCTCATCACCTTCCGCCAGGAAAAGGAAGCTTTTCGAGTTGAGGATAGCGGCCATGCCGGCTTTCAGGGCATCGCGAAACGACTCCTTCGCATCCAGTTCGCTCTGCACGATACGCAGGTAACTATCGATTTCTGCGTCGGTCACTGGCCGGCGAAAGGCCCGCTGGGCAAGGGTCGCGAGGCATTGCCTGGTCTGCTGCAGGTTCCCCTCTTCCGCCGGCATGTAGTCGTTGCGGAGTTGGCGTTGTTCATCGGAAAGGAGAGGTCCACGCCACGTCACTGAATCGAGGATCAGGAAAGGATAACGTGGTTGGCCTTGCTCATCGGTAAGCTTCATCTGCCACGGGATACGACCGATTTTGGTGCTGATGAAAGGTGTTTCCCCATGCCGGCCAGAACGAGGATTATTGGATGGTCCCGGCACGTCGTTATAAACGAGGATGGAAGGTCGACCTGCGGCCAAGTGAGCTAGAAAGGTTACGGTGATCGGTTTGTCCTCGGGGGCGATGATGTCCTGCTCGAAGAGCACACGATCTAATTTTTGCTCGTAGACTTTGAGTCGCGGGGCACGGCCATGCGGCGGACGGAGGCCGCTGAGTCGATAGCTGATCTCGTAGATGCCGGACGCGGGGAGCGGATCCTTGAGCATCGAGTAACGATAGATGTCACCAGGCCACATCTCGAAACGCACCTTGTCGAGCAAGCCCATTTCCCGCAACCGCTCACGGTGACGTTCGTTGATTTGCTCTTCGTAAAGCACGGGCTTGGTGCCGCCGAAGGGGACGATCGGCTTCGAGCGTGGCGGAAGCGGTTCCGGATAGGCCTCGTTCAAGATCGTTTCGGCAGCGGCGAGGTACTTTTCGATGTTCGAAGGGGATAAAGTCAGCACCGAGCCGAGTCGCTCGAAGCCATGCCATTCGGGATCTTCCAAGAGATTCCCTGGATCCTTGGCGTCATACTGGACAGCCAACAAGTCGTAGATCGTGTTGACATACTCATCGCGGGTGAGCCGGTTGTAAGTCACCTTGGCCTGCGCAGCCATCCGAGCTGCTTCGCCTTCCTTCAGACGGGCCGCCAACCACTCGACGACCCGGGCGCTTTCATCGGCCGTCGGGCGCTGAACTTCCTCTTTTGGCGGCATCTCACCGGAGTTGATCCGATCCATCACCTCTAGCCATTGCGGGTTGTTCTCCATGCCGACCTTGGATGAAAGCGTGTCGAGCCGGAAATCGCCCTCTTGCTTATCCGCGTTGTGGCAATGCGCACAATGTTGTTGCAAGTACGGCTGCAGCAATCGCTCGAAATCGACCGCCACCTCGGCGGCGCTCGCCGCCACCGTCCAACTGCAGGCCAGGAACGATAAAAAATGGACCCAAGCGAGCTTCATCGAAAAACTCTTCATCAGGATAGCGGCACCGGCTTAGTCTTCGGGGGATCTTCGGGATAACAGAGCAGGCTGGGGCGACCACCTTCAGTCACGGGGCGACGCCGCCAGTGTAAAAGGGTCGATCCTATCAGGAAATCGCACCCACCAAGCCACATCACAATCACAGGCGTTGCTCCGTCCTTCGAACGTATTTTTGGCAAGGGGAGCAGCCTCGCTCCGCGCGCCGTCGGCCGGCCGCTTGGAATCGTTTTTCGTCTCTCTTTCGGCTACGGTCCATGGAACGGGCTTGCTACTTTGCCTGCTGCTTTGAAAGTCATTGCCCCTCTTGGGCCCTTGGGGGCGGCCCAAATCGAACAGCCGAGGCAAGCCTGCCTAGTGCCAGCGTTCATCCAAAGCTGCCCCAGGCACGGGAGGACCTGATCCAACCCACGCTTTCGGTCCTCCGGTCCGACCCTATGTCAGACGGGAACGCCGGCCACCCGAAGATGAAAGCTTCCCTATTGTCTTAGGCCCGGGGAGCCGGCACAAGTCTGCCTCTTGCAAACTGTCGGCCCTTCGGGCACGGTGACCGAAATCTTACGGCCTCGGCTGACGTTATGCCGGCCCGCTGTGCCCGGTGTTCTATGGAAACAAGCCCTGGCATGCTGGCCCGGTGTTCAACGCGGAAACACCGAACCAACCTTCCTTCGTGCCCAAGGTTCCAACCTCGGCTGGGAGCGGTGGTACCCGGCGTTAGGCTCTGGAGGCTGGACCCAACCTCTATCTTCGGCCTGGAGGGCCGGCACAACGTCTACCGGCTGCACGAGCCGCCGGTTTGTGGGGCCGACTCTATTTTCTTCAGGCTCGGAATGCCGACCGAATCCGAGTCGCTGTACCTGCCATCGTGATGGGGGTGGATGGCCCAGGTGGACCGCGATAGATCGCGTTCTTCACTCTGGGACATTCCTGTATTTTTGCGAGAATCCTTGCTTCCACGCCCCGCCTTTCTTTATAACTCGGGTGCGTCTTGCCCTCCCCTGTGATGACTTATTCCTCCCCCACGATGACTTGCCACGCCATGCGTTTCGCCGATGTTCGTTGGTTTTGTTTGATTTGGTCTTTCCGGGTTCTTTTCCTGCTGTGGCTGCTGCCACGGCAGTCGTTGACGGCAGCCGCCCCCAATATCGTGGTCATCCTGGCCGATGATCTTGGCTATGCTGATTTGGGGATTCATGGGGGACAAGATATTCCGACTCCCCATATCGACTCGATCGGTCGGCGCGGGGTGCGCTTCACCGATGCCTATGCCAACGGTTCGTTTTGCACCCCGACGCGGGCGGCTTTGATCAGTTGCCGTTATCAGCAACGGTATGGGATCGAAGACTTGGGTGGGCCTTGCCTCAACGCTTGAAAAACGCCGGCTATCGAACCGCGATGGTCGGCAAGTGGCATCTGGGGACTACGGCCGGGTATCGGCCCAACGAGCGAGGCTTTGACACTTTCTTCGGTTTTCTCGGTGGCGGCCATCAGTACATCATCCAAGCCGGTGGAGGCGGCGAGTACAACGCTCCGATCCTCCGCAATGATCAGGACGCGGGCGAGCAGCGATATCTCACCGATGCCTTCGGGGAAGAGACGGCGGCCTGGATCTCGCAGCAGCGCGATGCACGCCAACCTTTCTTTCTCTATTTGGCCTTCAACGCCGTCCATACCCCGCTGCAAGCGATCGACAAGTACAAGGCGCGATTCCCGCAGCTTACCGATCCGCGACGGCAGACGTACGCGGCCATGTTGAGTGCCATGGATGATGCGGTCGGTCTGGTCCTCGCGGAGTTGGAGGCGATCGGTAAGCGGGGGGAGACCTTGATTGTTTTTTCCAGCGACAATGGTGGGCCGACAACGCGAAATGCGGTCAATGGCTCGAGCAATGTGCCGCTCCGCGGTTCGAAGTGCGAGACGTGGGAAGGGGGGATTCGTGTCCCCCTGCTGATGGAGTGGCAAGGGAGAATCGCCGCCGGTTCGACTTATTCGCAACCGGTGATCTCCTTCGATATCAGCGCTACGGCTTTGGCGGCCGGCCAGGCCGACAGTCGCCGGATCGATGGGATCGACTTGCTCCCCTACCTGTCAGGAAAGCAGTCCGGCGCGCCGCATGAAGCCCTTTTTTGGCGTAGTCGTACGATGAGCAACAATTACGCGGTGCGTCAGGGGGCTTGGAAGTTCGTCCATTCCACCGAGGGAGATGCGGTGCCTGGGCCTAAGCAGACGCCGGCTCGCGACATGCTCTTCAATCTTGCTGAAGATATTGGCGAGCAGCATGATCTGGCCGATAAGTATCCGGAGAAGCTGGTCGCCTTGAAAAGGCTTTGGGAAGCCTGGAGCGCCGAGGTCGATGCCGACTGCGTTGGCATGGGGTTGCAACCTAAGTTTGGCAGGCCCGAGGCCGTCGCGAGCGAACCGGCGAGAAGAGTTCGGAAGAAAGCTCCTGCCGCCAAGTCGTCGAAAAATCCTTCCTCCTCGGCGGCTGCTGCTGGTTCGAGGCCGCAAGTTCTTATCCTTGGGGATTCCATTTCCATCGGCTACACCTCGATGGTCCGCGACCGATTGGCTGGTCAAGCGGAGGTCCATCGACCCAGTGCCAATTGTGGAGATACCCGGGCGGGGCTCAAGAACCTCGAGCTTTGGCTAGGCGATCAAAGCTGGGATGTCATTCATTTCAATTGGGGCCTACACGATCTATGTTACCGGCATCCCGATTCCAAGGTGCAGGGAAATCGCGATAAGGTTCGGGGCACGCAAGCCGTCCCGCTAGGCGACTATGCGACCAATCTTCAGGAACTGGTTCAGCGGCTACAGAAAACTGGGGCGACCTTGATCTGGGCCAGTACCTCCTATGTTCCCGTGGGTGAAGCTGGAAGGTATGTTGGCGACGAACGCCGCTACAACGCGGTGGCGGAAAAAATCATGAAGGCGCATGGGATCGCCATCAATGATCTTCATGCCACCACCGCCAATTTTCCGGCGACCCTTTTCAAGAATCCTGGGGATGTTCATTATCTGCCGGAAGGTTATGAAAAATTAGCCAATCAGGTGGCAGACAAAATCCGCGAAGCCCTCAAACTGAGCCCGTAATCGGTGATTCCCATCCCTGGCATCGTGATCTGGCAGCCGATCTCCCGGGGATAGTATGTGTGGCTCGAAGGTGTCGCTCAAGCAACTCTCACTGACGGGATATTGCCCATGTGGATAAGACTTCGGATTCTTTGGACCACCATCATCATGATGTGGGTGGTTTCCTCGGCGTTGATGGCGCAGTCCAAACCGGAGCGGCCGAACATCGTTTATATCCTGGCCGACGATCTCGGTTATGGCGATGTGCAGCATCTCAATCCCAAGCGGGGCAAAATCAAAACGCCGCATCTCGATCAGTTGGCCCAGCAGGGCATGATCTTCACCGATGCCCATAGCGGTTCGGCGGTTTGTACTCCAACTCGTTACGGTCTGCTGACAGGCCGCTATGCCTGGCGGACGCGGTTGCAGGCTGGGGTGTTGGATGGCGGTAATGATGAGCCGCTCATTGCCGCGGATCGTTTGACGGTCGCCGGATTGCTGAAGCAGGCTGGATATCACACGGCCTGCATCGGCAAATGGCACCTCGGTTTCCAATCCGATGCGCAGACGGGTAAGGAGCGTGGGGCCAAGGGGGTGCTCGCCACGGGGCTACCGGTGGGAGCGAGGATCCTGGGTGGTCCAACGACGCGTGGCTTTGACGAATTCTTTGGTTGTTCGAATGCGCGGACGATGGCCTCCTTGATCGAAGGCGATCAGGTGATCGAGATGATTGAGCCGATCGCTATGCTTCCTCGCTTGCAAGCCAAGGCGGTCAGCTATCTCGACCAGCGGGCGTTGGCGGCCAACGCGGGGCAGCCATTCTTTCTCTACCTTCCGCTGACTTCGCCCCACACGCCGATTGTTCCGTCGACTGAATGGCTCGGCAAAAGTGGGCTCGGGGATTACGCTGATTTCGTGATGATGACCGACGCGGTGGTCGGGAGTGTGTTGGCGGCGTTGGAGCGAAGCGGCGTCGCTGAGAATACGCTCGTCTTTTTCACGTCCGACAACGGTTGTTCGCCAGCGGCTAAAACCGAAGCTTTGGAGAAGCAGGGGCATTATGCCAGCGAGCGTTATCGGGGCTACAAGGCTGATATTTGGGAGGGGGGGCATCGGGTTGCCTTCCTAGCTCGTTGGCCGAACAAGATCGCGCCGGGGTCGCAAAGTTCCCAGTTGATTTGCCACTCCGATCTGATGGCCACCTTGGCGGATCTCTTGTCCGTTTCGCTGCCGGCCAATGCGGCGGAAGATAGCTACAGCATCCTCCCAGCCTTGTTGGGAAAGGATACGTCCCCGGTGCATGAAGCTGTCGTGCATCACAGCATCGACGGTCGTTTTGCCATCCGCCGTGGACGTTGGAAGTTGGCTTTGTGCAGCGGTTCCGGCGGTTGGGGAAGTCCGAAGGATGCCGCCGCCAAGGAGCAAAGCTTACCCGATCATCAGCTGTATGATCTGGCCGTTGATCCCGGCGAGACCAGTAATCTTTACCTCGAGCATCCCGAGATTGCCGATGGCTTGGAGGCTTTGCTGCAGCGATGGATCGCCGATGGCCGCAGCACGCCAGGGCCGCGCCAAGCCAATGATGTC
>JBILTQ010000424.1:0-4571 GCA_044371435.1 Pirellulaceae bacterium | reverse complement strand
CGATCGCCGTCGATGGGCCGTCGCTCCAGGCGGAATCCCCTGCTTTCCTTAAGATTTTTCGCCCCTCGCAGCCTTCTGAACAGGTCACGGATGATGAACTGCGACTCAAGGCCGAACATGGACCCTGGTTGATCCTGGCTGCCTCGCTCGAGGGGAGCGAATCGCAAAGTATCGCTAATGAGTTGGCCAAGGAATTGCGCCAAAAATACCAACTCAATGCCTACGTGCTACCCAAGCAATTTGATTACTCGCAAACGGTACCCGGTTCCGGGATCGAGGCCAACGGCCGGCAACGCCGAATGCGATACATCGCTGATCGCAAAATCGACGGTTACGGTATCCTCGTCGGCGATTTTACCTCGCTCGAAGATCCGCAACTCAAGGAGACATTGAAGCGTATCAAGAAAATGCAGCCGACAGCACTGGCGAGCAAACCGGAGTCGGAACATTCCGTGGCTGCCTACCAACGCTTGCTGAGATCGAAGAGCAATGACCAGGACTACAAGCTAGCCGGAGCCTTCATCACTCGTAATCCTTTACTTCCCGAAGATTTTTTCCAGGCTCCGGTCGTCGATAAATTTGTCCAGAGCCTGAACAGGAATGCCAAACACTCGTTGCTGGAAGCTCAAGGACGATTTACCGTCCGGGTGGCGACCTTTCGCGGTGAGGATCAAGTCGTGCTGAATAACAGCCGCGCCGCGCAGAATGCCTCGGCTAATGGCGCCAGCGATCAGTTGGAATTTGCCGCCTTTCAAGCCAACCTGGCGGCTGAGGTCCTGCGGAATGCCGGCTTCGAAGCTTATGAGTTCCACGACCGCAACAGCAGTATCGTGACGATCGGTAGCTTCGATTCCCTGGGAAGCGAAAATGAAGCTGGGCAATTCGTCTACAGTCCCGAGATTCTCAAGGCGGCCCAGGAGTTCGGCGGAGCCAAGGAAACACGCAACAGCCAGTATGGCCCGGTGCCTGTCCCCAAAAACCTGCTCGACATCGTCAACTACCGCAAAATTCCCGAACTCCTGTCCGGAACAGAAGCCGAGAAACTCGCCAAGGTCAAACAGTATTCCGTTCCCTTTGACCTGGAGCCCAAGCCGATGGCTATCCCGCGACTGGAAACCTCCAAACTCTACATCAACTCGTTGCTCGGGAAAAATTAGGCAACCTTCCCGCCGTCGGTCCTCAACAGTTCGGAGCTTCGGTCGGATAGCCGGCTTCTTTCCATCCTGTCCAACCTCCGTCCATCGACAAGACGTGGGTATACCCCATGCGTTCAAGATTCTCTGCGGCCAACGCCGAACGGAAGCCCCCACCGCAATAAAGGACCAACGGACTATCGGGATCGGGTACTCGATGTTCGATATCCCGCTCGATGATCCCTTTACTCAGATGCAGCGCCGTGGGGATGCGGCCGGCCGCATACTCACTTTCCTCGCGGACATCGATAATCATCGGCCCTCTTCCCTGGTCAAGCCATTGCTTGACCTGCTCCACCGAGCAATGTTTGACCCGGGACTGAGCGTCACTGGTGATCTTCAAAAAACGAGGGGAATGCTGCTTGGCCATGATTTTACCTCATCGCTGACTGTAAAAGTCCCGATTGTAAGCCACGCGCACGAAGTTGCGTATCCGGCTATCCTCACCTATCCCCGGAACACCCCGCGCGCGATGGTCCCCCCAACCCGCTGAGCGACGACAGGCAACCCCGGTACGGTTGCCGCTGATCACCCACCACGACCGATATCTCGACCTGACATTTCGTCAGCTCGCCGGCCTCGGGTAACATGGTAAGCGCTTTTTCGACGAGGAGTAATGATGTTTAGTGCTACCGAACTGATCGACGACTACCTTCAAGCGGCCGATGCGCTGGCTACCGCTGTGGATGGCTTGTCTCCCGATGAAACGCGGGCCCGACCCATCGCCGGCAAATGGAGTGTCCTGGAGGTCGTCTGCCATCTGGCCGACAGTGAGGTCTATTTTTCCGACCGTATCACCAGAACCATCGCTTTAGACAACCCGCTGCTGATCGGTGTCGATGAAAAGCCTTACCCAGAGCGGATTCAATATCAGGAACAAGCGATCGACGAGGAACTCAGCTTGATTGCTGCCTTGCGGCGGCGTACCGCGCGCATCCTCCGCCGACAAGCCGCCGACGTCTGGGAACGTACCGCCATCCACAGCGAGGCAGGCAAGTTCACCCTGCGGGAGCTGGTCGCGAAAACCACCTGGCACATCCGTCACCACCTGGGCTTCATCGAGGAAAAGCGGGGGTGGCTTTTGGCGAACCGCCCTCCGGTCACCGACAGGCGATCACAGCCAAGCTTCGAGGCGATCATCGCCTGGAAGAATACTGGCCCTGACTTCCCCCGAGGCCAATATTCCCGGAGGCATACTTGGTTTTTCGATGGAGGCATCACCGTCCCAGCATCCCCATCACCACACGTTGTCGCTGCTCCCTGGTCGGTCGAAGCTGCCGTCGATCCTGAGGAAGCCTTGGTAGCGGCTGTCGCCAGTTGCCACATGCTGACCTTCCTGTGGCTGGCAGCCAAACGCGGCCTAACCGTAGAAAGCTACCGCGATCAGGCGATGGGTCGGATGGCCAAGAACGAAAAACGTATCGCCTGGGTGAGCGAGATCCTCCTTCAGCCGGCCATCGAATGGGTAGGGCCAGTTCCGCCGACGGAAGTCATCGCTGACTTGCATCACCAAGCCCACCTCCAATGCTTCATCGCCAACTCGGTCTGTAGCCAAGTACAAATTCGACCGCACAGTATCGGGCATGAACCGCTCAGCTGACAACTTGTCCTGTTGCCAGCCAAGCGTTCGGCTAGCCCAAGCATGACTCTTTACTCCATGAGCTGCTGACTGGTATGAAGCCGGTTCGACTTCTTCGGGTGCTGAGCTTCCAACCGCCAAGCCGAGTCAGCCCGGTAAATCGATCAGCGGTTCGGCGCTCCCTTCGGAGTCGATCTGCCACGGGATCCAAATCAGGGCCAACTGACGAATGCGGGTATCCGTCTTGCGCGGTGGAATCTCGATACTTTCGAGCACCAGATTTTCCGGTCTGAATTGCTCGCTGATCCGTTCTACCCCATCGATGCAATCCAGCTCTAGTTGCAGCTTGGCGTCGACGATTTCCCGCAGCGCATCTTCGGCCCGTGCCACGCTGCCTCGCGCATCATTGGCCTGGCCGAATTTCTTGGCCGCTGCTGCGGCCCGTGTCATGTTCGTCTTGGAGGCGATCTTGTTTCCCAAAATCGCGCCAAATACCGAAGAAGCGGCGTCGACGATCGTGGTTACCCATCGCGATTTCTCGATCGACTTCTCTTTCGCCACCTTCAGCTCGGCAGCCGCAATCCGCGCCTCGAGCGCCCGAACCTTTTCTGCGGTCTTCGCCTTGAGTTCGCCAACCGCTCGATCCCTGGCCTCGCGAGCTGCCTGCGATAACTCGATACGCGCATCGGCTTCGCTTTGCTCCGGTCGGCTTCGCTGTTTGAGAGCTTTACTGGTAAAAATAGAAATCGAGCGCTGACGATACAAGTGATCCTTAAGCTCCTTCTCCCAGGCTGCCAGGTTCTTGGTCGAAGTGAAGGCTGGCGACAAGCCGGCAAAAGAGAACTCGCTATCAGGCGTCGAGGCCAACTCGAGCACTCCATCCGCGATGGTTGTCGCGTTCTCCCAGAATGGTTCGGCAATCGGCTCTCGAAGCGGTACCACCAGGCTGGTATCCGCCCAATAGTCGATATCGCTAGTGGCACGCACGTAATGAAGGCTGGCCTGGCCGAGCAGGTAAGGACGATAAACCAGCTTGCTGCCCGGTCGCGGTCGATGATGCAAGGCAAATTTCTCGACCACGTTAGCCGGTACAATCGGTCGTGTCCCGACGCTTGAAGCCGGATCGACCGGGTTGGCTAAAGGTGAAAACTTCCTGGTCGTTCGCCCAACTTCCCGTTTCTCTCTCATCAACGCCTGGATTTGCTCCCGCGAAAGCGGCCCTCGCAAAAACGATAAAGCCCATCGGGATTGAAAGATTTCCGGGCGATCCTGATGCACATTGCTCATCAAAAAGACGCGGGAACTCAGCGACGACAGAAGACGATCCATACTGCCTCGATCAAAGCCTTTCCCGCTTTGGGCAGCGACTCCTTCCAGACCGTCGAGCACACGATCCTTATCGCGTTGTGCTTGGAGCCGCCCGAGAAACCATGTCCCCATATTAGCTAAACTCTTGTAATCCAGGTCCACCGGATTTTGGGTAGCCAGCATGATGCCCAAACCGAAAGCTCTCGCTTGCTTGAGCAAGGTGAGCATCGGGGGTTTCGAGGGTGGCTTGGCGGTCGGTGGGAAGTAACCATAGACCTCGTCCATATAGAAGATAGCCCGCAAGGAACTGGTACCCGGCTGCGCCCGTACCCAGGATAAAAGCTCCCCAAGAAAGAGGGTCACAAAAAACATCCGTTCCGCATCATTGAGATGAGCGATCGAAATGATCGAGAGCTTGGGCTTGCCATCCTGAGTGTACAGTAGATTCCTGATGTTTAATGACTCGCCTTCTAACCAACCGGCAAAGGCGG
>JBILTQ010000422.1:0-4581 GCA_044371435.1 Pirellulaceae bacterium | reverse complement strand
TGAATGAAGATTTTCCGCGTCTAGCGCATATCCGGGACGACCGAGGGCCAGGGAGCAGAGTCCCGACCGCCACCGCTGGAGTAACCAGCGAGGCGGTTGGCATGATGATACCTGTTGCTCATCCCGTGTGGGGTGGCTGCCGGGTGGCTATGCGTCGGGTCTTGTGCTGCCCACCCATCCTCCCCCTCGAGAGTCCCATGTTCCGATCTTGGTCCCTATGTTTCTGCTTGGCGATGGTTCCATGCCTTTCCACTCAGGTCGCGTTGCTCGCGCAGGATGCGACCAGTATTCGCGCGGGTATTGTTGGACTCGATACATCGCACGCGATAGCGTTTACAACGATCCTCAATCAAGGTCCGAAGAAGCCGGAGGATGCCGCCAAAGTTGCCGGCGTTCGGGTGGTCGCGGCTTACCCTCAAGGTAGTCGCGACATTGTGAGCAGCACCCAGCGAGTCCCCGAGTACACGAAGAAGATCCGAGAGTTGGGGGTGGAGGTAGTTGCTTCCATTGACGAGTTGCTCCAACGGGTCGATGTCGTGCTCTTGGAATCCAATGATGGCCGGGTCCACTACGAGCAACTCCAGCCCATCCTGGCCGCTGGCAAGCCAGTCTTCATCGATAAGCCGGTCGCTGGAGATTTGGTCGATGCCGTGCGTATTTTCGACGCCGTGAAGGCCGCTGGCGTTCCCTGCTTCACCGCTTCCTCGTTGCGGTTTGGCAAGACAACTCAGGCCGTGCGTGGTGGTTCGATCGGCAAGGTCTCGCGCGCCGAAACGTTCAGCCCTGCCTCGCTGGAGCCGACCCATACCGACTTGTATTGGTATGGCATTCACGGTTGCGAAGCTTTGCACGCGGTGATGGGCATGGGTTGCCAGACGGTACAACGGACGAAGACCGCCGACGGCAAGATTGAGGTCATCGGTCGCTGGCCCGAGGGGCGGGTCGGTATTTTCCGCGAATCCAATCAAACCGACCGAAAAGGCTTTGGTGGGATCGCGGTTGGCGAGAAAGGTGAAGCCCCGATCGGTTTGCATGATGGCTACGAGGTCCTTCTGGTCGAAATCGTCAAGATGTTCCGCGACGGGGTTGTCCCGGTTCGCCCCGAGGAGACGTTGGAGCTTTTTGCCTTCATGGAAGCTGCCGATGAAAGCCAACGACGTGGTGGCAGCGAGGTTAGTGTTCAGGAAGTCCTGACCCAAGCCAGGGCCAAGGCGACGGAGCGACGCTAGGGTTCTCGCCGGTGTCACCGGGTTTGCTATTTTTGTGAGGCCAGGCGATGGCCGGCTTCCACACCATGGGCTTCGAGGTTTTACATGCGAACTTTTTCTGGGTTAGTGATCGCATTTAGCCGAAGGCAGCTAGGGTTGATCCTTGGTTGGACCGTAGCCCTGGGGCCATCGGTGCTGGATCTTCGCGCCCAATCGACGGTGGCCTTGCATGGCATGGTCTCTTCCGGTCATCCGCTGGCGACGCAAGCTGGCTTGGAGGTGCTTCAGTTGGGCGGCAACGCGATCGACGCCGCCATCGCCGTTGGCTTGAGTTTGGGGGTAGTGGACGGGCACAATTCAGGAATCGGTGGAGGATGTTTCATGATGATCCATCTCCCTTCCGGCCAATTCGTCCTAATCGACGGTCGCGAGCGGGCACCGGCGGCTGCTCATCGCGACATGTATCTCCGCGATGGAAAAGCCGATACCCAACTCAGTCAGACCGGGGCATTGGCGAGTGGTATTCCGGGTGAGATCGCCGCCTTTGACTACGCCGCCACCCATTTCGGCAGCCTCCCTTTCGCCGACCATTTGCGACGCGCAGCGGAATTGGCGGAGAAAGGCTTTCCCCTAAGTCCGATCTATGCGACCAGGTTGAAAGCGGCGAGTGACGACTTAGCGCGATTCGAAGCCAGCCGGGCCATTTTTTTCCCTGAGGGAAAGTTGCTCGAAGAGGGCGAGCGGCTGCGACAACCCGATTTGGCGGCGTCGTATCGTGCCATCGCGGAACACGGTAGCGACTGGTTCTATCGCGGGCCTTTCGCTAGTCGAACCGAGGCCTGGATGAAAGCTCATGGTGGTATCATCACGGCTCAGGATTTCGCCGAATACACGATCGAGTTACGCGAGCCCATTCGTGTCGCCTATCGCGGTCGAGAGATTATCAATTTCCCCCCTCCCAGCTCAGGCGGTGTTCATATCGCTCAAATGCTGCAGATCCTCGAACGCTTTAACCTCTCGAACACCGATGAAGTGACTCGGCTGCATCTCACGGCGGAAGCGATGAAACTAGCTTTCGCCGACCGCGCCTACTGGCTGGGTGATCCGGCTTTCAGCCAGGTTCCCCGTGGGCTGGTCTCGCCTGCCTATGCTGAGCAACTGGCCGGGAGGATCGATTGGCAACGAGCGACAGCCGTCACCAGCCATGGGGAACCACCGGGAGCCGAGCAGGACTTTTTCGGTGAACCGGCATCCGATGATCGCCATACGACCCACTTTTCCGTGGCTGACGACGAAGGTTATTGGGTCTCCTGTACCGCCACCATCAACACTGGCTTTGGCGCCAAAGTGGTTATTCCCGGGACTGGGGTACTGCTTAATAATGAGATGGATGATTTTGCAGCGCAACCCAACGTCGCCAATTACTTCGGCTTGATCGGGGCTGAAGCGAATGCGATCGCTCCAGGCAAGCGTCCCCTCTCGAGCATGAGTCCGACCATCGTGCTGCAGTCAGGACGGCCGGTGATCGCCTTGGGGGCAGCCGGTGGTCCGCGCATCATCAGCTGCGTACTTCAGGAGATCATCAGCATGATCGACCTCGACTATTCGCCACCAGCAGCCGTAGCCGCTCCGCGTTTGCACCATCAATGGTTCCCACCTCAGCTAATGTACGAGCCAAACCTGCCTCAGGCCGTGGTGGATGGTCTCAAAGCTCGCGGTCACGCAATGCAGCTCCTCACCTCCAGCTCAACCTCGCATATCGTCGCCCGCAGTCGGGACGGCTCAGGGTTTGTCGGCGCGGCGGATCCGCGTGGCGATGGATTAGCCGCGGGTTGGTAGACTAGTCCAGGTTCAGGCCGTCGATACCCCGAGCCATAGGGTTGGGTGGTGACTGAGCAAAGCTTTGATGCCGGTCAGGGTGAAACAGGTTGATGCGTGGACGGTAATGGTCGAGCTTGCCGTGGGGTTCGATCATCCACCGCGACCCGCGTCCTTCCAAGGGGACTCATCCAGGAGTGAATAGCGAATAAGGATGCCCGGCTACCAACTTGCCTGATGGAAAAGTATTTCGGCTACCTCACGCCAGGATTCGCCGAGGGAGTCATCCTTCGAGAACCTGTCAGCCATGGCTCGAGCTTGACTTCGCTGGCTTGGTGATGACCCGTTGCTGATTTTCAGGGAGAGTTCGCCGAGGCTGTACTGGAAGACGAAACGGGTGTATTGACGAACTGGCTCGCCGACTGCAGCATTGAACCGGCCTGCTGATAAGATTGATTGGCCTGTTGCACCATTGCCCCTGCTTGTTGCACCGCCTGGATCCCCCCTAGGGAATTCATCATATCGCGAGCAGGTTGCAGGTTTGGATCCATGGCCAGGGCTTTTCCGAGATACTGCCTGGCTGTCACGACGTTTTGACGGCTCATGTAGAGATAGGCCATTTGGTACTGCGCCATGGCAGGAGCATCCACCTGCCGCAACTCGGCCTCGGCATGCTCTGCCTGCCCCGCGTCGATCATCAGTCCAGCCATACTCGATCGGTACGATCGATTGGTAGGATCGAGGTTGATTGCCTTCTGATAGTGTTCTTTTGCCATCGCGGCCTGGCCCAATCGCATTTGGACATTGCCAAGTTCCGCGTAAAGCCCTGCTTGATTGGGTGCAACGCTGACTGCCTTCTGGTAGAACTCGATAGCTTTCTGCGGGTTATTCTGTCGATCTTGGAGCCGCGCCATGCTGCACAGGGCCGACAGGTTTTTGGGCTCCGCTTCGAGTGCCTTGCTGTAATAGTCCATGGCCTTGGCGTACTGGCCATTCGATTCATACATCTGACCAGTCATGACATTGATTTCAGGACCGATAGTCGCCGGATTAGCTGGCATGGTTGCCAAACTGGTAGCGTCGGGTGGGGCGGCGGCGGAGGTGGCAGGACTGAAGGCCGACGACATTGCCGTTTTGGCTTTCCCGTACGCAGACGATACGGCTGTGCCGACGGAGGAAAATTGTCCTTTGACTCCTTTGGCGGTGTTCGACAACTTGGAGTTCAAGGAACTGGCGGTCGCCGAGTCACTGCCGACGGCCGTCGGGTCCACCGCTTTCTGGGTAGGCCAGACGGAGAACCTCGCGTTGGGAGAGGTAACACATCCCTGGCTTGGCAGGGTCCCAATCATTGCGAGCAAAACCCAGCGATACGAGAGACGCACATTCATTCTCCTGAGCAGACGAAAGCACCTACCTCGGGTGATCGGACGCCGACCTCATCGAGGATCACCTAAAATCGGATTAAGCCTCAAGGTCGCCGGGATCGCTAGCCAATTGCTTAGCTTCCACTGGCCTCCGAGGCGTTCGGGGCAACCGTATTCTGCGATGGCTGTGC
>JBILTQ010000595.1:0-4591 GCA_044371435.1 Pirellulaceae bacterium | reverse complement strand
ACGATTCGAACAGCAGTTTGCGGAACTCCATGGTGTGAAACATGCAGTTGCCGTGAACAACGGCACCACCTCGTTGGTCGTGGCCATGGAGGCGCTCGGTGTCGGCCCGGGCGACGAGGTCATCACGAGTCCGTTCACGTTCGTCGCGACACTCAATGCGATCCTCGAAGCGGGCGCTACGGCGCGGTTCGCCGACATCGGTGCCGACTTCAACATCGATACGCCGCTCATCGCTGATCTGGTGAACGACCGCACCAGGGTGATCATGCCGGTGCACCTCTACGGACTGATGGCGGACATGGACCCCATCATGGCGACCGCAGAAGCCCACGGTCTCGAGGTGGTCGAGGACGCGGCGCAGGCGGTTGCAGCCACGTATCGGGGTCGGCGCGCCGGCTCGTTCGGGGTCGGTAGCTTCTCGTTGTACGCGACCAAGAACCTCAATACGGGTGAAGGCGGCGTGGTCACCACGAACGACGACGCTGTGGCCGATCGAGTTCGGCTGCTGCGCAACCAGGGTATGCGCCAGCGCTACCAGTACGAGGTGGCTGGTCACAACTACCGCATGACCAATCTTGCGGCGGCAGTAGGACTGCCTCAACTCTCCCGGATCGAGGATGTCACGAAGATCCGACAGCGCAATGCGCGGATCCTCACCGAGGGTCTGGCAGGTATCCCTGGACTGGTGCTGCCGCACGAGCCGCCCGCGGACCGTACGCACGTGTACCACCAGTACACGGTCCGCATCACGAGCGATGCTGCGGTGAGCCGGGACCAGTTCATCGCTGAGCTCACGCAGCGGGGGATCGGTTGCGGTACCTACTACCCGAAGGTGGTCTTCGACTACGACTGCTACCGCAACCATCCTCGGGTGGTCGCCGATGAGGTGCCGAACGCGTTCGCTGCAGCAGCCGAGGTCGTCTCGCTCCCCGTGCACCCGTACCTCACCGACGAGGAGCTCGCGACAATTGTTCGCGAGGTGCGGGCAGTGATGCAGCCATGATCGGCGACGTCCGTCTCGCCGTGGTGGGCGCGGGCATCATGGGTGCCAACCATGCCCGTGTCGCGCATCAGTCTCCTGGAATCGAGCTCGTCGCGGTCATTGATGGCGACCTCGACCGGGCGCGCAGCGCTGGCCGCAATGCCGGCGCTGTTGCGGTCGGTTCGCTCGCCGACCTTGCGGAAGACATCGACGCCGCCGTAGTGGCTGTGCCGACCAGATTCCATTTCGAGATCGCACTAGAACTAATCGATCGCGGTGTGCACGTGCTCGTCGAGAAGCCGATCGCGGCGACCGCCGAGGAGGCTGAGCAGATCGTCGCCGCCGCCGAACGTGCCGGTGTCGTGCTGGCGGTGGGGCACATCGAGCGATTCAATGCAGCGGTGGCCGAACTGCCGCAACTCCTCGAGGAGCCCCTGCACATCGAAGCCTCTCGGATCGGCACCTACTCGTCGCGGATCGACGACGGAGTCATCCTCGATCTGATGATCCACGACATCGACATCGTCACCTCGCTGATGGGCCATGACGTCGATGTCGTCTCGATCGGTGGGGTCGCACGGGCAGTGCGAGGTCGTACCGAGGATGTTGCAACCGTCACCATGGTGTTCGACAACGGTGTGACGGCAGCGTTCAACACCAGCCGACTCGGCCAGCAGAAGGTACGCACCCTCGAGATCACGCAGCAGGAGAGCGTGATCACCGCCGACCTCGTGCGCCAGGACGTCACGATCAGTCGGATGAGCCGCCAGGAGTACCTGAGCGACGAAGGAGCACGGTATCGACAGTCGAGTGTCGTCGAGATCCCGTTTCTCGAGACCAGGGGCGAGCCGCTGGCTCTCGAACTCCGCCACTTCGCCGACTGTGTCCGCAACGGGACGACACCGCGCGTGTCGGGCAGAGCAGGCCTGCGTGCCCTCGAGTTGGCCCTCCGCGCAACGGATGCGGTCACGCGGGCCGAGCCGCGTCGCTGACCTCGGCACGGCCCCGATCCCTGCGGCTGCGGCCGAACGGTACTTGCACCGTGTTGCTCGCTGAGAGCAGCGCGGATGCCAACAGCAACCACATGATGTGGTGGCTGCCGATGAACGACTCGACCAGGTTCGCGAGCAGACAGTAGGCAGCGATGACCAGCCACCACAGTGTTCGGTCCCGTTCGTTCGCCACGCGATCGCTGAGAGCCCGCCCGCCTGTAACGAGCGCCGCTCCCAGCAGGACAACGGCCAGAGGCCCTGCGCCTAGGAGCACTTCGAGGAAGCCGTTGTGGGCTTCGTAGACCGTAGCCGCCTGCACGGGGTTCGCGGCCAGAGCATCTCGGAACTCGGGGTTCCACCATGCGGCCAGATAGCCCCAGCCGAGCACGGGCCGCTCCGCCACACCGTCGAGCGCAACTCGCCAGATCGTCCCGCGGAACGTGAAGTCGGTTCCGCGGCCGGCGAGTCGACTCACGTAACTGCCGGCAGCGACGAAGCCCACGCCGATCGTGACTACCAGCAGGCCGAGACCGGTGGCGAGCGCCCTCGACGAGAGGTGCCCTCGCGTCGCAGCAACGAGTGCACCGGTGGCCAACGCCCCCGCGAGCGCAAACCAGGAGGTCATCGACCGGGACTCGACGAGGAGCCAGAGCGCCAGGCTCAGCGTTGCGATCGTCGGCAGGTTTCGAAGGAGGGCCCGGACGGTTCCGTCGCGGGGTGCGAGCGTGGACAGACTGGTGATGAGCAACGGAGCGCCGGCGAGCAGAGTGAGCATGGCGATGGGGGCCAAGGAGTTGCGGTTCCCGTAGATGCCGACGGTCTCGCCGTTGGGGTCGACGGCGATCAGCCAGTTCGAGATGACAGCGAGGGCACTGAGCGCAATGCCAGCACCGCACCCGACGAAGACTGCAAGGAGTTGCCGGTCGAGCGAGAGCGCAGTGCGCAGCCAGAGGGCGACGACGACGACCCCCAGCGTGCCGACACCGTTCGAGAAGGTCGCTGCAGGGCCGGTGGACCACAGGGTCGACAGGCTGAGCCACGCCCCGAGCAGCAGGAGGGGGATCGCTCCGGGGTGTCGAAGCAGCAGTCGCCAGGTCAGCTGCAGTCGGATGCCGACCAGGGCATACACGAGCCAGAACGAGGCCACGATCGCCGAACCGACTGCGAACTGATCCCATTCAGGTGACCACTCGCTCCAGAGGGTGAAGACGGGCCCGCGGGTCAGGACGAACACGGCCACGCTGGCCAGAGCGACATCGACGGTCCTGTCCGGGGCAGGCGGGTTGGTCATGTCGTCGTGCATCGTTGGGTCCCACCTGTGCCACCTGGCCAACCGTCGGTGTGAGGCTAACCTCCTCGATCATGGTCGATTCGACCTTCGGTCCCTCGGGTGACGATCTCGTCGCACAACTCGTCGAGTTGAGCGAGCAGTTCGCCGCGCAGGACCAGGCGCTGCGCAACCGCATCATCGAGTTGATGTCGTTCGCCGAGCACCAGGTGGCAGCCCGCGTCCACCTCGCCCAAGATCACCAGGCGCTGCTGGCCGAACGCGCCGCGCTCGCGGCACGGGTGGCCGAACTCGAGGAACAGCTGGCCCGCACTGAACAGGCGCTGCACGCAGTCGAGCAGTCGACGTTGTTCCGCGCTGCAGCACCGGCCCGACGCGTCTACGCCCGTTTGCGCGGCAGACGGGTTCAGCCATGACCACCTATCACGTCATCGTCAACGTGCGCGACCGGCTGGCCTCGCTGGTGCCGCTCGTCGATTGGCTCGAACGGGCGGGTAACGCCGAGATCTGGCTGCTCGACAACGGCAGCACCTACGAGCCCTTGCTCGACTACCTCGCCGCCTCGCCGCATCACGTGCGCCGCACCCACGCCAACCTGTGGCACACGGCCCCCTGGCTCAGCGGCTTGGTGCCCGAGTTGAACCGCCACGCACCGATCGTGGTGACTGACCCCGACGTGGTGCCCGACGAGGCGTGCCCGCTCGACGCGCTCGACCACTTCGCCGCCGTGCTCGAGGCCCACCCCGACATCGCCAAGGTGGGCTTCGGCCTGCGTATCGACGACCTACCCGCCCACTACGCCCACCGCGACACTGTGGTGGCCTGGGAGCAGAAGGTCGAGCCCGGCCTGTACGCGGCGCCCATCGACACCACCTTCGCCATGTACCGGGCAGGTGTCGGCTACGTGCTCGATCCGGCGCTGCGTACCGGCGCCCCGTACCTCGCCCGGCACCTCGGCTGGTATGAGGACTCGGCCCACCCCAGCGACGAACTGCTGCACTACCGGGCCCATGCCGACCCGCTCACCACCAACTGGGAGGGCGAACGGGCGCCGGCCTGGAAGCTGAAGTCGCTGCTCGACCGGATGCGCACCGACGGCTGAACCCCGGCTCAGGCCCGGTGGAAACTCCAGTCGGGCCGCATGCTCACCACACCGCTGCGCTCTGCGTACACGCCGGCGTTCACCGTGAACCGCACGGCAGGGTGCAGGTGGTCGTAGATGTGCAGCAGCTGCGCGTCGCGCACCGACGACACCACTTCGTACGCGCCGGGCAGCAGGGTGAGGTCGCTCACGTGCAGGTCGAACCAACCGCCGCCGTCGACCGTGCC
>JBILTQ010000421.1:0-4593 GCA_044371435.1 Pirellulaceae bacterium | reverse complement strand
GGCCAACCTACCGATTTTCTCCGAACGAATCACAGGATCTTCTTCTTCCCGAACGCGTTGCCAAGGTACCACCAATCTATAACATCATAAACGTCCATTCCCGGTTCGGACAGCCCTCCCCAACCAGCCCAAGGGGTGGGCCGGGGTGGCTTGCTGAGCCGCGGGTTTGACATCACAATCGGCGTTTTCGAGCGTTGTTTCCCGGAAGATCTTCGGCCGATAGCCTGGCCAACCACGGATAGCCATGCGCCAGTACTTGGATTTATTGCGTCAGGTCTTAGAAAACGGTCACGAGAAAACCGACCGTACGGGGACGGGGACGCGTAGCCTGTTCGGTTGCCAGATGCGTTTTGACCTGAGCCAAGGTTTTCCGATGGTGACCACCAAGAAGTTGCACTGGCGGAGCATCCTGGTGGAATTGCTTTGGTTTTTGCGGGGAGAGACGAATGTCCGCTACCTCCAGGAACACAAAGTCAGCATCTGGGACGAATGGGCCGACGCGGCGGGGGAGTTAGGGCCAGTCTATGGCAAGCAGTGGCGATCGTGGAGTTGCCCGGACGGTTCGACCATCGATCAGATTTGCCAGGTGGAAGCGGAGATTCGTCGCAACCCGCATTCGCGGCGGTTGCTGGTCAGCGCCTGGAATGTCTCCGATATTCCGCGGATGGCGCTGCCACCCTGCCACGTGCTCTTTCAATTCTACGTAGCCGATGGAAAGCTGAGCTGCCAGTTGTACCAACGGAGTGCCGATCTTTTCCTCGGGGTTCCCTTCAATATCGCCTCCTACGCCCTCCTGACGATGATGATGGCTCGGGTTTGTCGCTTGGAGCCAGGCGAGTTCGTCCACGTCCTCGGGGACACGCATATCTATGTCAACCATTTCACCCAAGCCAGGCTTCAGCTCTCCCGCGATCCGCGCCCTTTGCCGGAATTGATTATCCACCGCGATGTCGACTCGGTGCTCGATTATCGGTTCGAGGATTTCGAGTTGAAGGGCTACGATCCGCATCCGTCGATCTCGGCTCCGGTGGCTGTGTGAGGTAGTGGGGCGTCGCTCGAGGAATTAGAATAGGCGGATCGCTGGGCCGAGTCGGAAGATGTTTTTTCGGTCGACGGCACCTTGGGCGATCATGCCGTAAGGTCGTTGGGCACCCGTTTTCAGGTTCATTCCTATGGTAGCTACGATCGCTGTCTCTCTTTCTCGCCGTGTCGCGACCTGGTGTTTGGCCGTCGCGATTTGCTCCTTGGAATGGCTTTCTGCCGGCGAGGCCGCCGTGAGTTACCAGCGTGAGGTGGAGCCGTTCCTGCGGAAGTATTGTGTCGGTTGCCACCATGCGGAGGACGCCGAGGCCGATTTTGCCTGCGATTCCTTGGCCGGCCTGTTGAAGGGTAGCAAGGACAAGGTGGTGATCGAGGCGAAGGCGGCGGAGGAGAGTTTGCTGGTCAAGCTGTTGCGGGGGACAGCGGAACCGAAGATGCCGCCCGAAGACGAAGTCCAACCCACCGACGATGAAATCGCCATGGTGATGCGTTGGATCGATCAAGGTGCCTTGGGACCCGAGCGGCAGCTTGGCTTGCGGGAACGCTTGGAATCGATGGTGAGCTCGGGAGGTTCAGGCTTATCGCTTAAGCCGCAGACGCCCCAACAGGCGTCGCCGATCACCGCCATGCAATTGCTTCCGGGAGGCTCGCAAGCCATCCTCGGACGCTATGGGCAATTAACGCTGGTGGATCTGGAGACGCAAGCCGAGTTGCAGACGTGGGATGGGGTGGTCGGGAAAGTGACCAGCCTGCGTCGCACCACCGACCCCAATAAGCTGGTCGTGGCCTCGGGGGTCTCCGGCTTGGGTGGTCAGGTGTCGATTCTGAATCTGGCTACCATGTCCTTGGAGCAGCAATGGGAGGGGCACACCGACATTCTTTACGCGGCGGTGATGAGCCCTGATCAGCGGTGGTTGGCCACGGCAGGTTATGATCGCACCATCCTTGTTTGGGACCTGGCGGAGGGAAAGGTGGTCCGATCCTTAGCAGGGCACAACGGCGCGGTCTACGACCTCGATTTCCATCCTTCCGGTGAGTTGCTGGCCAGTTGTTCGGCGGACGAAACCACCAAGATCTGGCGGTTGGCCGATGGTAAGCGGATGGATACCCTCAGCCAGGGGGAGGCGGAACAGTATTCGGTTCGATTTAGTGCAGACGGGCAGCGGATCCTGGCGGTGGGGGCGGATCGCCGAATTCGGATGTGGAGGCTGCTATCGCGAGATCGCGAGGCGATCAACCCAATGTTGGCCGCGGTCTTTGCTCACGAGAAGCCCATCCTCTGGTTGCGTCAGTCGCCTGATGCGAAGTACTTGCTGACTGCCGGCGAGGATCGGATCCTCAAACTCTGGGACTCGACAAACCTGCAAGCGCTGGGGGAGTTGGGACGCTTGTCCGATCTGCCGAGCGAAGCCGATTGGGACCTGTCGCGGCAACGGGTTTGGGTGGCATCGTTGGATGGCAAGTTGCAAGCTTTCGAAGTCGCCGAGCTTTTGGAGGCTGCGCGGCGGGCAAGGCAGGAGGTGAAGTCCCAGCCTAGGATGGAACCGACGATGGCGGCGGCTTGGGAAGGTTCCCTCGCGGATGAGGATCGCCATCCTTCCTCCCTGATGCCGGTCGAGGAAGCCGAGCCCAACAACGGGGTGACGACCGCCGGTAGTTTGACCCTCCCGGCCGCAATCCATGGGCGTCTGACCATGGCTGGGGATGACCGACGGTCGCCCGCCGTCGATCTTCGCCAGGATTCGGCGGTGGTCGAGGGAGTGCGGCGATCGATGCAGGCGTCGGTCGACGAAGATTGGTATGGCTTCGAGGCCAAGGCTGGTGAACGCTGGGTGCTGACAGCCATGGCGGATGAAGCTTCCCCGCTCGATCCTCGCCTTGAAATTCGCGACGGCTCAGGGCAGGCGGTGCTGCGAACCCGGTTGCAAGCGGTTCGCGAGACGTACTTTACCTTTCGCGGCAAGGATTCGAACATCTCCAACGACTTTCGCTTGCATCGGTGGGAGGATATGGAGATCAACGAACTGCTGTACAGCGGCGGCGAGGTCGTCAAGTTATGGTTGTATCCACGGGGGCCCGATTCGGGCTTCACCGTTTACCCCGGCGTTGGCAGCCGCGATACGTATTTCGATACCACGCCCATTTCGCATGCGCTCGGCGAGCCAGCCTGGATTGTTCGCGAGCTGGGGCCGGAGGAAACCCCGCTGCCCAACGGTTTGCCGGTCTTTCCGATCTACTATGAGAACGACGACGATGCCACTCGCACCTTGAAGAAAAATAGCCGCTTGCTCTTTCGCGTCCCCAAGGATGGGCGTTACTACGTGAGGGTTCGCGACAGCCGCGGTTTGCAGGGGGATGATTTTGCCTACACCCTATCGCTCCGGCCGCAGCAGCCCGATTTCCGTTTGAAGTCATCCACGCAGGCTTTGACCCTGTCACCGGGGAGCGGGGTGGAGTTTTCTGTGAGCGCCGAGCGGCTCGATGATTTCAAGGGCTCGGTCCGGTTGGAGTTGGAGGGGGTGCCGGAAGGGATCGTGGTCTCGCAGCCGCTGGAGATTCAAGCGGAGCAGCTGACGGCGATCGGGACGTTTTATCTCCCCGAGGACTTGGCCGAGGTCCCCTCGTCCTTTGAAGTGAAGGTGCGCGGGATAGCGATCATCGAAGGCCAGCGACAGGTCCGGCGACTTGCCAAATCCTTCTCGGTGAAGACCAGCCGCCAAAGCTTGCTGCAGACACGGGTGGTGGCTCGGGACGCAGTCGCTAGTCCCGAGATCACGGAATTGGTGATTCGTCCCGGGCAAACGATTTCGACCTTCATCGCGGTCGAACGCGGCGAAGAGCAAGACGACTTGCCTTACGGCAAGGAGGACAGTGGCCGCAACCTGCCGCATGGGATCTTCGTCGATAATATCGGACTCAGCGGGCTGGTGATCAAGCCAGGACAAAGCACGCGTGAGGTATTCATCACCGCCGCGCCGTGGGTCCAACCGCAGCAGCGACCGTTTCATTTGCGTTCGACCCTTAAGGGAAACCCGACGACCAGGCCGATCCTGCTGCGGGTGTTACCGGTGGAAGACTAAGTCCCTGGTTTACGCTGCAAGGAAGGTAAGGATGGAGCCCACCTCAGGACTGGAAACAGATCGCGATCGCATCGCCAATGAATATTTCGAACGCTTGCGGTTCGCCCCGTATCCAGTCCAGGAAGAGGCCTTGTTGGCTTGGTACACCTGCGAACAGGGGGTGCTGGTCGCAGCGCCGACGGGGACCGGCAAAACATTGATCGCCGAGGCGGCCGTCTATGAAGCGCTGCGGAGCGGTAAGCGTTGCTACTACACCACGCCGCTGATTGCCCTGTGCGAGCAAAAGCTGATCGAACTGCAGTCGGCGGCCGAGGGCTGGGGATATGCTGCGTCGGATATCGGATTGGTGACCGGTAATCGACGGGTCAATCCCTCCGCTCCCGTCCTGGTGGTGGTCGCCGAGATCCTCTTGAATCGGTTGTTGCATCCCGAGGCTTTCCCGATGGCCGATTGCGCGGCGGTCATCATGGAT
>JBILTQ010000108.1:0-15198 GCA_044371435.1 Pirellulaceae bacterium | reverse complement strand
GCTCAACGAGCATGTCGCCTACCTGACGATGAAAGACTACCAGCAAACCGCCGGTTACATGAGCGAACGTTCCTATCAACTGGCGGCCTTTGCCTTGACTGGTTTCGCCAATTTCGCTTCGGTGGGTATCCAGTTGGGCGGGATCGGGGCGATGGCTCCCGAACGTCGTAGCGACCTGGCGCGGCTCGGCATGCGGGCCTTGTTTGTCGGTTTCGTAGCAACGCTGCTGAACGCGGCCGTCGCCGGCGTTTTCCTCGCCAGTGTCCTCTAGTTTGACAGGTCGCCAGACCAAGGATCACCGATGAAGCTATCGCTGGTCATTCCGGCCCACAATGAAGAGCAGAACATCGGACCGTGTTTAGATGATTTGATTGTTTGTCTGGATCGGGAGCGGATCCCCTTCGAAATCATCGTGGTCAACGATAATTCCGGCGATGCGACCGAGGCCCAGGTCCTCCAGCGGGCTCGGCAACGCCGGGAGATCCGTTTGATTCGCCGCCCGCCGCCGGGAGGTTTCGGCCGAGCCATCCGTACCGGTCTCGAGTTTGTCACCGGTGAGTGCGTCGTAATTTATATGAGCGATCGCTCGGACCATCCTTCGGATGTCGTTCTCTATTACCGGACGCTGTTGCAGGGGTACGATTGCGTCTTCGGCTCGCGGTTTATCGAAGGGTCGCGTGTCGAACGCTACCCGCGTTTTAAATTGCTGGTCAATCGGATCGTGAACAACTGTATTCGGTGGATGTTTTGGACCAAATTCAACGATTTGACCAACGCCTTCAAAGGTTTCCGCACCGAAGTCGTGAAACGCTGCGGCCCTTATCGAGCTTGTCATTTCAACATCACTTTGGAAATCTCGCTGAGCGCCTTGATCTCCGGCTATCGCATAGCGCAGGTACCGATCCAGTGGGAAGGACGGACATGGGGTTCGACCAACCTGCGGTTGGGGGAAATGGGCCGCCGCTACCTGTGCACCTTGCTGATGTTGTTTTTTCAGCGGATCTTGCTGGCGGATGATGTCGAATCCGAGCGTTTGCGGGAGCGGACCCTGGGGATCGAAGTTACACCGAGCAGCGATTGACGCTGTTGGCGTCGAGCTGGAGGACGCTTGCTTCGCGTTACTTCAGCGGTAGCCATCAGCCGGGGAGTTTACCCTGGGCGATTTCTTCTTCCCATTGCTCCATCAACGGCCAGTCGATGGCACAAGTCCCAAAATCCGAGAGGTGCAGGTAGGACTTCAGGCGATCGATGGTGCGGTTGAGCATCGCCGGGTCGCGTCGAAAGTAGGGCCCATGACTGGGTAGTAGCCACTCCAACTGGCTGTCCCGAATCCGCTCGAGCGACCGGATGAAATCCTCGATGTTGCTTCCATGATGAGCATCGATGGCGCCTACCCCCCCGTCACGATAGATGTTATCGCCGCTGAAAAGAAGGTTTCCCAGACGGAAGGCAAGTTGGCTGTCGGCGTGACCGGGGGTCGACCAAACTTCCAGCCGAAGCTTCCCGACGGTAATGATGTCGCCTTCATTCACCAGATGTTCGCAGGTGACCGGTGGCATTTCCTCCGAGATCCCCTGGGCGACGATCTCAGCGAAAGTTTGCAGGCGATCCCCTTTGGCTAAAAGTTCGGCCGCCCGGGGGTGGGCGGTGACCGTCGTTTTCAGCAACTGCTTGGCTACCGACAACCCTTGGCCATGGTCCACATCGGCGTGGGTAGCCACGATGGTTTTGCATTTCGAGAGGGGGAAGTCGAGTTGACGGATCAAATCGACCAGTTCCGGCACATGATCTTGGTAGCCGACATCGATCAGGATCCATTCATCAGCATCGTAGACCAAATAGACGTTGCAACCGATGAGGTGGCCAGCTTGAATGTTCAGTTCGATTACATTCGGGAATATGGTTTTACGAGCGAGCATACGAATCGCAAAATCGCCGCCGGCAGCGATGATTTCTCGGAGAAAAGTGATAAACTTCTACGCCGCTGAATTGTAGCCCAACGGCTAGTGTTCTAAAACGGTGGTGACTTTTTTTGATTTGCGGTGATCTGACATAAAGATAGACCTATGGCTTATCTGGATGCCCTTAGCGGTTCAGCGCTTGGCAAACGTTACGAACTTGACCGCCTCGAAACCATCCTGGGCCGCCATCCCGATTGCCATGTGGTGCTCGATAGCGGAGCTGTTTCCCGACAGCACGCCAAGATTGTCCGCGATGGGAAGCGTTACCTGCTGGAAGACCTCAAAAGCCGCAATGGTACCTTCGTCAACGGTCGGCTGATCGGTGAGCCGACGCCGCTGCAGGATGGGGACGTCGTCCGGATCTGTGATCTGGAGCTGGCGTTCCATGCCGATCTGGAGCCGGCGACCTTTGCCGAATCGCAGTTGGACGGATCGAGTATGGGCATTCTGCTGTACGACGAAGCCGAGGATGCGACCACCTCCTCCGTGACAGCCAAGATGGAAGTTCGCGGCGGCTTGCACGGCTTGCAAGTCAGCGCCAGTCCCGAGGCCAAGCTGACCGCGATGATTGAAATCATGCAGGCCTTGGGACGGGCCGTATCGATCGATATGGTGTTGCCCAAGGTCCTCGATTGTCTCTTTCGCATCTTTATCCAGGCCGACCGTGGATTTATTATCCTCAACGACAACCAAGGCAACCTCCAACCGCGGTGGATCAAGACGCGTCGCCCCGATCAGGATGAGATGGTGCGGCTTTCCAAAACTATCTTGCGCAAAGTGATGGAACAGAAAGAAGCCATCATCTCGCTGGATGCCGGTAGCGACGAAAGGTTTCAGATGAGCCAGAGCCTAGCGGATTTCCGCATCCGCTCGATGATCGTCGCCCCGTTGCTCAACGCGGCCGGCGATGCCCTGGGGGCCATTCAGATCGACACGGTCCAGCACAAAGGACGCTTTGAACCCAAAGACCTGGAGGTCTTGATCGCGGTCGCCAATCAGGCCGGGATTGCGATCGAGAATGCGGAGTTGCATGAACAGATGGTCGCCCAACGACTGGTGGAGCAGGACCTCGAGTTGGCCAGCCAGGTCCAGCAAGCTTTCTTGCCGAGCGCGACCCCCTCCACGGCGGATTACTCGTTTTATCAATACTACAATCCCGCCAATCAGATCGGCGGCGATTACTTTGATTACATCCCGCTAGAAGATCACCGCCTGGCGATTGTCGTGGCGGACGTGGTGGGACACGGGGTAGCCGCCGCTATGTTCATGGCCAAACTGTCGGCGGAAACCCGCTACGCCTTCGCCTCTGAGGATGATCCTGCCGCCGCGATGAAACTGCTCAACGAACGATTGACCGCCTTGAACGTCGAGCGATTCGTGACGATGTTGGTGATCGTCTTGGATACGACCAGCGGTCAAGCGATTGTCGTCAACGCGGGCCACATGCCCCCCATCCTCCGCCGCGCTGCGGGAGAGATTGTCGAACCGGGGGCTGAAACCAGTGGACCACCGCTGGGAATTATCGAGGATCTCGAGTTCGAGCCTTTCGCCATGACCTTGGCTAGTGGCGATACCCTCGCCCTCTACACCGACGGGATCTTCGAAGCCCCCAACGCCAACGGCGAGCAATTTTCCATTGCCCGTATCCGTAAGCATCTATCGCAGCCAGAAGAGTCGGTCGACAGTATCGGAAAGACCTTGATTCAGGAGGTGGAAAGCCACATCGAAGGCTTGACCCAGGAGGATGACATGTGCCTGGTTATTTTTCGCCGCCACTGAAAATCTCGGTGCAAGGGCTCAACCGCCGGTCCTCGCTGCCTATAATAGAAGAGCGCTCGCAGGACGAGCCTTGGCTGTCTATCCCCCCTTGTCCAGGAGAATCCATCGTGTGGCCTGATTATCAACCGTGTTGTTCCATGGCACGCTGGGGGAAGATGAGTCTAGTGGCGGCAATTCCCTTTTTAGCCTTGCTCATGGTAGCGACGCATATCCTGAGCGGGACACGATCGAGCTTGGCGGGTAACGGCGATAAAAAAATGCTTCGGCACGTGGTGGAATTTAAATTCAAAGAGAGTAGTCCGGCCAGCGACATCGCTCAGGTTGTCGAAGCGTTCCGAGCATTGCCAGCCAAGATTCCAGCGGTAGCTGACTTTGAGTACGGCGAAAACAACAGCCCCGAGGGCTTGGCCAACGGCTTTACCCACTGTTTCCTGTTGACTTTTCACTCGGAGAGCGACCGCGATGGCTACCTGGTACATCCAGCCCATCAAGCGTTTGTCGACATCCTGAAGCCTCACTTGGATAAAGTGCAAGTGCTTGACTATTGGGCTAGCAAATAGTCTGGGCTGGTCGCCAGTCCAGACTAGGGAAAGACCCTTTCAAGCGTGAACTTTTCTTGGCTCGCAGCGTCTCAGGCTTTGGCTCTCGAGGATATTTCATGAATCGCTATGCATCATTGAGTGATGATTTTTACCTCAACATGCATCTCCAGACGGAGATGGAATTGCCGCAACAGCGCGAGACCCTGTTGCATTTCTTCGAGATGGTCCAACGTCGCTACCCGTCGATGGGGCAATTTTATACCCGCGAACGCAATGAGGTGGTGCTCGAGGAAGACAAGGAAGCGGGTGGTTATCGATGGGTGGCGGTCGAGCCCAAACGCATCTGTTCGGGAACCGTGAATCCCCCCAGCATGGACGATGCGTTATCGCAGCACCGCGACATTTTAGAGCTTGTGCCGCATGCCTTGACCGTCAGCAAGCTCGACTGTGAATCGCTGAGCATCGTCTTTGGCTTCGACTATACCTATCGGGGAAACCACAACCAGTTGCTCGCCGATACCCTGGGCTTGCCGGTCGCCTTGGAGGGACTTTGCCCCAAAGGCACTCAACAGCTCCTGGCTTACGAACCGTCGATACAATTCACCTTGGATGAGGAGTGTGCAACTCAAGTCCGTCTGAACTTCGAATCGCGGACGACCGGCTTTCACGTGCGTACCGGCGATTTCGGCGAGGAGCAATTGAGTGTTTACCTGACGGTTCGCCGATTTGATTCGCTGCGGCCGAAGGAGGACTTCGCCGTCGAATTGTCGCGGCTGGCCGATGTCGGTTGCGGGCTCCTCGATGAACACATCATCGACAACGTCCTCAAACCGCTCCAGCAAGCCATCGCCGCCAAGTAGCCATGGTCGAGGTGTAGGAAAGAGGGGGGGGCAAGCTGGGGCGACCCTTGCGTTGTGGTCACTGGTCAATGGTCACTGGTCACTGGTCACTGGTCACTGGTCACTGGTCACTGGTCAATGGTCAATGGTCAATGGTCAATGGTCAACGGATCAAACCCATCCGAGCGAAATTGGGGAGGTAGGGAATAGGTTCCATCCAGAAATGGGGCCAGAAAACCGAAATGGCTCGACCGATCAGCAGGTCGCGAGGCAGCGTCCTCCCACCCCAGCTCCTGGCATCCGCGCTGGCTGCCGAATTGTCCCCCATGGGAAAGAAGTCGTCCTGGCCCAAGCTGAATTCTACGGTGCGACGGTTGGCGAAGACCGGTGACCCGTTCCACAGCGAAGGGGTGGAAAAGAAAATGTCCCGTTGATCGGACTTGAACAAGCCGAACTGATCGGCGGGAAGTCCCGGGTAGAAGAGCTCGCGGAAGCGACGGATATCCTGGTCGGACAGCGACTGGCGAACGTGGAAATCAAATTGAGGGTCATCGACGATCGGATCCAGGCCCGAAGCGGACTTGGCAGCGATGTAGTAGATGTCGCGCCAGACACGAGCTCGGGTGGCTTTGACCGCCACCCCTTGGACTCCCAGTCCTACCGGGGCCGCATCCAGTGGATCCTCGGGCGTCGCCTGCGGTTGATGTTGACTGATCCGCGCAGCGTCATCCGAAGCTACCCGATTGCTGGGAGTAAACTCGACCAATCGCCCGTTCACCCAGAGATGCAACGTATTGTCCACATTGGCGAATTTGAGTCGGGCTTGACTATTGGCTCGCAATCCGGTGGCCGCCGTCGGCGATTCCACCCGTTCGCCGTTGTCGCTTTCGAAGATCGCCTGCTTCTTGCCATCGCGCAGGGCCATCAAAGCACCTTGGCCATCGGCCACATTGATCTGGCAGAGGTAGTGGATCCCCGCCTCCACCAAGTCTAAGGTGACGGTTCCACTTCCCGCCCCGATCTCCAGCTGAAATTCAGCTGCCAAATCACCGGTCCAATGACGACCGTCGGTGTCGAGGGCTGTCGAACCGTGGGGGTTCCCGGAGAAACCGCCGGCGAAAAGATTGGTCGGACTGAAGTTTTCCCGGTAGTCGCCCAGTAAACGCTTCCTCGGGTCGTAGACCCTCGTCCGATTCTTCCAGATAGCCGCATTGTAGGCCGTAAAATCGGAGATCAAGCGGCTGGAATGCGGCGGGATAGGGGCGGGTAACGCTCCTTGCTTTTCCAGCAACTCCCACTGCAACGGTGAGAGGATGCGGTGATGGTAGCGTAGCCAGCCTGGCCCGGCTGCTGCAACCTGCGGCTCGAAGGTCGCTGTCCACTGCTGGTCGGACGCCGCGACCTGCCAGCCGTTTGCGTACGTCGCGTCATCCTTAGTCAGCTCCCAGCCGAGGTTACCCCGGCCAAGATCGGGGGACGGCTGCCAGGCATCGGGGATGTGAGCCGCGAGCTCGCGTTGGCCGAGAAAGCTCGTGTCGGCTACCGCCTGCAGCATGGCCTGGACCACGTGGGGTGGTTTGCGGGCGATGGCGAACTGATCGCTTCCTTCCGGACGCGTGTAGATGTCACCGTGCTGGATGCGCACCGTCTCGTTCGGCAGCCCCACGCAGCGTTTGATGTAGTTCATCCGCGCCCCCAACGGATATTTGAAGACGATGACGTCCCAGCGTTTCGGGGGGTTCCAGAGGTAACTAAACTTGCTGACAATAATCCGATCGCCGGAGAAGGTGGTATGGTTGGGGCGATTCTCGAGATCCAGCAATTCCATCCGCCGCGAAAGCGGGCAAGTCGTCCCGACCACCGTGCTGTAGGCTAGACGGCCGGTCTCGGTCTCGAATTCCTGGCTGGCACCGCACGGGTATTGAAAGCCGGTTTCCTCGCTCTTCACATCCTTGTGAGCCCCCATCAACGTGGGTGCCATGGAACCGGTGGGGATGACGAAGATCTCCGCGACGAAAGCGCGGAACATGAAGGCCAGGATAAGTGCCACCGCAAAACTTTCTAAAGTTTCGCGGACTACCAGTTGTGGGTGATGTTCGGATGGCGACTTGGCCTTATCCGGCAGGGAAGCGGTGGTTGAAGAGGCTGTCATGCTTGGAATCGCCAGCGGTTCTCGAACGAAGAGGGAAATGCGAGATGGAGCGGGAAGAACAATCTAGCTGAGGCCAGCTGTCGCCGGGGCAGCGACGGAACAGGCGAAATCGAGGCGGGCCGCCAGCTTCCCGGCTACCGAGACTTTACCGCTTAAAAAGTAAGCGTTGGCCACCACCTCATTGAGCGTCACCTCGATATCCACGCAATCGCCGGGACGGACCATACGCTTGAATTTCGCCCCATCGATCCGCGTCGCCACCGGAACAACTCCTTCACGCGGGGTGTATTGGCTGAGCAGGATCGCACCGCTTTGCAGGCAGCATTCGCAGAGAATAACACCGGGAACCAGCGGGAAGTCGGGAAAGTGTCCCTGGACAAAGAACTCATCGGCCCCGAAAGTTTTTCGGCACAGGATCCGCTTGTCGCTCTGCTCAACCACCTCATCGACCAGCAGCATCGGTGGACGATGGGGGATCTTTTCCCTGACATCGATACGGGCCTTATCCAATTCCGTCGACATGAAGCGAGGCGACTCCAAAAAATTCGGGGACTAAACGCGGAAGACCGTCCTGAGGATAGCGGATTTTCCACGGACGAGGCTGGTAACGGTTCTGACGTTCCAGGCGTACCTAGTGTAACGCATATTCGGCCGAGATCGACAAGGATGCGGAAGGATTTCAGCAGGGCCAAGGTCGTGTATTCCAACCAAAACGCCGGATTCTGTTCTTTTCGACCCGCACAGTTTTCCTGCGTGCTACGTTTTCTCATGTCCTTCGTCCAAAAGTCTGTTGGGAGCGAGTGCCGCGGCACATAACACGATGACCACCTCCGCCGTTTCCCAGTCCATTGATCGTCAGCAATTGCTCCAGCGCTGTCTGGGTATCGATACCTTTGCTGACAAGCTGGTCGCGACCTTCGTCTCCAGCTTGCCGCACGAACGAGGGGAACTGCAGGCCGCCTTGGAGGAGAAAAACCTCGACTTGGTTGCGAGAACCGCCCACCGCCTCCGCGGATCGGCGGCCAACCTTTGCGCCGAACAGTTGCGGGATGCAGCGACAGCCGTCGAATCGGCTGCCAAGGAGACGCTGTGGGATGAACTCTCCCCCCGTTTTCAGCAATTAGATCAAGCCATTCAACAAATCCTGAGCGAGCATCGACCGCCGAGGGGGACGCCATGAAGAGCAAGGCATCGAACTCAGGCACGCCGGACAGGCTCAAGGTACTGATTGTCGACGACGATCCGATCGCGGTCGAACTCCTGAAGCTCAACCTGGAGAACTTTGGCTATGAAGTCGAGACGGTCGGGGATGGACCGTCGGCACTGGAACGCGTCCGCTGGTTCTCGCCCCGATTCATCATCTCGGACATCGAAATGCCTGGGATGTCAGGCATCGAACTATGCCAGCGTATTCGCCAACGCCCAGCGACTCAATATACCTATTTCATCCTGCTGACCAGCCACACGGACCCCGAGAGTATTGTGCATGGCTTGGATGGTGGAGCCGACGATTATCTGGCCAAGCCCTTCCGCATCGATGAATTGCGACTGCGTCTGGAGGCCGGCAAGCGACTGCTGATGCTGGAGGGAAGGGACATGATGATCTTCTCCCTGGCGAAATTAGCGGAAAGCCGGGATACCGACACCGGGAAGCATTTGGAACGGATGCGGGAGTACTCTCGGGCGATCGCTGTCCAGTTGATGGTTTCCGGCAAGTTCGAAACGATCCTGGATGCCCAATATATCGACTTGCTCTACTTGACGGCCCCGCTCCATGACATCGGCAAGGTCGGGATCCCTGATTCCGTCTTGCTCAAGCCGGGCAAGCTGACGCGGGAGGAATTCGAAGTCATGAAGCGGCATACCTTGATCGGCGGGGCAACTTTGAAAGCTTCGGCCGATGCTCATCCGGAAGCTTGTTTCCTGAAGATGGCTTTGGATATCGCGCTCAAACATCACGAGCGGTGGGATGGATCGGGCTATCCTTTCGGTCTGAAGGGTGAAGAGATTCCGTTGGCTGCCCGCATCGTGGCCCTGGCGGATGTCTATGATGCTCTGACCACCAAACGTATCTACAAACCGGCCTTCACGCACGAAACGGCGGCGGCCTTGATTCGCGATGCTTCGGGACATCATTTCGATCCCGACGTGGTCGAAGCCTTTTTCAGTATCGAGGAGGAAGTCCGTCGGATTCAGTCATCCCTGGACGAAATCGAAGAGCCGGTGCTGGATTTCGCCATCAAGGATTTCGAGGTAAGCGGTAGTCGAGCCTAACTCGCTTGCCGGGTCGGCTCGGGGTGGTCTCCGACTCGATAAACCCACAGTTTCCCTGGACGGTGCCGGCCATCGCAAAAGCTTGGCGGGGACAACCGTCGTTGTCGGGCGTTTCGGCGAGTTCGCGGTGGCGAGCCATCCCGCGGAAGCTTCTCTCGGCTTGGATGGCCCTAGCCGTCCCAGCCCCGCTCGGTGCGAACGCCGAGCAAGTATTCGCTGTTTCCGCGAAAAAGCTCTGCCAGTCGTCTCGGGCATAACTTACATTATGGGGAATCAACTTCGATCGCCGATCCAGGAAGGGCTTGATCCCGACTTTCTCTCCACCGCCCGGCACCGCGACGGTGCCATGGCTGGGGACCTCTGGTCCTTGGGGCGTGCCCGGGAAGGGGAAGGCGGAAAGAAGCTGATGGGAGTGAAGGGGGTATTTACCCGCCAGGGACAATTGCCTTTCCCCTCCGTCGAATAAGATAATGCGGTTGGCGTAGCGGGAACCGGCTTGGATCGGTTCAGGCTGGGCGTTGTGAATTCATGGGTGTCAATCACGGTGAGATGAATCATGCCAAGGACGATTTGGCTTACGATGCTGTTGCTGGGGATGTCGGCTTGGCCATCGGCTGGGCTCGCCTGCCCGTTTTGCTCGGCGACCGCCCAAACCCTGCGGCAGGACATGCAGTCGATGGATGTGGTTGGCCTGGGCACGCTTTGCGCGACCGAAGGCGAAATCAACGGCCAAGGGGAATTTGAAATCGTCAAGACCTGGCGCGGTGAAAAGATCTTAGGCGACCGCCGCAAGATCGCCGCTCCCTACTTTGGTCCCGGCAAGTCCGAGAAGAAATTCCTTCTGATGGGAGTGGGTACCGATGAGGTCTTGTGGTCATCTCCATTACCGGTTTCCGACACCGTCGAAAAATACCTCGAGCAGGTTTCGCTCCTTCCCGACGATGGACCGACTCGTTTGCGGTTTTACCTCCGGTATTTAGAAAACCCAGAAGTCATGCTAGCCCGCGATGCCTATGAGGAATTCGCGCAAGCCCCTTACGACGAGGTGAAGAAGATCAAGGAGGTCATGGATCGACCACAACTCATCGCCTGGCTAAAAGACAACGAGATCGCTCCTGACCGCAAGCGACTCTACTTCACGTTACTCGGGGTCTGTGGCAGCATCGCGGATACCCCCTTCCTCGAAGAGATCCTGCGTTCGGAGAACCCCGAGGGGCGGTTGGGCTTGGATGCCTGCATCGGCTGTTACTTAACGCTCAAGGGTGAGGCCGGTCTGCCGTTGATCAATGAACTGTTCCTCAAGAATCCAAAGTGTCCCTATCCTGATACCTATGCGGCGGTGATGGCTTTGCGCTTTCACGGGACCGATGGCGGGGTGATCGAGCGTCCGCGGGTGATCGAATCGATGCGATGGATGTTGGAGCGACCCGAGTTCGCCGATTTAGTCATTCCCGATTTGGCCCGCTGGGAGGACTGGTCGCAAATCGATCGCCTGGTCCGACTCTTCAAGGAGGCCGATGAAGAGACAAGCTGGGTGAGGGTCCCCGTGGTGAATTATTTGCGGGCCTGCCCGTTACCCGAGGCCAAAGAGCGGCTGGTCGAACTGGAGCAGATCGATCCCAAGGCGGTAAAGCGGGCGGCCACTTTTTTCCCGATTCCAGTCCCCAACGCCCAGCCGGCGGCGCCGGGAAATAATGAGAGCTCGTCATTGATCCCGCGAGCTCCGGCAAATGTGATCCGTTTGCCGCTGGGGGCCCGCAGTCATCAGTTGGCAGCGAACGGGCTGAATGTCTTGTCCGACCAGTCCCTGTTGCTGGCCCCCCGACCGACAGTCCAAGTGAACCAACCGGTGCTGGTCTTCGTAACCGCTTTGTCGTTGTTGACTATCGGCTTCATGATGTGGTCGGTTCTGGCCTGCAGTCGCCAAGACGGATGCGTCGAGGTGGTGGTCGGTCAGGGCAAGTCAGATAAGCTGACGGCGACTTCGACCAGGGCTGGATAAACAAAGGTACGTTTTTTCGAGCGATCATGTCGGATATCCCGCTTCAGCAACTATCGACGATCGACAACGATCAAGAGTATCGGGCGGTCAGTCGCTCGGCAGTGGCTAGTTTGCTTCTAGGAGTCCTGGGCCTACTCGGCTTCTCCTTCTACCCGATGCTGCTGTTCCCGATCCTGGCGGGAGTCGTCGGTGCTGTCAGTCTCGGGCAGTTCCGCAAGTATCCTCGTGAGTTGACCGGCAAGCCGCTGGCCCAGCTTGGGCTAGGATTGGGCTTGGCCACCTTGGCGATCGCCCCTGCCGTTCACATCTACACTTACCTCACCGAAGTCCCGGAAGGTTATGCCCGAGTTTCCTTCAGCCAGCTAAAAAGTCCGTACATCGACGCTGACGTGCCTCCACCAACGGCCTTGGAACTCGATGGGAAGCCGATTTTTCTCAAAGGCTATATCCTGCCATCCTCGATTGCCAGCAGTAGCGTTAATCGTTTCGTGCTCGTCCCCGATATCGCCACCTGCTGTTTCGGCGGTCAACCGAAGATGACCCACATGGTCGAAGTCACGCTCGACAGTGAGACCACAGCCCGTTTTCGCCTCCGGCAAGTCAAGTTGGCCGGAACTTTTCATGTGGATGAACAGGCCGATCCGCAAGCGAACATGCAGGGTGGTTTCTATCAGTTGAAGGCCGATATCTATCGCCCGTGACGCCTGGCGAGGAGGCATGATGCCGACTTGGAAGGATGACGCCGGCGGCTTGGGCCGATCGTGCATGGGGGTGGTCCGCGCAAAGCAGGCCTCACCCGCTGCGGCTCCTTGGGTGGGTGGTTTCTTCCCCAGCTTTCGAAGAGAAACTCCGATTTACGAGCCGAGGGAGGGCGATGAGGGGACGGCCGGAGTCGACGGCGCATCGACATCCTGGCGATAACTCGGTCCCGGAGTCACCTCCGATGCTGGAAGGCTCGACGGAGGAAGCGGATAGCTGATCGGCGGCGGCGCGACGGGGACCAGCGGAAGCGGTGGCGGCAGGGTTGGCATGATGGGAGTTGGGCCGGTTGGAACAATCAACGGGGCCGTGGGACCTAGGGGTGGAAGGTTGGCGCCGCTCGGGGCGAGTGCGTTGGGAGGCGGGGCGACGACCACCCCCTTCGCGGCCTGCCGCCGCAAATCTTCGCCGCTGCGAATCAGAGCCTCCGTAGGAACATTGACGTCCGGCGAGAGTTGCACGTCGATGACTCGCTCATCGCGTTTCTCATAGGGCCAGAGCGACTCGGAAATAAAGTCCAGGACTGGCCACTGGTACCAGGGTGGGTTCAAGCGACGGAGGAATTTCTCGGTACGATAACCGTCCTTGATGATTTCGAATTGACGCGTCCCATAGTAGGTGAAGTTGGTCGATACTGGCGTCGTCCCAATCGGCTGGTGGTCGACATACACCATGGCCCCTGGGGGGCTCGTTCGAACCGTCATTCGGCGACGGACGCAACCGGGAGTCGTGGCGACCAGGAGCAGCAAGCAGAACCACCGCAGGGTAGCGGGAGACCGCAGCACGCAGGAATCGGAAGTGGCAGGTTGAGATTTCACCCTGGAATCCTAGTCGGCGATCGATCTCTGAAGCCAGAGCAATCTGGCACGTGGCGGTGGTGGCCGATAGAATGCGGCCCTGGTTTACTATCTTTCCTAACAACCGCAGGTTGAAGACGGCGCCGTTGACTCCCACCGATCCGACTCCTGATACGAAGTCCCACGGCTTGCTGGATGAATACCGGGCGGCGGTGCAGGTCATCGCCCTGACCGATGTCGGTATGCGACGCCGCAACAACCAGGATAGCTTGGCCTATCATCTGGCCGATGGCCGCACGGCCTGGGAACGTTCAGGGCACCTTTTCGTCGTGGCGGATGGGATGGGAGCGCACGCTGCAGGCGAACTGGCAAGTCGGCTAGCGGTGGATCTGGTGCAGCATCATTACGAGAAGCAGCAATTGCCGCACCCGGTGGAAAACCTGCGTCGCGCCTTGATCGAGGCCAACAGCGAAATCTATCGCCGCGGGCAAGCAAATATGGAATTTCGCAACATGGGGACCACCTGCAGCGCGCTGGTCCTGGCTCCGGAAGGAGCGCTTTGCGCCCATGTTGGCGACAGTCGCATTTACCGGCTGCGCGGTGAGGTGCTCGAGCAATGGACCTTTGATCATTCCCTGGCTTGGGAGTTGCAGGCTTCCCAAGGTTCGCGTGAGGACAAGCCTCCGTTAAATGTCCCCAAGAACGTCATCACCCGTTCCTTGGGACCGAATCCGGTGGTCGCCGTCGATCTCGAGGGCCCCTTTTCGCTCGAGCGCGGCGATAAGTTTCTCCTCTGCAGTGACGGTCTATCCGGGCAAATGACCGATGAGGAAATCGGTGTGCTCCTCCAGCTACTCCCCACCCCTCTAGCCGCTCAAGCCATGCTTGACCTGGCAAACCTTCGAGGTGGTCCGGACAATATCAGTTTGATAGCCGTGGAAGTGATGGACCCGTTGATCGCGACTCCCAGCCAGACGGCGGAGGTTCCGCTGCGTCCACGGAATCAGCCGGCGCCGATCGCCAACCGTTATTGGATTTTGATGGCGATCAGCAGCTTGGCGGCGATGGTTTTCTGGGTGGTCGGTCAATGGCCGATCGCCAGCCTTTTGCTAGCCATCGGTCTGGTGCTGTTGGTCATCGGACTCGCGCACCGTCCTACCCAACCTTTGACAGCGGTTGATACAAGCCAGCCATGGGGGCGTGCCCCGTATCGGCGTTACCTGTGCCGGGCAGACAGCGCGATGTGCGAGCGTTTGGCCAGCCTGATCGCAGCCTTACAGGATGCAGCCGCCGAAAATCATTGGTCCGAAGCGACCGCGGTCATCGATCGGCTTCGCCCGGCGGCCGACCAGGCGGCCGAACGTCAGGACTTTCCAGCGGCGGTAAGCGGTTATGCGCGGCTGACCATCGAAGCGATGAAAAGTATCCGTTTAGCTCGCAAAAGCTGAGCCGCTAATCGATGTTTCATCGAAGGCTGTCGATTGCTATGGTTCGGCTATGTTGTGGCCGACACGATTCAATCGATATATCCTCAGCGATGTCATTCAGCTCTTTTTGGTGATGCTGGTGGGATTAACCAGCCTCATCATGCTGGGTTTGGTGTTGCAGCATCTGATCTCCGCTGGTTTGGGTTTGACCGCCTTTACCCAGTTGCTTCCCTACGCCTCGGTCATGTCGCTCCAGTTCGCCTTGCCCGCTGCCCTGCTCTTCAGTGTCTGCACGGTATTTGGCCGAATCTCGGCCGACAATGAACTCACCGCCCTGAAGAGTGTCGGAATTTCACCGCTGATGGTGGTCAAACCCGTCCTGATCCTGGCCCTTTTCATCAGCCCGATGGCGGTTTGGATGATCGACTTAGCCGTCTCCTGGGGCAGCCCCGGAATGCAGAAGGTCGTCCTGTATTCACTGGAAGAGACCGTCTATCGCATTCTCAGGACCAATCGTTCCTACACCTCGCAGGCCGGGGTCGCCATCCATGTGCAGGATGTCGAGGGGAATTGGCTGATCAAACCGACCATCACCATGTACGGTTCCAATTCCATCCCGCAGACCATCACCGCCGAACGCGCCCGTATCGCCTTGAATCCGAAGAA
>JBILTQ010000188.1:0-10354 GCA_044371435.1 Pirellulaceae bacterium | reverse complement strand
GGTCCATGCAAAAAGCGCATCCTAGCGTCACGTTGACGGTCTCTCGCGGCCGAGCCACTTCCCAGGGATCATGAAACCGCAACCAGGGATCGGGCTGCTCTACCTGGTAGCCGTTCTCGATCGACTGTCGGAAAATGCCATACTCATAGCGCAAACCGTAACCGATGGCGGGAATCTGCAGCGTGGCCAACGAATCGATGAAGCAGGCCGCCAGCCGCCCCAACCCACCGTTCCCCAGGCCGGCATCGGGCTCCGAGTCCGCTACCTTCCTCCAGTCCTGGAAGGGATCGGATCGCAAATCTTCCTCGACAAAGCTCTCGACCCCCATGTTGTAGATATTATTCCACAGCGTCCGGCCCAGCAGGTACTCCATCGAAATGTAGTAAACCCGTTTAGGGTTCATCGCATCGTGTGTTCGCTGGGTAAGCAACCAGCGTTGCGCCAAGATATCACGGAGCGTTCGAGCCAAGGCTTCGAAGCGGTCGCGTTGCGTGGCCGAATCCAGACTCACGATATGATCGAAGACCAAATGCCGATCGTAATATTCCTGGTTCGGGCCAGCCGCGAAGCGAAAGTCACCGCACTCGAAACGAGCTAACTCATCACTGGAAGGACCATTCATCGCTGGATGCTAGCCTCGCTCAATGGCGTTGATAAAACCCCTTGCCGGCAGTCCCCCAGGGCCGCCGCTCAGTCTGCGCGGAACAGGATTTCGCCCGATTCCGGTTCCTCCGATCGTCGGGCTCGATGATTGGCCGACAAATGTTCCAACAGCAGCGAGACCGCTTCGACATCCGCCGTCGGAACCGCCGCGGCAATGGCTTGGGCGGTCCGCGGCGTACCGGTCAAGGCCGCTTGCACTTTCACTTGCAGCCCTAGAATATGGGCCGCGGCCTTCTTGCCCGCCTCGACCCCCGGCTGATGGTAGGCATTGATCCCGACCAGGGTCGCATAGAAGCCGACGGCGCGTTCGAACAAGGCGATCAGCCCACCCATGACCCTGGCATCGATCCGCGGCACGCTGATCATCATCGACTCCCGACCATTCTCGTATAAGGCTTGACGGGTTCCCAGCAGGAAACCGTGCAAGTAATCGCCGGCGGTAACCCCCGGTTCCACTTCCAGCGTTGAGCCACCGGACTCCAGCACGCGGATGAAAAGGGCGAAGAAATTCGGCACCCCTTCCCGCAACTGCTGCACATAAGCGTGCTGATCGGTGGACCCCTTGTTGCCGTAGACGGTCAATCCTTGCTCGACCCGCTGGCCGTGTAAATCGTACTGCTTACCCAGCGATTCCATGATCAACTGCTGCAAGTAACGACTGAATAAAAGCAAGCGATCCTTATAGGGTAAAACCACCAGATCCTTGCGGCCTTTACCTTCGGTCGCATGATGCCACATCAAAGCCATCATCGCCGCTGGATTCCGGACGTGCGAGCGTTGTCGAGTCTCGGTGTCCGCCAAGGCAGCGCCTGCCAACAACCCATCGATATCCAAACCCTGCAGGGCCGCTGGCAACAAGCCTACCGCCGACAGGACACTCGTCCGACCGCCAACCCAGTCGAACATCGGGAAGCGGGCCAGCCAACCACCTGCCTCCGCCATCTTGTCCAATTGCGATCCGGGCATGGTGATGGCTACGGCATGCTGAGAGAAATCCAAGCCCGCCAAGCGATAAGCGTCCGCAACCAGCAACATCCCGTTCCGAGTTTCCGGGGTCCCACCGCTCTTGGAGGTCACGATCGTCAACGTCTCGGCCAAACGCCCGGACGAAGCTGCCAACCCGCGGGCGATCCCCTCCGGATCGGTATTATCGATGAATTCGACCGACATCCGATCCTGGCCGGGTTGTCCCAAGGCATCGGCTACCAGCATCGGACCCAGCGCCGAACCACCGATGCCGATCGACAACACGCGACGAAATTGGGTAGCCGCCGGCGGACGGATTTCAGCGCGATGGACCTGCGTGGTAAAGCGTTGGATGGCGGCGATCGTCGCCCGAATTTCCTCGGCGATTTCCGCACTCGGCGCTCGCTCAGGCGACCGCAACCAGTAATGCCCAACCATGCGTCGCTCATCCGGATTTGCCATCGCGCCCCCCTCCAAGGCATCCATGGCAACGAAAGCCTGCTCCATGGCGGGTCCCATCCGCTCGAGAAAATCATCGTCGAACCGCATGCGACTGACGTCCAAGGTCAACCCCAGGCTGGCTATTTGGCTTCGGTATCGTCGCGATCGTTCAAAAAGATTCACCTGGCTTGCTGGACCGCTCCCGTTCGAACTCACTGTCATCGGCTCACTCCTATCCGCGTTCCACAAACCCATCCTATCAATATCTTTTCGTACCCAAAGGTGACGCTGAGCATAACGAACGACCGCCGGCGAAGCAAAGGCACTGCGGCTGGCCCTGCGGCCGTTCAGTCGCCGGCAGATGGGGCGGCTTCGCCAGCGATGGGCCGCGCAGGACCCTCCCGGTAGCAGAGCAGCAGCCAGCAGGCCAGGGCGGCGGCGGCGGTTACGGACAGCCATCCAAGGCCGAAGCCGGATACATCCCACCGCCCCCGTCCTTGAAAGGTTTGACCAAGGGAATACATCAAATAGCCAAGGTGCGATACACTTCCGGCCGCCACAGCCCACCCCGGTTGCCGGCAGTGCCAAGTTCGCCCTAACCAAGCGATCAGCACCAACGTTTGGATGGCATGCAAGGTGGACCCGTGCGGAAATTTGAGGACCCCCGCCTGGCCGTAAAGCTCGGGCGACCAGCCCGATCCGTATCGCCCATCGCATCGCTCGCTGATCCCCAAGTCGACCTGGCAACTCCCGCCACGTGTCCGAACGCCAAGCCCGCAGGCTGAAACTAGCGATGATCAAGGTCGCCACCAGGATGCAGCCATGCATCGCTTGCTCGATCGCCGCGTTCCACCTCCCGGCCGTAGCGAAATGACTCGCCATTCCCCGCCATGGTTGGATGGTGATCAAGGCCACCTCGAGGACCAACGCTAGCGTAAGCAATGTTCCCAACCAGGCATCGCCCGCTCGCGGCTTCCAACGCAACAGCCCATACTGGCAGGACCAAAGTGTGACCCCGGTCGACAAGCCAAACAAAACGGCTTTGCGCATCGATTGCGGCGAGGACCAGGGAAGCGACATGGCTCCAAAAACCACCAGATGAAAGATCCCGGAGAGCAACAGCAGCCCAATCGCCCAGCGATGCAGTCGGGCCAACTCGCCCCACGAGCGGAGCAAGGAAAGACCGAGCTCATAAATCCAGCGGCCGGTCATGCACGAGGACTTTCCACCAACGGGACCACGGTCTTTAGTCTTCGTCGCTTTCCGTCCAAGACAATCAATCCTATTTTTGCAGCAGCCAGCTTCAGTCCACGCTCTCGCCGAAGACCGCCTTCCTGGATCAGCGGGCTAACCGCCGAAGCAGAGGTCCCGGGCAGGTTGCCCCCTCGGCCCCCGTGCGTGCGACGATCAAGGGTTGGCCAGGCAGTAAAGGTATTCCTGCCGCTGGTCACCCTTCATCTCCGTCGCGCGGTAGTAGATTCTGCTACCAACAAAAACCGGCGTGGCGAACACCTCTTCACCCAACACATTTTTGGCCAACTCCACGAATCGCTGCGGATCCGCTTTCCAGACAAAGGTCTCACCGGCTTCATTGGTCGCGAAAATATTCTCGCCAACCAGGACCGGCGATGAAGAGAAGGTGCCCCCCAAACGCGCTTTCCACATTTCCTTCCCATCGTCTGCCTTCCAGCAACCCGCGATCCCCGCGTCGAGGACCGCATACAAGTAACCAGCTCGATAGAGGAATGACGGGACATAGAGGCGTTCCTGATTTTCCCAAACCAGCTTGGCTGAGCCATCGGCCATCACTGCGGACATATGATTCTTGGGATAACCGCCGCTAGTGAAGATCCGACTCCCATCGGTCACCGTCGACGTCACGCATTCGGTCGTCGCGCCTGCGGTTTCCCAAAGGATCTCCCCGGTCAACGGCGCGTAACTAACCACCCGATCGCACCCGGTCAGGATGACCTGGTCTCGGCCTTGGACATTCACCAGGATCGGCGATGGATAATTGGGGGTGGCTGGACGTTCACGCCGCCAGACGATCTCCCCAGTCTGTCGATCCAGGGCGATGATCGCCCCGCCCCCCTTGTTGTCAGCGCTCGCGATCACCAGCGACCGGTATAACGCGGGCGAACTTCCATAACCTTGATGGATGACATAGGACGAGATCTTTTGTTGCCATAGTTTCTTCCCCGTCAGGTCCAGAGCCGTCGTGTAAACCGCTCCAGCGTTGAGGAAATTGACGAAGATCCGCTCGCCATCACAAGCTGGCGTGTTGGAGGCGGCAGTCGATTTTTTATTTTTGCGCATCCCGCCGCTGGCGAAGAGCTGCTCGTTCCACAAAAGCTTCCCCGTCTCCCGCTCGAAGCACAGCACCGACTGGCTGTCGGTTGCTTCGTCAGCCGTCTGCAGGAAGATCCGCTCGCCGAAGATAATTGGCGAGCCGTACCCGCGGCCAGGGATCGGAACCTTCCAGGCCACATGCTGCGTTTCACTCCAGACCATGGGCGGCTGCTGGTCGGTCGCTGCAATCCCGTTCCGCCCCGGTCCACGCCACCACGGCCAATCCTTGAGGCTGATCGCCAGACCATCCTGCACCGGCAGCAACTCTTGAGCCTCGAGCCGGGAACAGGCGAAAACGACCAGGCCAAGCACCGAAGCGACGACCGACAACCAACAACGTTCCATGGGATCACACCGAGCTATCGTCAAAGGGAAGAAGGGATGGGTTAGGCTGCCTGCCCGGGATTTTTGCCGGGATGGAACCGAGAATATCGAACGGAGAATATACCGACTTTCAAAGCCCCCGGCTCCCCTCCTCCTTGGCGGACTCGCCTGCCCCGCGTGGTTTCCGGCCTGCCCACCCTCGGACGGAGTTCCCCAACGATTCGGGATGGGTTGCGCAGCGATCGCGCTGCGGGATGCCTCGTGCCGGCCCTGGCTAGAGGCCGCGCGTCGCTGAAGGCCGGTTAGAAATGTATCCTGCTGCGTCAGGATCGAGTATCATTCAGCAGCGGCGTCGGGTTCGCCCGACGCGCCCCTTGAGTATTTGAAAACCTCACCTCTGCCTCCTGTGGAAAGTCCCTCCTATGTCACGTCCTGTTTCGCGTCGGCACTTCAACTTCCTCTCCCTTTCCGCCGCTGCCACCGCTTCCCTCGCCTCGGTGCATCGTGTCCGCGCGGTCGCCGCTAATGAAAAAGTGGGACTAGCCGTCGTCGGGGTCAACGGCCGCGGCATGAGTCACGTTTCTGGTTTCAACGATCACTCGAATATCGAAATCCGAGCCGTGGTCGATGTCGATGAATCGGTCGGAGAAACCAAGGCCAGTCAGATCGCTTCGAAAACTGGGCTGCGGCCCAAGGTTTACCGCGATATGCGCCAAGCCTTTGATTCCAAAGATATCGATATCGTGAGCTGCGCTGCTCCTAACCACTGGCACGCACTGTGCGGCGTGTGGGCGATGCAGGCTGGAAAAGATGTTTACCTGGAAAAGCCGATCAGCCATAACATCCATGAAGGGCGAGCCTTGATCGCCGCCGCCAAGAAGTACGGCAAGATGGTACAAACCGGCACCCAGACGCGCAGCAGTCCCGCCTGCATCGAAGCCATGAAGTTCCTCCACGATGGCGGGATCGGCGAATGCAATTTCGCTCGCGGGCTGTGCTACAAACGCCGCAAGTCGATCGGTCCCAAGGGGGACTACCCGATTCCAGCCAACGTCGATTTCGATCTCTGGAGCGGACCGGCCACCCTCACCGACCCCAAGGTAACGCGCGAAAAGTTCCACTACGACTGGCACTGGCAGCGTCATTACGGTAACGGTGATCTCGGTAACCAGGGGCCCCATCAGACCGATGTGGCCCGCTGGGGATTGGGTTTGGATCGCCATCCCAACAGCGTCATCAGCTACGGTGGGCGGCTCGGTTATCCGGAAGAACGCAAGGATCCCAAGTATATCGACGCCGGCGATACGGCGAACACGGAGGTCTCGATCTACGATTACGGCGACAAGTGTATCGTCTTTGAAACCCGCGGCCTCGACATCAGCAAGTCGCCGGATGAGGAGCTGAACAAGCTTTTCGGCGGCAGCGACAGCAACAAGATCGGCGTCGTCTTTTACGGCAGCGAAGGTTACCTGGTGCAAATCAGTTACGGCCGGTTTATCGCCTACGATAAAAAGATGAACGTCATCCGCGACTTCAAGACCAATGCCGACCTCAATGCGGTGCACATGGGCAACTTCGTCACCGCTTGCTTGTCTCGCGATGCCAGCATCCTGACCGCCGATGCGATGACCGGGCACCTCTCGGCTGCCGTCAGCCACCTCGGCAATATCTCTTACTATTTAGGGGAATCCAACCGGCTCAGCGAGGCCGAGTTGACCAAGGCCCTGTCGGGGATCAAGAGTCTCGATGACAACGCAGCTACCTTGCAGCGGACGCTGGCTCACTTGAAAGTCAACGGAGTCGATACCAGTGGCCCTGTCCTGTCGCTTGGCCCGCACCTGATGTTCGATCCCGTTGCCGAGAAGTTCACCAACAGCGAAGCCGCCAACCAGCAGCTTACCCGCGAATATCGCAAGGGCTTTGAAGTCCCCGACCCGGCCGCGGTCTAGAGTGGTTGCCATGGCTCCAGGCAAGTTTCCTCTGGCCATCCTTTTCGCCGAAGGCCAGAGGAAACTCAAGGAAATGGTTGTTGAAACAACTATCCGACGGTCGGGGCAGCGGTCGTCACCTTTCCGCAGCACCATCGATCTGCTAGACCTGCTGCAAGCAAACGGCGTTCACGACGCTCGCCTCTTCGCCGCCAGCTGATCCAAACCTTCGTTCTCATCCACTTGGTCGATCCCATGAAAAGACTTACCCCACGGCGGGTATTGCTCCTCGCCAGCCTCGTTTTCCTCGGTGCTTTTCCCGTCGTCGCCGCCGATACCCTCCAGCCCGATCATCCGGATCGCCATCCTCAGCCCGGAGTGCCGACGGGTACGATGCGGGCGGGTATTTTCGAGGATAGCCACCTCTTTCCTGGGACGCGTCGCGACTATCGTGTCTATGTGCCGGCCCAGTACGCGGCTGAACGACCAGCCTGCTTGATGGTCTTCCAGGATGGCAACGGCTATGCCAAAGCCGATGGTGCCTTTCGCGTGCCGATCGTTTTCGACAACCTCATCCACCAAAAAAAGATGCCGGTCACCGTGGCTGTCTTCGTCAACCCCGGAACGATCCCTTCCACGCGACCGGGCGGCAAGGATCGGAGTACGCGTTCCTTTGAGTACGATTCCCTGGGTGATCGCTATGCTCGCTTCCTCACCGAAGAGTTCCTGCCGGTGGCCTTGGAAGGTTTGAATATTTCAGCGGACCCGGCCCAGCGCGCCGTCGCCGGTATCTCCTCCGGGGGGATCTGTGCCTTCACCGTAGCCTGGGAGCGACCGGACCGCTTCGGTAAAGTCCTCAGCCACATCGGTAGCTTCACCAACATCCGTGGCGGCGCCGTCTATCCGGCCTGGATACGCCAGAGCAAGGACCATCCCAAACCGATCAAGGTTTACTTGCAAGAAGGGAAAGACGACCTCAATAACCTGTTCGGCAACTGGCCGTTGGCGAACCAGGACATGGCGGCTGCCCTCAGATTTGCGGGATATCAGCATCAGCTGGTGATGACCGAAGGAGGGCACAGCGGGGTATGGGGTGGTGACCAACTGTCGACGGCCCTGCAATGGCTGTGGTCGGACCAAGTCCCGTGATGGATGCGCGTTGAAAATCCCCGAGCATCCACCGAAGACGTTTCGCCCGACCACGGCTATCTTCCCCGTAACACCTCCAGTCTCGCAAACCATCGAAAGACCATCCTCCATCATGAAGATCATGAAGACCTCTTCCGCTTGCTTGATCCTGGCTTTGTATTTCTCCGGGGCAGCGGTGGCTCAAGACAAGCCGGCTTGGCAACCACATCCCGATGCCATCGAACGCAGCGACGTGCCGCGCGGGGAGGTGATCGACTTGCCCGACTGGGAATCGTCGATTTTTCCGGGCACCACCCGTTCTTGGTCTATCTACGTTCCGGCCAGTTATCGCCACGGGACCCCGACCGCCTTGATGGTCTTTCAGGATGGCCATTCCTACCGCGACCTTCGCGGGCGTTTCCGTGTGCCGATCGTCTTCGACAACCTGATCGCCCGCGGCGCGATGCCGCCGACGATCGCCGTCTTCATCAATCCTGGCCACGATGCGGCTCGAGGCAAGCCGGCCACTCCCTGGAAGGTTTCCAACCGCAGCTTCGAATACGATAGCCTCGGCGATCGGTATGCTCGTTTCCTTCTGGAAGAGATCCTGCCGGAAGTCGAAAAACGATATACCCTTTCCTCCGACCCGGAAATGCGGGCGATCGCCGGCGCGAGTTCGGGTGGGATCTGCGCTTTCACCGTCGCGTGGGAACGGCCGGACGCCTTCCGCAAAGTCCTATCTACCATCGGTAGCTTCACCCACCTCCGCGGCGGCAACGTCTATCCTTCGCTTATCCGCAAGACGGAACCCAAGCCTTTGCGTGTCTACCTGGCAGATACCAGCGGCGACCTCGACAACCCCTTCGGCAACTGGCCGCTGTCCAACCAACTGATGGCCTCCGCCCTGCAATACATGGGCTATGACCTGCGGTTCGACTGGGCTGAAGGTTATGGTCACAACGCGGATCACGCGGGTGCTCTCTTTCCCGAGGCACTCACCTGGCTATGGCGTCAGGAGAAGCACCTCCCGACGTGGGACACGTCGGGAGACATGAAAGGGGACCTCACCTTGCTGCGGCTGCTCGTTCCCGGCCAGTCCTGGGAGGTGGTCGCTTCGGACCTCGGTTTCGCGGATGCCCCTTGCGCCGATGCCGAGGGAAACTTTTTCTTTTCGGATATGAAAGCACCCGCGGTTTACAAAGTCGACCGTGAACTTGCCTCCCGGGTGCGGCTCTGTGAAGAAGCGGTCAGTGGTTTGAAGTTCGGTCCCGATGGCTGGCTCTACGGTTGCCAAGGGGCGAAGAATCGGGTGATTGCGCTCGACCCGACCAGCGGGCGCATCCGCGAGGTGGCTGCCGAGGTCGCGCCCAATGATCTAGCGGTCAACGCCGACGGCTTCATCTACATCACCGAGACCAAGCATCAGCGGGTCACGCGCATCCACCCCCAGACCGGCGAGAAGACGGTGGTCGACACCGGAATCTTGCGTCCCAACGGCATTGCCTTATCGCCGGACGGAGGAACCCTGGCCGTATCCGATTCAGGCGGTGAACACGCTTGGATGTTTCGTGTCCAGGCGGATGGCCTGCTCGATGCCAAACTCCCTGTCATGGCGTTGCGTTTGCCGATCGACCCCAAAGGCGAATTCGCCTTTCACCAGCCCCCCCCTTACCAAACCGCCTCGCGCGGCGATGGGATGGCGGTCGACCAGCAAGGGCGCTACTACATCACCTCCGCCCTCGGCGTTCAAATCTTCGACCCGACTGGCCGGGAGTGTGGCTTGCTACCCAAGCCGGATCCGTTGCAGCCGCTGACTAGCTGCGCCTTGGCCGGTCCAGATCATCAGTACCTCTATATCACCCATGGGTCGCAGGTCCTGCGACGCAAACTGTCGATAGGCACGGTCGAAGATAGGCAAGCTCGATAATTCGACTCCCGTCGGCTTGCTTCGGGAAAAATCTGACTACTCGATCACTTCCAAATCGGGCTTGGCTTCCTTTAATTTGTCGATCCCTTCGTAGGTGACCCCGGAGTTCGCGACACTCACCGACTTCAACGCGGGCAATACTGCCAACTGCACTAACCCCTCATCATCGATCTGCGTACCGGCGAGGTTGAGGTCCTGTAGTTTGGTAAACTTCAACAGCGTCGCGATCGACTTGTTGCCGATGGAGGTCGCTTCTAGGTTTAATTCCTCGAGTTGGCCGAGCTCACCCAAGGCGGCCAGGGCCGTATCGTTGATCTTCGTCTCCCAGAAGCCCACCGAGCGAAGCTTGCGCAGCGTCGCCAGCTTGGCAATGCCCGCTGGCGTCGCCAGGCGGCACTCGCTCATATCGAGGTACTCGACATTGGGAAGGTTGGCGATGATCTCCAGCCCGGCATCGTCCAACGATGTACCGCGCAAGTCCAACCGATCGATCGCTTGCAGGCCGGCGATATGTTTCAAGCCTTCGCCAGTGACGTCGGTATCGCGAATCCGCAATCGCTTGAGTTGCGGCAGCCCAGCCAATGAAGCCATCCCAACGTCGGAGATCCGCGAAGCATCCAACTGAATC
>JBILTQ010000405.1:0-4906 GCA_044371435.1 Pirellulaceae bacterium | reverse complement strand
CCGGCATCGGTGACGTTGGCCTTCTCTAATTGCAGATCGACGAGGTTCCGAAAGCCGCGCAGTTGCTCCAATCCCTGATCGGTCACATTGCTGTTGCGCAAGTCCAGGGCCCTTAATTTGGACAACCCCGCCAAAGCTGCCAAGCCACTATCGGTGAAACCAGTCCGCCGCAAGAAAAGAGCTTCGAGGTTCTGGCTCTTTCCTAACCAGCCTAAGGTCTCATCGCCGATGGCCGAGTCGGTAAAGTCAGCCCGTTTCAGGGCGGGAAGTGCTGACAAGACCTCCAAGCCCGCGTCGCGCATTCCGGGACCGGAAAAGCGGATGGATTCCAGCCGCGGCAAGCCTGCCAAATGCTGCATCGCGGCCGATAAATCACCATCGGTCGAGACCGCGGCCTCTTTGACCCAGCCAGCCGAATCGCGGATCAAGGAAAACTTGGCCGCCTCCAAGGCTGCGATGGACTCAGCCTGATCGGCCACCGCCGAGGGACTCGCGGTCGCCTCCGCGGTCTTGCTAGACGTATCCGCAGGCACCGCAGGCTGATTCGGCGCGGAGGGTTTGCAACCTGAGGCTGCCCAGCCCAGCCAAGCCGACATGAGCAAGCAAGTGAAACGGGAAATCGGTCGGCGACACAGCGGGTAGGCAATCGGCATAGCAGGCTTCGTCTTCAATCGAGGTCAGAAGGAAAGAACCGGGGACGCGATCCTCCGAGGTCGTCAGTGTAACCGATTGCTTCCTAAGGCCTAGACAAGCTGGACATCCCCATCGGAAAAGTCGACGATCCGGCCAAAGAAATGCTGAGTAGGAAGAATTCTTGCGGTTTCCCCCAGAGCAGCTTACGATGAAGCCTTTTATCTGCCCGCCGAATTCCCGCCGAACCATTCGGGCAAACCTTCCGTCCGACTCTATCGCTAAAGGATCGCTCCATGTCGAACAAGCTGAATCGTCGTCGTTTCGTCGGCGCTACCTCCGCCCTGGCCGCTGGCTATTGGGTCGCCGGTGGTGTCCAACCCAAAGCTGCTTATTCTTCCGCCCTGCAATCGCTGACTGGGGCTTGCATTGGGGTCGGGGGGAAAGGTAGCGGCGATTCCAGCCAAATCGCTGATCAGGGAGTGACCCTCGTCGGATTGTGTGACGTCGATGGCCGGACGCTTACCAAGAAGGGGCGGGAATTTCCCGATGCTAAACAGTTCTCCGATTTCCGCGAGATGCTCGACCAACTCGGCGATAAGGTCGACCTGGTGACGGTCAGCACTCCCGACCATACGCATGCCGTCGCCGCTATCAAGGCGATGAAGATGAAAAAGCACGTCTACTGCCAGAAACCCTTGACCTGGTCGATCCGTGAAGCCCGCATGATGCGCGAAGTCGCTCAGCAGATGGGGGTGGTGACGCAGATGGGCAATCAAGGAACTTCCGAGAATGGTCTCCGCGAGGCGGTGGAAGTGATCCGCTCCGGAGCCATCGGCGATGTCAGCGAAGTGCACCTGTGGACGAATCGGCCAATTTGGCCGCAAGGCTTGGGTCGGCCAGCCGGTGAAGATCCCGTACCGGCTGACCTCAACTGGGATGCATGGATCGGTCCGGCACCGATGCGTCCGTACAAGGAAGGGGTTTATCACTCCTTCAAGTGGCGAGGCTGGGTCGATTTCGGTACCGGGGCGCTCGGGGATATGGCCTGCCATACCGCCAACATGCCGGTGATGGCCCTCGAACTGTGGGATCCGATCGCCGTGACGGCTGTGAAGAATCCAGGGATTTTCGAAAACGAAACCTACCCCAACGCCACCCAACTCAAATTCGAGTTTCCGCAGCGCAACGGGCTGCCCCCTTGCACCTTCTACTGGTATGACGGCGGCAACCTGCCCCCGGAAGCCTTGACCAGCAAACTTCCGGAAGGCTTCCGCCAGAAGGTCGCTGAGCAGCGAGCGGGCGGCAAGAAAACCAGCGCCGCCTTGCTGGTTGGGAGCAAAGGGATGTTGCTGTCACAGAACGATTACGGTGCTACTTATGACTTGCTCCCCGAAAGCCAGTACGCCGATTACAAAGCTCCAGCGGCGACACTCCCCCGGATTCCCTTCGAAGGGAACAGCGACCAACGTCAGAAGTCGGAATTCCTCGCCACCATCCGAGGCGAATGCCCGACCGGCACGATGTCGAACTTCGGTTACGCTGGGCGGCTTACCGAAACTATCCTGGTTGGCAACCTGGCAGTGCGGGCCGGAGAAGGCCAACGTATCGAATGGGATGCGGTCAACCTCCGCAGCACCAACGTGCCGGAACTGAACAAGTTCGTTGAACGCGAGTATCGGTCCGGTTGGACGTTGTAGCTCGTCTGACGGAATGGTGCACGCAAGCGACGGCTGACGTTGCTTGCCGCGAAAGCCAATGGCAACCGACGCCGGGATGGAATGATCTCGGCGGCGGTCGGTTTAGCAACCGCTGAGGGAGGGCCACTGCTGACCAAAGATCGCTACGCCTAACATCCCCCGTGACAACGGTCGGCGGTTTCTCGTCGAGTAGCCTCCAAGGAGTTTCCCCGGCGGTCTGCCCTAGCTGAAGCTTGCTCTCCAGTTTATGTTGGCGACCAGTGGACGGTATCCAATCGAAGGGCTCTGGAAGGAGTAACAAAGATGCATCTGGGTGTGATCGTTGGCAGTCATCGTCAGCAGAGTCAGTCGACGCGGGTCGCTGCCTACATCGCTCAACAGCTTGCCCGGTTGGAACCGACGTTAAGCGTCGATACCATCGATCTGGCTGGCAATCCCCTCCCGTTATGGGACGAGAGTATCTGGCAAGGCGATACCCCCTTGCTCGCCCAGTGGAAACCGTTTCGCGACCGCCTGCGAAAGGCCGACGGCTTCGTCGTCATCTCCCCGGAATGGGGCGGGATGGTTCCTCCTGGCCTGAAAAACTTGCTCCTGCTGGCCAGTCCCAAAGAAGTCGGCCACAAGCCGGCGTTGATTGTCGCCGTCTCAGCCAGCCGCGGCGGGAGTTATCCCGTCACGGAACTGCGGACGACCGGTTATAAGAATAACCGACTGTTGTTTATTCCCGAGCAAGTGATTGTTCATGATGTCAGCAAGGTATTGGCGGGCGATACCGCCAGCGATGACCGCGATGCGTGGCTGCGAAAACGGATCGAATTCGCCCTGAAACTCTTACTGTCCTACACCCAGGCCATGGCCAGCGTCCGCAGCAGCGGCCTGACCGAGCATCCCGACTTCCCTTACGGGATGTAACTGGCGATGGCCGCCTGCCGGAGGTCGGTAGCTGTCTTTGAAGTCCGTGGCTGGGATTCGAACGACTTGAGCTTGGCTAGTTGCGGAAGCGAAACCGACCGCCAGCACGAGGTTCGGCCAGATAACTTGCGCTCAACGATTCACGCCAGCTCGCGATTCCCCCTCGACCAAGGCTCGCACTTCACGATGATCGATCAACGGTAGGTCGGAAGGGATCGTATATTTCAGGGCCGCTACAGCCACTCCCCATCGCAAAGCCTGAGCCACATCGGCGCTGGTCAAAAGCCCGTACAGGTAGCCGGCCGAGAAGGCGTCGCCTCCACCCAAACGCTCGACCTCCTCGGCCATCAAGGCGGGTTGCAGATGCACGGCCCCCGACGCTGTCTTAGCGGCAGCCCCTTGCCCGCCTCGGGTCACGACCACCGTCGCTTGCGGGCAACGCCGAGCGAAACTGTCGATGGCTGCTGAAACGTCGTTCGTCGGACAACCGTATACGGTCGCTAGATCGCGTTCGGGAATGAAGACGATATCGGCTATCCCCAGCAGCGTCTCACAGCCCCGTTGGGCGGCTTCCGGGGACCATAGTTTCGACCGATAGTTGACATCGAAACTGATCAAGACCCCCGCTTCTTTCGCCTGCCGCGCCGCTGCCTCAGCGGTCGCCGCTGCCGAAGGGGAAATGCCTAAGGTGATTCCGGTCGTATGGAAGACCCGCGGTCGCTCCTCCAACCACACACTGGTCGGAAAATCCCTGGGCTCGATCCGACTCATCGCCGAACCCGCTCGATCGTAGAAAACTTGCGAACCGCGAGGCCTGGTGCCACGCTCGAGATAGTAGGTTCCAACACGATCGGCCGACGTCCAGATAATCCGGCGGGTATCGACCCCGTGCGCAGCAAGCCCCTCCGCGATCTTGCGACCGAGCGGATTATCGGTGAGCCTGGAAAGCCACGCCACCCGCAGGCCTAATCGCGACAAGCCAACGGCCGTATTGGATTCGCTGCCTCCGATATGGATCTCGAAATTCGTCGCTTGCGAAAAGCGTTCGAAACCGGGTGGGGTCAGCCGCAGCATGGTTTCGCCGAAAGCGATCACATCCATACTCATGCCCGATCTCCACCGAGTGCCGTCGACGCATACTGTCTGGCGGTTTGCGTGATCGTCTCCCACCGGCGCTCCGCTACCGATTTCGCATCGACGAGTCGACCACCCACTCCGACCGCCGCTGCCCCGTCAGCGAAATACTGCCCCATGTTGCTCGTATCGATCCCACCGGTCGGCATCAACTGGAGGTAGGGCATCGGGGCCAAGACATCTTTGATGTACGAGGAACCCAAGGACCGCGCTGGAAAGACCTTGACGAAACTGGCCCCAGCCTCCCAAGCCAAGGCGATCTCGGTCGGCGTCATCGCGCCGGGAAGGATAGGAACCTTGACCCCGACACAGTACTCGATGATCTCCGGTCGCATGATAGGCGTTACCACGAAGTCGGCCCCAGCCTCCACCGCTCGTTTAGCTTCCGCGAGGGTACGAACCGACCCTAACCCGAGGAAGGCTTGGCTGCTACCGAATTCCTCGACTTCCACCCGCAACCTGCCGATGACCCGCAAGGCGTCGGGGTTGGTCAAGGTATATTCCTGGACTACGATCCCGCCCGCCAGCAA
>JBILTQ010000106.1:0-15409 GCA_044371435.1 Pirellulaceae bacterium | reverse complement strand
CCGGAACAGCGATCGATAACCGCTGGCTGGCTTCCTGCAAGTTCTCAAACTGCCCCCCCCAACGCAGCGTGTATCCCGCCGGGAGTGGTACCTGCTTCTCGACCACCCGCTGGGCTTCGGCGACAAAGCCGGCCAAATCCCGGCCGCGGACATTGCACTGGACCAGCAAGCGGCGGCGGATGGCATCGCGACTGATTTCGACCGGTCCTTCCTCCACCTTGATATCCGCCAATTGCGAAATCGGGATTTGTCGGCCGTGACCATCATCGATCTTCAATCGGGTGATCGCATCGACATCCTGTCGCCAATCGGATTGGAGCCGGACCTGCAATGGGAAGCGTCGCTGCCCTTCGAAGACCTGCCCTACGCTCAGGCCACCGACGATGGCAACCGCATCCAGGACCTGTTTGGAATTGATCCCATAACGCGCCAGGTCCTCGCGCCGCACGATCACCCGCAGGTAAGATAAACCGGCGATTTGCTGAGCTTGAACATCGGCCGCCCCTTGCACCTGGTTTAACGCCTTGACCAATTCATCGCCCTTGGCCTTGAGCTCCGCCAGGTCGTCACCGTAGAGGCTCAGGCCGATGTCGGAACGGACACCGGCCACCAGTTCCTGAACCCGCAATTCGATCGGCTGGGTGAAGCTGAAGGCATTGCCAGGTACCTCCCGTTCCAAGGCTTGCTGCATGTTTTCGATCAAGCTGGGCTTCGTCAACCCTGGCGGCCAAAGGGCATGGTCTTTGAGGCGGACAATGATGTCCGTCTGGTAGACCCCCATCGGATCGTTGGCGATCTCCGGCCGACCGGTTTTGGAGACCACAGTCTCGACCTGAGGGAACTTGAGTAAGCAACGTTCGATCCCTTGGGTCATAGCGATCGAAGTCTCCAGTGAAACACTCGGCAGTCGGGTGGCTTGAATAGCGATATCTCCCTCATCCAGTTTCGGGACGAACTCGACCCCGAAACCGCTGGCCATCCAGACGCTCAGCGAGAAAAAACCGACAGCAGCCGCCAGCATCCCCCATGGATGCTTCATGGCGAAATGCAACATCGGTTCGTAAGCCTGCTTGAGCCAACGGACCAAAAACGTTTCATGTTCCTGGATCCTCCTGGCCAGGAAAAGCGAAGCCATCACGGGCATGACGGTGACCGACAGTACCAGGGCCGACGACAGGGCGGCCATGAAGGTGAAGGCCATCGGGCGGAACATCTTGCCTTCCATTCCCTGCAGGCTGAGGATGGGCAGGAAGACGATGATCACGATCAAACCGGCAAAGAGGATCGGCTTCCCCACCTCTTTGGCCGACTCGCGATAGACGCTCAGCGGGATACTCGCCGATGCCTGCTGCCGCTGGTAAGCGACGGCCCGGCGAATACAATTTTCAACCATCACCACCGCCCCATCGACGATCACCCCAAAGTCGACAGCTCCCAAACTCATCAGGTTGGCGGAGACCCCCGCGTAGCGCATGGCGATCAGCGCACTCATCGCCGACAGCGGGATAGCCGCGGCGACGATCAGGCCGGCACGCACATCGCCGAGCAGCAGGAAGAGCATGATGACCACCAGGATGACTCCCAGCCCGATATTCTCGGCCACGGTATGGATGGTTTTGTCGACCAATTCGGTACGATCGTAGAAAGTGTCGATATACACCCCCTTGGGCAGTGACTTCTCGATCTCGGCGATTTGGTGCTTGACATCCTCGACGACCTGTCGCGAGTTCCCCCCCATGAGCATCATCACCATCGCGATCACGGCCTGGCGATTCCCATCGCGCGTTACCGCTCCCTGACGCAGCATCGGGGCGAAACGCACTTCCGCCACATCCCGGATTCGGACCGGGGTCCCGTCGCGGCTATCCAGGACGATGGTCCGGATATCCTCCAGCGAACTGACCAAGCCTTCGCCACGGATCAGCCGCTGCTCTGCCCCATGGGCGATGTAACCGCCCCCGGCATTGCCGTTGTTTTCCTCGAGGGCTGCAAATACCTGGCTCAACGAAATCCCATAGTTCTGCAGCCGGCCGGGGTCGATCTGCACTTCGTAGGTCTTCAGTTCGCCGCCGAAGGTGTTGACTTCCGTCACCCCTGGGACGCTTCGAAGTTGAAAGGCGATCTGCCAATCAAGGATGGTACGCAGGTCGGTGAGGGAGTATTCCGTTCCCGGTCGGGCTCGCACCTCGAATTGGTAGATCTCGCTCATCCCGGTAGCGATCGGTCCTAATTCGGGGATCCCCATCCCGGCGGGGATATTTTCTTTGGCTTTGAGCAATCGCTCATTGACCAGGTTGCGGGCCCAGTAGATATCCGTCCCTTCTTCGAAAGCGACCGTCACCGCGCTCAAGCCGAAGCGGCTGATCGACCGGATCTCCGATACCTTCGGGACGCCGCTCATGGCGTTCTCGATCGGGAAGGTAATGAATTGCTCGACTTCCACCGGGCCCAAGGCTGGGGAATTGGTCAGGATCTGCACCTGGACGTTGGTCAGGTCGGGGACCGCATCCAGGGGAATGCTGGAGGCGGCGAAGCCTCCCACCCCGAGGATGACCAGCGACAGCAGCAGGACGATAAAACGGTTGTTCAAGGCCCAATCGATCAGGGGATTCACCATGGTTCTATTCCTCCCCCATCAGTCCAGCCAAAAGTTGCGATTTCAAGAGGAAGCCTCCTTGGGTAACGATCCGCTCCCCTTCCTGAAGGCCTTGGCGGATGATGATCTGGCTGCCATTAGCCGGGCCGACCATCACATCGCGCCGCTCGAACTGATCGTCCTTGACGTGGACAAAAAGGAATTGTCGTCCGTCATGATCCTGGATGGCAGCCAGCGGCACAGCCAGCACCCGGGTTTCGTCGATCTCCGGCAATTCAATCGACACGAACATCCCGGGTTTGAGCAACCTTTCCCGGTTTTCGGCCACCGCTCGCATGGAGATGGTGCGAGTTGCTTCGTCCATGATTTCGCCGGTAAAGAAAATTTTGGCTGCGAACACGCGATCGGGCCAAGCTTCATTGCGAATCTGAATTTCCTTGCCCGCCAAAGAGCTCAGCAACGGCACATGCTCTTCATAGACATCGGCGGTAATCCAGACCGATGAGAGGTCGGCGATGCTCAACAGCATGACATCCGGCCTGACCTGTTCACTGAGCACGACATCCTTGGTGATGACGGTCCCGTCGAAGGGAGCGCGGATCGGGTAATGCGAAATGGCCTCGCCTTGGCTCGCCGGGTCGACCGAATCAATGTCGGCTTGATCGCATCCAAGGATCCTCAGGTTTGTGGCCGCGACGGCGACCCGGGTTTCTGCTTCCTTGACCGCTTGCGAAGCCATCAACAGCGAGGTGGCCATCTCGTATTCGATCTGCTCGATACGCGCTTGGAAGGTCGCCAAGTCAGCGTTGCGGGTGGCTTGGGCCGCCAGCAGTTGCTTGGCAGAAATCGCTCCGCTATCGCTGACTCCTTCCAGTCGCAGGACGTCGGCTTGCGACTTGAGGTAGCTGGAATAGGATGCCAGCAACCGTTCGCGAAAATCGCCCATCGGCCGATTGCGGAATTGGTTTTCGATCTCGGTGATCGGTTGATTTTCGCGGAGTGCGGAGAGCAAACCCCGCGCATTGGAGGCGACTTCAGACTGCAAACGCTGTTTGACCAACGCCATCTCCTGCTGCAGTTTCGCCTGGTACAGCTCGAGTTTTGCCTGCCCGATTTCCCGGCTATGGATGACGATGAGCAAATCATTCGCCTTGACCGACTGCCCCAGCCCAACCGTTACCGAATCGACGGCGCCTTCGACCATGGGATAGATATGGGCGATCTGGTCTTGATTGAGCGATACCTTGCCGGTCAGTCGGGTGGTGCGTGAAAAAGGCCCGCTCTGGGCCGGTTCGATCACGATACCGTGCGTTGCCCAGCGATCTTCGGCTACCGATAGCGTGTTGGGTAAGGCTGCTGAAGCTTCGGTCGTGATCGATGAGGAACCACCTTCCATCGCGTCGGGCGCAGGCAGGCTCATCCCCTGTGGCCCGGCTTGCGATGCCAGGTACCAGCGTCCGGCCGCCAGCGAAGCTACAGATGCTCCCAACAGCAGGCCGATCCCGGCCAATCGCTTTTGCTTGGGGCTCCAACCGTCGGCGGACCTCCCCCTTGGCTTTTCATTATTCATAGCTTATTCCCGGGAAAACCTTGTTGGTGTTAGGATCTCAACTGACCGAGAGTTGTCGGCTTCCATGGAAAGAAGGCTAGCCGTCAACCGTACACTTCCAGCTTGGAGAAAGAACCTTCGGGCAGCCGAAAGCTATCGGACGGGAAAATCGCTGGCTCGATTCCCACACGAAAGCCACCCAGGAGAGGCGTTAGCAGTGCATACAGCAAAACAACGTGTAGGCGGGTAAACGCAAAGATGGCTGACGGCCATGGGCAAGCTCTTGCCAGCCGGGGGGGTGGCCGCTACCGAGGAGCCCTGTGTCGGCCAATCCACCCGAGACGCCCCACCCATGCCAGGCGAAAGGGGGCTGGCTCAGCGTTAAGCTGGCGGTCGCTTCCGACGTTTCCATGACCGCCGGATGATGAATCACCCCGACATCGGAACAGGCTGGCAGCACCCAATGCACATGGACATCAGAGTCCCCGGCAAGTCTCGAATCGCCCTCTGCGTGATAGGAAGAAAGGTGCCACACCAACCCTCGCTCACCCCAGGCATTGTCATCAAAAACCGAGTGGGAGTGGACGAGCGGACGCGGTCCAGCACCCAACAGCACTAGCCACAACATCGCGTGCAGCCAGGCTCGGGTCTTGTCGCGTGGCAAGCCGGTCAGCATCGACAATAATTCCAAGAACGCAGACCCAGTGGAATAGGAAATCGCAATGTCTTCAAGGCTATTCCACCGAACTCAAGCCGTCAAGCTCTCGGTATCGGTCTTGTTCGCAACTTCGTGGATACATCGCTCGGCCAACCTTTATTCGTCGTCAGCTCCCAAGGACCGTCGGGAAGAGAGCCGCTTGCAGGCGTTAGACGATGGTGGGTAAAGTCACTTTTTCATCCTCGACGTTTCCATCGAAAGCTCCCACTTCGCAAGTCATCCAGGACTTGGCCCAGTACCCTCCGGCCCCGATGGGCGATAGAGGACTTGAGGGAAGGACGGCGGGAGCCGGAAGTCCAGCCAGCCTTTCCCCTGGACTGGCTGGTTGCCTTGGGGAAAATAGGCATGCCCCTGCGGGCCGCGGGGCATTCACAAGTTGGCTCCAGCGATCCAGGCATCCGACCCGCTGCCGTATGGTACACTGCAAAAAGTGTGATTCGGTCCTCGGTCTTTTGATGGGTGACAGATCGCGCGCAGGGGAAATCGAAGTCCCCAAAAATTCACTGCAAGTTGAAGGTGTAGGGCCATGTTTCTCTACAAACTCGTCGGTTTTTGGTTAGCTACCCAGATCGCGTTGTCGGTGGGGCTCGCTGAGCAACGTCAGTCGAAATCGCGCATCCAGCCCACCATGGCCGATGTGGCGTATGGACCGCATGCGCGGAATGTCTTGGATTTCTACCAGGCTTCTTCCGATCGTCCGACGCCGCTGATCGTTTATATCCATGGGGGTGGTTTTGTCGGGGGCGATAAGGAGTCAGTAAGTCCTGAGATGGTCCGTGAGGCAAATGCCGCAGGGATCAGCGTGGCCGCCCTCCACTATCGCTTTGTCGATGGCGAGGAGATTCTCTTTCCCATCCCGCAGCAAGACTGCGCTCGAGCGTTGCAGTTTCTGCGGAGCCAAGCGACAGCGTGGAACATCGATCCTAGCCGCGTGGCGGCTTACGGCGGCTCAGCCGGGGCTGGCATCAGTATGTGGTTGGGTTTTCATGAGGACCTGGCGGATCCGGACAGTCAGGATCCGATCGCGCGGCAGTCGACGCGTTTGGTGGCGATCGGAACCATGGGGGGGCAAGGGACGTACGATCCGATCAAGATCAAAGCCTTGGTGGGCGGCCGAGCTTGGGAGCATCCATCGATCTTCAAGGTCTATGGGTTGAAGAACGCCGAGGAAGCACTGCATCCGACGGCGGCCAGGCAGGCGCTGTATGACGAAGCTTCGGCGATCCATCATTTGACCGGGGATGATCCGCCTTTGTACATGATCTACAGCGAACCGGATGTGGTCCCTCCGGCGGACAGCAAGCCGGGGGCTTTCATCCATCACCCCAATTTCGGCAAGCAACTGAAGCAGGCCATGGATGATCTGGGGATTGAGAATATTTATATCCACACGGCTCAAGCCAAGGATCGGAATCCTTCGCGGGAGATGCTCCAGTTCTTCCAGCGGGCTTTCGCTGCAGAGAGGTGATGCGTTTGCCGGCGCCCGTGGTGGGCAGCTCGGGGATTCGTGCGGCTGGCGGAAGAGGGGGAAGAGGTCGGGAAAGCCACGATAAATTTTGGCGAGGTCGGTGATGCCGAGGAATATCGAGATCAAGGCCCGAGTGGCAGGCTGGGACGCGTTGTGGGCGAGGGTCGAAGCGATCGCCGATCAAGGACCGTTCCGGATTCGACAGGAAGACATCTTCTTTCGGCAGGCGCATGGGCGGCTGAAGCTACGGCGTTTCGATCAGGGACGGGGAGAGTTAATCCACTATCGACGCGATGATGCCAGTGTTCCCAAACCGTCGGACTACACCATCGCTATGACCTCGACACCCGATGATTTGGTCCGTTGCTTAAGCCTAGCTTACGGTATGTTGGGGCGGGTCGAGAAGGATCGGACCTTGTTTCTAGCCGGACGAACCCGTATTCATCTCGATCGCGTGGTCGGCTTGGGCGATTTCATCGAATTGGAGGTTGTGCTGGACGAACAGGAGTCGAACGCGGACGGGATCCGGGAAGCGGAAGGGCTGATGGCGCGACTTGCCCTCCATCGCTCACAATTGGTCGCAGGGGCCTATATCGACTTGCTCCTCGCCCAAACCGGGGCTTCCCCGCGCGGCGGCCGGATACAAGGGAGCGAGGTGGAGCGGACGGTATGATCGAGTTGCGGCAGGCGAAGGGGGACGATCAGCCGGGCCTTCGCCAGCTGATCTTTGGTATCCTCGCCGATTATGGCTTACTACCGTCTCCTGGCGATACCGATGCCGACCTGGAGGATTTGGAGAGATTCTATGCGGAAGGGAACGGCAGGTTTTTTGTGCTGGTCGAAGAGGAGCGGGTGATTGGAAGTGTCGGTTGGTGTCGGCGGGAGGCGGAGACGGTCGAGTTGCGGAAGCTGTATCTGCACCCCGACTATCGGAGGCGCGGCTTGGGTCGGCAGCTTCTAGAACACGCGATGGCCACAGCCGCGGCGCAGGGTTTTCGCTGTATGGTGCTGGAAACGGCCGAGGTCTTGCAGGAAGCCAAAGCTTTGTACCTTCGCTATGGATTTCGCCCGTACGCTGCGTCACACCTTGCCGCGCGCTGCGATTTGGCCATGTGCCGCGAGCTTTCGCCTGAAAAGAGAGACGGCGGTCACGCGGGATGCCGGGAGATGTTTACCAGCCCATGACCATGTTGGATTCGATCACCCGACGTGCCCGTTCGAGATCGGCGCCGGTTTCGTTCATGTAGAGCCGAATTGCGTGGATCTTGTCGCCGGCGGCTTTGGCTAAGCAATCGCGGGCAATGGAACAGATATCGAGGCTTTTACCGGGCAGGCCGATAGCTCCTTTGGAAATCACCCAGGAATTCCGGGGCCGTTTGACAATCCGCAACACCCGATCCTCCGGGTAGGCATCCAAGAGTACATGCCGCGCTGCTTGCTCATCATCCGCCCAGGTGATGATGATGTGGGCATCCGTTTCGATTTCAAACAAAGGCATGATGGAAGTCGCCGTCGCGAGGTGTTGGAAAAAAGTTGTGGGATCAACGCCAGTCATCCGCGGCGTTGCACCAGGACCGCTTGTCACTTCGCCTCGACGTAGTATAGCACGGGTCGAGTCCGAGAAGGAACCATCCCGCAGCAGCCCGTGGTATCGTAGCTTACCCGCGGGAGTACCGCCGATCTGGTTGCGGTATTTCGAGATACGCGCGCGGAACATGCCGAGGAGGGGGCGATGTGCGGGCGCGTATCCATGGTAGAATCCAGGGATGAATGCATCCTTCCCTGTTCCAACGCCGACGCCTCCTGCCAGTCGATGGGCGACCTTCGCCATCATCCTGCTGTTGGTGGGGAGTGTCTTTGGACCGCTTGCCTGGCAAGTTTGGCAGCGTGGGCTTGTGGGGCAGTGGTGGCCGCAGGAGCGGGCGCGGTGGCAATTGGCCGCCGCAGCGAACAAAATCGATCTCCATCCCGACGACGAGCAAGCCCAGGATCAAGCTCGCCAGTTACTCGATCGGGCCAAGGCCCTCCATCCGGCCATCATCCTGGATCCGGAATATGCTCGCTTGAAACTCCTGGCTGGTCCGATCTCGTTGGATCAAGCGACGGAGATCGTCGAGTCGGCTCCCAGCCAATGGCGTTGGAGGCTTGCCAGCACCTTGGCGGAAGTTCTCTCGAGGAAGCAGCGGTTCGAGGAAGCCTACGCGGTCCTCCGCCTGGCCGACAGGCCGCTCGACCAGCGGGATCCGGCGGAAAATAATCAGTTCGCCTATTTTTCCGCCCTGGCTAATCGCGACCTCGAGGAGGGGTTGACCAGCATTGAGCGCGCCATCGAGGATAGCCAGCAGAAGGAGGAATTCATCGATCGCTATCGAAGCTCCGCATTCTGGGACACCAAAGCTTGGGTCCTTTATCGGTTGCAGCGCTTCGAGGAGGCTTTGGCTGCGATCGACCGAGCGTTGGCGGAAGAGTCGGCGGAACGCGAGAGGCTTCCGGGGAGCCCGTCCGAGGAATCGCTATACGAGGCGTTCTTGGAGGGCAAGCCGCCTTTCGCGGCGGGTAGCAATATCATGAAGAATTACCCGGCTTTGGAGTCGCAACCTTTCCTGGCTGGGCAAATCGTGGCCGCCGCCATTTACCGATACCATCGAGCCGAGATCTTGCAGGGCTTGGAGCGGACAGAGGAAGCGGCCGCCGCCTTCGACTGGTTAAAATGTCGCGGTTTCGGTGATTTCAACAAACTTTATTGATTTTGCCATAGCTTTGGCGGACGGCGAGACGCCATAATCGCCGAACTGGGGAGGCGGTTTGACGGCCAATCCAGCCATTGCCAGGTGTGGATTTGTTGCCTGAACGGGAGCTCTTGAGCGTGTCCTCCATCGAACTGCGAAAAAGTGAAAAAGCGGTCCAGCCTCAGCGTTCCACAGTAGCTGCATCCGCCAGCCACGATCGGCTCGAGCATCCGGTGGAAACGCAGCCGCTGCGGGTCTACTGGCCGTACGCCATCGCCTTGGTCGTCGTCCACCTGCTGGCCTTGCTAGCTTTGTTCCCCAGCTACTTCTCTTGGAGCGGGCTGGTCGTAGCCGCGGTGGCGCACATTGTCTTCGATGGGCTGGGGGTATCGATCGGCTATCACCGCCTCCTGACCCATCGCGGTTTCGAGTGTCCAAAGTGGTTGGAGCATACCTTGGCGATCTTCGGGATATGCACCTTGCAGGATTCCCCAGCGCGGTGGGTGGCCGTCCATCGCATGCATCACCAGCACAGCGATCATCAGCCTGATCCGCATTCCCCCTTGGTCGATTTTTTGTGGGGGCATGTCGGCTGGTTGTTGTTTGTCGATCGACGCCATGATGGGGTTGTTCACTTCGAGCGATATGTCCGAGACATGCTGCGCGACCCGTTTTACTTTGCCCTGGAACGCAAGCTGATGTGGTTCTGGGTGTACTTGATCCATGCCGTCATCATCACCGCGATGGGTTTCGGCCTGGGGTGGGCGTGGTCGGGGACGTTAGCGGGCGGGATCAGCCTGGGGGCTTCCTGGTTTGTTTGGGGAGTGATTGTTCGCACCATTTTCACCCTGCATGTAACCTGGGCGGTCAACTCGGTTTGTCACATGTGGGGCTATCGCAATTACGCCACCAAAGACAACAGCCGCAACACGTGGTGGGTGGCATTGGTGACGTTTGGTGAAGGCTGGCACAACAACCATCATGCGGATCAGCGGAGCGCCATGCACGGCCATCGCTGGTTCGAACTCGATCCCTCCTGGTGGACGATCAAGTGCCTGGAGCGATTGGGGCTGGCCAGGCACGTGATTGGTCCGCGAGTCAAATACGGTGGGGACCTGGATCAGCCGACTGGGTATTCTGGTTGATTCGAAGCTTGCTTGCTGACGACCGTGGGTTGGCTTGCCCCGTTCGCCCTGGCAGGCTGGCCGCCGTTTAGCTCACGTGGAGTGTTGGCCTGCGGTCTTCGAGTCGCCATGGAAAGCTTGGATAAAACCCGAACTCCCAGGAGAGGGCGGGGCTAGGATCGGAGGGCTATTTCAGGACGTGCAGTTCCGGACCGATGGTCACCCGGACGGCTGGGCGGCTGGCGAAAGCTTCGAAGGCTGCGTGGACGCTGGCCAGATCGACGCTTTGGTAATTTTTCAGGGAATGTTCCAGGTCTTCATAGCGGCCTCGCTGTGAGACGGCATTGCCCACTGAGAACAAGCGGTTTCCTGGTCGCTCGGCCGACAGGATCGAACCTGCGCGGATCTTATTCTTGGCGATTTCCAATTCGCGCGGGGTAATCTTGTCTTTGTGGACATCCTCCAGCACCTTCTGCATGAGCTCCCAGTTGGCTTGGGTATCCTCGGGGGCGCAGGTGAGGTAGAGTCCCATCAGGCCGCAATCCTCGTATTCCTGCGCAAACATCCCCGCCGACTCGGCCAATCCAGGATCGACCAGGGACCAGAACATCCGACTGCCGCTATCATCGCCGAGGATAGTCGCCAGCAGTCGCCAGGCATGACGCTGTTGGTCCAAGCGATGTACCCCCTGTGATAGCTGGAAGGTGTATTGTTGGATGGCGGGTGGATGCTGCAATTCCAAGTTTTTGGCGCGGACCATCAAGGGTTGATCGCCCTGAGGAATCGTGGCCGACTGCCAGGTTTTCGTGAGCTTCTCGGCCTGGGCGACCAACGCAGCGAAATCCACCTTGCCGGTAGCTACCAGGCAAAGGTTGTTGGGCGCGTAGCGTTCGGCGTGATAAGCCCGCATGGCGTCCGTATCGAGTTCCGTCACCGTGTGCGGAGTTCCCAGCACGCGGGTGGCCAGGGCGTGTTCGCCAAAAAATTCCTCCATGCAGCGTTCCATCGCGCCATAAGGTGGCGAGTCATCATACATGGCGATCTCTTCGAGGATGACCTGGCGTTCGGTTTCAAAATCCTCTTCGCGGAGCGCGGGCCGCATCAGATCGGTCAAGAGTTCGACGGCATGTGACTGGAATTCGGGAATCACCGAGAGGTAATAGACGGTTTGATCCTCGGAGGTATAGGCATTGGAATGCGATCCCAGTTCGTCTAGTTCGCGGTTGACATCGTTAGCGGAACGCGTGGCCGTCCCTTTGAAAACCATATGTTCCAGGAAATGGCTAACACCGGCCATTTCCCGCTGTTCGTGACGAGCACCGGTCTTGACGAAATACCCCAAGGCTTGACTGAAGGCCTCGGGGTTGACCTCAGCGCAGACATGCAGACCGTTTTCGAGCGTGACTTCTTTAAATTCCATGGGGTAACTCGACCGATTCCGGCCCCATCGATACCATCGACCAACCGGTAGGTGGGAAAGCTTGAAAATGGGCCAACAGCGATTCGCAACTCAGGGCCTCAATTTCGGCCAGAACTTCGCTTCGCGGAACGATGCGACCGAGATGGTGCCAGTCGCTGGCAATTTGCGAACTGCGGGCCGAACAGGACTCCTGCTCCATGATCAACGAACTTTTGACACGGGCCTTCAGCCGAGCCAGTTCCCCGGGACTGACTCCTTCGCCGAGCGATTGGATGGTCTGCCAGGTAACATCCACCGTTTCCTGAGCCCGCCCGCCGGTAGTGCCGGCATACGTGAGGACGCTGCCGCACTGGCCGACGGTTTGCGAACTGGCCGAAATAGCGTAGACCAAGCCGCGTTTCTCGCGGACTTCAGTGAACAACCTCGAACTCATCCCATCGCTGAGGACACTTACCAACCCCCGCGACTGGTAAAACTCCGGATGCGAGTACGGGACACACCGGTAGGCCAAGGCGATATGCGTCTGGGCGCTATCGTGCTCGAGGTGCTGCCTGGCCGGTGTCACCATGACTTCCTCTTCCGGAAAAGGAGCTGACGGTTGCCAATCACCGAACCAGCGTTCGACGGCGTTCAGCAAAGAATCCCAATCGAATCGTCCAGCGACAGCCAGGATCGCCCCGTTGGGAACATAGTGCGTCGCGTGAAAGCTGGCGATGTCCGCGTGTTGGACGTCATCCAAACCAGCCATCGTCCCATACGGCGAACGGCCATGGGCTGGGCTGTAACGCAAGCGTTTGAGTTCGGTGAAGATCTTCTGCGACGGATCGTCTTCCAGCGACAGCAGTTCCTGGATCGATGTTTGCCGGGTGTCTTCGAGCTGGTCTTCAGGAAGGTGTGGCTGGCGAACGATGTCAGCATACAACGCTAGGCTGTCGAGGAGGACATCAGACACCATGGCCGCGCTGAACGAGGTGTGGAAGGTGCTTACAGAACTTGACCTTTCCACCCCCAGATAGTCGAGGACTTCCACCACCGCTCGACTGTCCCGCTCGCCAGCCCCACGCTGGGCCAAGTCGACGGTCATGGCAGCCAAGCCTTCTTTCCCGGAAAACTCGCGGACCGTTCCCGCCGGTAACAGCAGGGTGAAGGCCGACGACCCCAACCACGGCATCGGCTCCGCCAGGAGCGTTAAACCGTTAGGAAACCGATGGATCAAGGCCGAGTCAGGCATCTTATTCCGTCTTCTTGCCCTTGGGGGCAGCACTGCTGGAAGAACCACCGCTCTCTGATTTCGCCGGCGACGCTTTCGCGTCGGACGAGCCCGCCTTGCTGTCGCTGCTAGTCGAGCTACCCTCGGAAGTCTTTTTGTCGGCCGAGGCCGACTTCTTGTAAGACTCGCTTCGATAATCGGTTTGATAGAAACCCGAGCCTTTGAACATGATGGCCCCACCCGTCCCGATCAACCGCCGCAATTTCTTCTTCTTGCATTGCGGGCAAACGCTTTCCGGAGCGGCGGAAATCGACTGGTAGAGTTCGAATTTGTGCTGGCATGCGTCGCATTCGTAATCGTAGGTCGGCATGGTGACCTCCTCTAAGCCTTTCCGGTGGAAACAATGACATGACTGGGGCGAATGACGCGGTCGTGGAGCAAATAACCGACCGAAGCCTCAAGCATCACCTGACCAGCAGCATACTCATCGCTGGGGGATTGGGCGATGGCCTGATGCACGTTGGGGTCGAAGGCCTGTCCTAAAGCAGCGATCGGGCGGCAATGGTGTCGCTCCAAAACGCCGGTCATCTGTTGCTGTACCATCTTGACTCCTTCCAGCAGCCCGCTGCTCTCGGTTGCGGCGCCCACCGCTTCGGTAGCCCGCGAGAGATTATCCAAGACCTCTAGCAAGTCTCGGACCAGCGGCAAGCTGGCATACTTCACCGTCTGCTCCGTCTCGCGGTACATCCGCTTGCGGAAGTTTTCCAGCTCGGCTTGGGCTTTCAATTCGCGATCGAGCGCTTCCGCCAACTGTTGTTCCAGCTTCGCCATGTCCGCCCCCCCGTCGTTGGCAAATACTGCGTCGCGGGGGTTATCCGACGAACCTGGGGTGGCTGGCTTTGTTCCCTTTCCTTCCGGACCATCCGACTTGGCGTCGGGGGGTGTCTCCGCTTGGCTATCTCTCATGACTTGACACTACTCCTTTTCGACAGGGGCGTTGACCGCCTCATCTTGAGATGACTGAAAGTATGAAAAAATTCGGTCCATGAAGCTTTTGCGCTCCGGAGACTGGTGGTCCTTCTCGATCGCTTCGAGTTGCCGCAGCAGTTCCTCTTGCTTTTTGGTGATTTTACTGGGAACCTCGATGACCACCCGCACCAACAGGTTACCGCGGCCGCGGGCATGCGGGTCGGGCATGCCCAAGCCGCGGAGTTGGAAAATCGTACCGCTTTGCGTCCCGGCTGGTATCTTCAAGGCGGTGGTACCCTGCAGCGTGGGAACATCGAGCGAGCACCCCAACGCGGCTTGCGGATAGGTAATCGGGAACTGGAGGATCAGGTCGTTCTCTTCGCGAGTGAACAGCGAGTGCGGCTTGATCGAGACAAAGCAGTAGGCATCGCCATTGGGCCCACCATCCGGACTAGGCTGACCTTCCCCCGGCAACCGGACCCGCATCCCGTCATCGACGCCTGCCGGAATCGCTACTTCCAATCGGACCTCGTCGGCTACTAGCCCTTGGCCATCGCAGTTCCGACAAGGCTTGGAAATCGTTTTTCCTGCGCCGCGGCAGGCGGGGCAGGTAGTCTGTACCCGGAGGATACCCGACGATTGAACAACCTGTCCACGCCCCTGACAACGGCGACAAGGTTCGGGTTGCGCCCCTTCGGCTGCTCCCGAACCTGAGCAGGTCTTGCACTCGACATACCGGGTTAGCGAAACCGTCTTCCGCACCCCTTTGGCCGCTTCCTCCAAGGTCAACGTTACGTCGCAGCGGAGGTCGGCACCGCGACGCGCTCGGCCGCGTTGGCTTCGGCCGCCACCGAAGAAGTCTTCAAAGATTGTCCCACCGAAGACGTCACCAAAGGCTTCGAAGATATCCGAAACATCACGGAAGCCGCCGCCGCCCCCTTCGAGCCCAGCATGGCCAAATTGGTCGTAGCGGGCCCGTTTTTGCTGATCGCTCAGTACTTCATAGGCTTCCGCGCCCTCCTTGAACTTGGCGGTGGCATTCTCGTCGCCAGGATGCGAATCCGGGTGATACTTCAAAGCCAACTTGCGATAGGCCTTGGCAATTTCCTCTTGGGACGCGGTCTTGGCCACACCCAGCACTTCGTAGTAATCGCGTTTCACTGCCATGTTGCCAAAAGCCCTTCCCATGAAAAAAAGGCCACGCATCGATCTCCTTCGAAACGTGACCCTTCAATATCGACGATGGTGGGAAAAACACCCTGCGGGGGGCGATTAAGCCACCGCCCCTTCGACCGATCGCTTTTTCTTGTCTTCCTTGTCAAAGGTAGTGACCAGAGCTTCGGTAGTCAGCAGCAACCCAGAAATACTGGCTGCATTCGCCAGGGCTGTTCGCACGACCTTGACCGGATCGATGATCCCCGACTTCATCATGTCGACGTACTCGCCCTTGTTGGCGTCGTAACCGAAGTTCAGCGACTTCTGACGGACTTCATCAGCGAATACGCTCCCATCGATTCCAGCGTTATCGGCGATCTGACGCATCGGAGCTTCCAAAGCTCGCAACACGATATCAGCCCCGATCCGCTCATCACCTTTGCAGGCATCACGGGCTTTCTCCACCGTCTC
>JBILTQ010000127.1:0-13215 GCA_044371435.1 Pirellulaceae bacterium | reverse complement strand
GATGTTGGTGGGGATCCTGAACATTGTCGTTCAAGGAGGCCTGGTGAGGCATGCCCTGAAGCGTTGGGGAGAACAGCGGTTGCTGTACACAGGGTTGATTTGCGGAATGATTGGATATGCCGGTTATGGTTTGGCAGATAGCTCCTCGCGCTTCTGGGCCACTACTCCGGTCTTTTCCTTGATGGCTTTTTTTTCTCCGGCTATTCAGGGGTTGATGAGCAAACGCTTGGGGCCGACGGTGCAAGGGCAATTGCAGGGGGCCAACGGCAGCCTGACAGGCATTGCGGGGGTGATTGGTCCAAGCTTGTTTTCGGGAATCTACGCCTATAGCGTTCAACCCGGTGGCGATGGGGGCTTTCCGGGGTTGGCCTTCATCGTGGCCGCTGGTTGTTTGGGGCTGGGCCTGGCCATCGCCGTCTGGACTTTGCAAAAGCCGCCCGCGGTCGCGGCTGAATCGACTTGATTTCTCGCTTGCGGGCCGAGGTTCGGCGGATACCAGCGGCGGTCAGGACGAGTAGCTTTGAAAATCGTACAATACTGCGTTGGTTGCGGTACGAAAAAAGGAGGGGCGTTTAGCCCCTCCTTCCATCGATGCCGCTGCTGGCTTGCCGGCGTCAGGCGAACAGTTCGGTGACGGCCTGGGCCTTGACCAATTCCCGAGGTTGGTTGAGGTGATTGTACACGATGGTTTCCGGATCGATGCCGAAGGCATGATAGATGGAAGCCAGAAGCTGTCCCGGGTGCACCGGATTATCGACCGGCGCGCTGGCTGTTTTATCGCTCTTGCCGTAGACCAAGCCTCGCTTGATTCCCGCCCCAGCGACGACGGCGGTATAGCAATACGGCCAGTGATCGCGACCGTCGGCCGAATTGTTGTTGCCGCTGGTGCTGACCCCGCGTTGCGGCGAACGGCCGAATTCCCCGACAGCGACCACCAGGGTATCTTCCAGCAGTCCGCGCTGGTCCATATCTTCGATAAAGGTCGACAAGCCGGCATCCAGCATGGGTGCCGACTGATTTTTCATGCGTTCCGACAGCCCCACGTGATGATCCCATGAGTGGTTGTCGCTGTTGGCCACTTTCGGCCAAATGACCTCGACGACCCGCGTCCCGGCCTCGACCAGCCGCCGGGCCAACAAACAGCTTTGACCGAAGGTATTCCTGCCATAGGCATCGCGGAGGGCCTCCGATTCGCTGGAGAGATTGAAGGCCTCGCGGGCCTTGCCCGAGGTGATCAGCGATAGGGCCTGGGAAAAGTATTGGTCCAGCTGCTGGTTTTCTACCGCCGCTTGGATGGACGGCATTTGCTGATTGATCAAATCGCGGAGGGCGGCCCGGCGTTGGAGACGAACGGCGAAGACCTCGGGGCGCAGCTGCAGGTCGCTGACCTGGATCCGTTCCATTTTGGTCATGTCCATATCGTCCCCTTCGGGAAAGAGGGTGTAGGGATCGAAGGCTTTGCCAAGGAAGCCTGCCGAGCCACCTTTCCCAACCACATTGGACTCCTGCAGCGGACGAGGCAGCATCACGAATGGCAGCATCGGTTCCTCCATCGGCCGAAGGCGGATGAGGTTGGAGCCGACGTTCGGGAAATCCTTCGGCGACGGTGGTTCCAACTGACCCGAGGGGCTGACCTTATCGGTCGTGTAGCCGGTCATCATCTGGTAGATAGCCGCGGTGTGGTTGAAGAGACCATTGGGGGTATAGCTCATCGAACGGATCATGGTGAACCGGTCGTTGATCTGACTGAGCTTGGGAAGGTTCTCGGTAAATTGAATACCGGGGATCTTGGTCGAGATCGGCTTGAAGATCGACTTGACGTTGTCCGGAACGTTTTCCTTGGGGTCCCACAGGTCGAGGTGGCTAGGACCACCCTGCAAGTAAATCAACACCAAATGCTTGGCCTTATTCCATCCTGGACCGCCATGGACAGCATCGCCTTGGGCAGCTCGGAGCCGCAGCAGGTTGCCTAGTCCCATGCCGACCATCCCCCCGCCACCGACTCGAAGGACGTCGCGCCGTGTTGGACCGAGCCCTGCATCACATACATCTCGGCCTGGTTGACCCATGATTCGCCACATCGTTCGACCTCTTTGAAACAGGAAGGAAAGGGTGAGTTGGTTTCGGAAATAAACGACTGATGGATAGGGACTGGCTAGTGATTGAACAAGAAGGCGGGGCTATTGATCAACGCCCAAGCAATATCTTCGGCGGCGGTGACTCTTTCTTGAACCAGTTGCTGCTGACTGGCCGCGACGTCGGTTCGCAAGGATACCAGCAACGGGTCGTCGGCGAGCGGCTCCGACAGTCGCTCCACCCGCTTTCGCCATTGTACAACTTGCTCGTCTTCAGGGAGCGGCTGCTTTTCCTTGGCCAAGGTTTCACGCAGCTTCTGAAGGGAAGCCGAGGAGGTTTTGAAATAGGCCAGTCCAGCTTCATTTTGAGCCTGGCTGCGTTGTTTGCTGGGAATGCTGGCGAGCAAAGCCAGGTTTTCCGACAAGCCGAGCGAGGCTTCGGCCGAGTCATCGGTGACGCTGAGTCGGAAGTGACCTAGGCGATGCATTTCGTTCCGACTTTGCTGGTGCAACTCCCAATGGAGCCATTCCCCTTCTTTCAATTCCAACGGGGACTCCAACTCGAAGACGGCCCAGTGTTCGACACCGGTGGCGCCGGCCACGGCCCAACCGCCATTATCGGCGTTGGCGTTGTCGATCGTCTTGTCGATTTTGAAGTTCGCTTGCTCAAAGTCAGCGAAGGCTTTGACGATCTTGATTTTTCGCATTTCATCGGGTTGATCGATTTTAGCGACATACAATTCGAGCTCGGTCAGGACGAAATTTCCGTTGCTGGCCAGTCCTGGACCGTTCCCGGGAAGTTCTGAAGAAGGCAGGACTTCCAAACGCAGGGCCGTGATCGGGCTCCGCGGAGCGAGGGTATTGATCTTATAGACCCCTTTGCTGGCTTTCCCTGAAGCCAGGATCGACCGGTCCGCCTGGGCGGTGAGTTCCGTCGCGTTGGAACCGACCATCGCCACTGGCGGCAAACTCTGCCACAGCATACGACGATGCCGCGACTTGAGGAATTTATCGAATTCGGCCGGTAGTTTCTTTTCATAGTTCGCGATGGCCGCTTCCGCCTTGCGCACCCGTTCCTGGCGGGCGAGTTCAGCTTTTTCCCGTTCATCCTTGATCTGAGCCTCACGAGCGGCAAGCTTGGCTTGGGCTTCCTGCAATTCCTTGGCGAGAGTTGCCGCTCGCCCCGGTTTCTCGGCCTGCCACCAGTCTTCGCGTTCATCTCGCAAACGGACCAATTCTGCGTGGTCCTTCTTGATCTGATCAAAGACCGTCAGGGCGATCTCAATTTCCTGGTCAGAGGCCGGACGGTTGAGGATCCGCAAGTAAAGTTGTTCGACGAGCGATCGGTTGTCGGTAGTCTTCTTGGCGAGTTCCTGGATGGAATTTTTCTCGTTTGCGATAGCTGAACCAAGGGTCGGCCCGCTCACCAAGGCCATCACCGACCCCAACCGCAACTCGCTGGAGCGTTCGCATTCGCAAGCGGTTTCGCGGGCGGGGCGACCGAGGTTGTTGAGGAAGCCGTCGGGCAGACCAGGATCGGCATCGGCTAACGCCGCCGATCGCTCCCCCAAAGCCAGGCCAGGGAGTTTGGATGGGCTGCCGGTCACGGCATGGATGGCATCGTAGAGGACCTCGGCCGGGAGACGCCGCGGCATGGCGTGCGAGTAGTTCCGCTGGTCATCCTCATTCCAGCGATTGGTTTCAATCGATAGTTGATAGACTTGCGAATTGGCGATTTCGCGCATGAGGGAGCGGACATCGAACTTGCTATCGACGAAACGCTTCTCCAGATAGCCAAGCAATTCGGGAATGCTGGCTGGATTCCCCGCGCGGATATCATCGATCGGCTCGATCAAACCCTTACCCAGCAAATAACCCCACATCCGATTGACATAACTGCGAGCGAAGTAGGGGTTGTCAGGGCTCGTCAGCCACCTGGCGAATTCGACTCGCCGCGAAATTCCATCCGCCGAAGCAAAGTCGCAATCGAAGGGGAACCGCGGCTCGACCGGGCCATTCGTGCGGGGATGCTTCAGTTCGTTGGCCGAAGTGTCCGCGACCTCTTCATAGAGTGGCTTGGCCCCTTCGACGGCAGTCCCGCCGATCGTTTTGTCGCCACCCGCCGGGTCGCGTTTGAGGGCGACTTGGGTGAAATAGGCCGCGGTTTGGTAATACTGATCCTGCGTCCATTTTTCAAATGGATGATCATGGCATTTGTTGCAGTTGAATCGCACGGCCAGGAAAAGGTGAGTTGTGTTCTCGACCAACTCTTCCGGAGATCGCAGGATTTTGAAGTACGAAGCGGCTGGGTTTTCGCGATTGGAACCGCTAGCGGTGAGGATTTCATAGACGAACTGATCGTAGGGTTTGTTGGAAGCGACACTGTCCTTGATCCAGTCACGGAATTTCTGGGCCCCTTCCTTCCCGAGGAATTTCGAGTTGACCAACAGCAAATCCGACCATTTGTTAGTCCAGTGGTCGACAAAGGTTTCGCTAGCGAGCAGCTCGTCGATGACCTTAGCGCGTTTCTCGGCCGTCGGTGTGTGATCGGCGAGGAACTGACGAACTTTGTCGGCGGTCGGAGGTAAACCGGTCAAGTCGAGGTAGACTCGGCGGAGGAATTCGGCATCGGTGCAAACGGCCGATGGGACAATCTTCATCCGCTCCCACTTTCGGCTGACGAGACGATCGATCTCCGCCGCATGCGAGTTCGTCGAAGCGGTGAAGCCTTGACGATCCCCCATCACCGTCAGGGTGGTCGCCGCATAGGCCCCTTCAAACCGGGCCAGGATGGGAGCTTCGCCGCGGCGTACCGCCGTCAACTGCTCGCCGCTTCCAACGGTCGCGACTTCGGTATTGCCGCTTTCGATGAAGGCTTCGCGGGTAACATCGCGTTGCTTTCCGTCGCTGTACTGAGCGACGACACGGATTTGCTGGCGACCACCGATAGCATCGATCACTGGATTCTGTGGTCGAACCTCGATGGCGACGACGCGAGGCGTTTCCAGGCGGACACCAGCCCCGGTCGCAATCCAAGCTTTGAGGACTTGGGTGCGAGTTTCATCGTCGTTCAGTAGCTTCCCGCCAGCATGCGGGACCAACCCTAGCGGCTTGGTCAGCATCAGACTCTCCATCGGGGCGGTAGGATTAAAACGTCGTCCGGCTAGGTCATCGGTCAAGGCTCGGACGTCGAAGATCGGATCGTAACCGCGCAACGAGAGCTTGAAGCCATTCTTCCCCGCCTGAGCGCCATGGCAGGTGCCTTGGTTGCAGCCGAGTCGCGACAGGATCGGATTGACATCGCGGATAAAATCAACTTCGGACCGCTCGCTGGGTTGCACCGTCACCGGAATCTTCTGCCGATGTTGACCAAAACTCACGGTCAGCTCTCCCTGACCAGCTTGGCCAGGCTGGAACCAACCGCCCCGCGAAACGGTTCCAAGCGTCGAGCCCGAGAGGCTGTAGGAAACTTGATCGGTTACGTCGACCGCTTGCCTATCCGCGGTAGTCGCGGTGACCAACAACTGAAGGCTGTCGCTCCAATGGGCGATGTCAATACTTGCCGGCTCGACCAGCAACCCACTCACGGCGCTGGGGAGGATGGCCGGGGTAGGCTCTTCGCTGACCTTCGGCTGGGCGACCGCTGCCATCGACCGCGTTTGGTTATCGACCTTCGGGCTCGGGGGAGCGGTTTCCAACGACCACGCCAGGCGGGATTCGGGGGGCGTGACGTCGATGTTCGCCAGTTCGTGGTGGTCTCCGGCCGACCATACATGCACCCGGCCGTTCGAACCCGCGGCCGCTAAATTTCCATGGCAATCAAAGGCGATGCCATAGATCGCGGTATCCTCCAGTTCCCATTGGCGCAATTCCTTGGGCTTGGAGGTGAGGTACTTCTCCACGGTCTCGTTCTCTTTGAGGTTGCGTGCCAAAGAACGCTTGGAGAGGATCGATTTCAGTTCCTCGGAAAGTGTTGCGTCAAAGTCATAGGCCCACAGCCTCAAATAACTTTTCCCATCCAGCGTCGAGACGGCTGCCAATTGCTGCCCGTCGGGACTAATGGCCACGGAAAAAATACGGCCCGGCATCGCATCCAGGCGACGAACCAGGTTGGAGTCATCGCCGATGACGCGGGCAGTTTCGCGAAAGACCCGATAGACGCGCGGAGTTCCATCGGCCCCTCCCACCAGGATCTCATTGCGCTGCGGATGCCGAGCCAAGGCTTGGACTCCTCCGCGCAAAGCACCAGGGGTAATCGAAGTCACGTTGTCGACGAACCGCTCCGTTTCGACTTCGGTCAACTTGACCGTCATGTCGCGCCCGGCGGAAAGCAGATGTTTGCCATCCGCGGTGAACATGGTGACTCGTGGCCAATCCTCATGGGCTCGTTGGTAAAGCTTCTGTTCGCCGCTTTGGGCATCGAAAGCTCGGACCGTGTTGTCGGCCATGGCCACCGAGATCAAGTGGCCATCCGGCGACCAACTGACATTGAATAAAGTATCACTACCCAAGACTTGGCTACGGACCAAACTGCCATCGACCGGGTTCCACAATTGCAGCTCGCCGCTGATGGCGGCTTGGCCACCCGCAACTGCCAACCACTTACCGTCGGGCGAATAGCGGATCGATTCGATCCGCGGACTCATCCCAATCAACCGACGCTGGAGTTTCCAATCGGAGGTATCGAACAGCAGGACTTCGTGAAAGCCCGCGACAGCCAACTGCCGACCGTCAGGGGCATAGTCTAGGGCGGTGATGACGGGAGGACGAACGTACTGCGGCGGATTTTCTTCGGAATACTGCGGGCCGGAGGCCGGGGAGTCGTCGACTGCCCCTTGCTCGATCCACCGCCGGATCAAGGCCACCTGGTCCTCGGGAAGCGGCGGCCCTTTCTTTGGCATCTCGGCTTGGCCATTTACCGGCGTGATTTCCTGCAACAGGTAACTCTCGTCGGGGTGCTTTGGTACGATCGCCGCCGAACCCGACTCCCCGCCGCGGACCATCGCCTCAAAGTCGGTCATCAGATAGCCGCCTTGCTTCAGCGATCCTTGGTGGCAACCGAAGCATTGGGAACGCAAGATTGGCAACACGTCGTGATGGAAGCTGACTGGGGCCGCTGATGAGGCGGGTTTCGCTTCCTCCCCGACTGCTGCCGCGGATGTTGTCAGGTAACCCGCGGCCAGGGTCGCAAGCCATGAAAATCCAGTCAAAGAACCGAGTAGGGAGAACCGTCGAAGCATACTGGAGACCCAATCAAAATGAACCAGAATCAGCCTGGAAGGCCATTGGACACCACCGACCAAGACATCGTCTTTCCCGGCCAACTCTTGGGACCGCGAAAGCATTGGACAGGTAACATCGAGGCAAAGCAAGGCGGGACCTCGACCAGCTATTTATTATGCAAGCCACCGTTATCGCCGTCTTGTGGATTCATCGCATTTCTTTGTAAAAAAGCCGCGGCGCAATCCCTGGCCGGCTGGCGAGGAGGCCGCCGGCATGGGTTGGATTTCCTGGTTGCCTCAGCCAAGAAACGGAGCGTGGGCGGGCCGCCTAGCCGACCTTGACCAGTTTGGTGACTCGGCCGGTCGCCACCCATTCCACCACGAAGATGTCACCGTTTCTGTCGAAGCAGGCATCGTGCGGGTGGACGAAGCGTCCGGGCAACCATGCAGGGCGCTGACTGCGCATCGCCATATTCTTCGCCAGGACCTGTTCGCGCCAGACTGGGTCTTCACCCAGATGGACGATCGGCGCGTTATCTCGTCCGAGGATAGTGACGCGGGCATGCAGGTCAGGCACCAGCAGCAAATCGCCCTGCGCATCGATATCGGCGGGAAAGAGAAAACCCTCCTGCGTTCGCAGGTGCTTATTGTTCATGTCGAACCACTGCAGACGCTTGTTGGCTCGATCCGCCACCACCAGCTTGGGAATGCCATCGCGGTCGTCGAGCCACTGGCCGTGAGGCGTGCTGAATTGACCGTCAGCGGACCCGGGGCCACCGATCGCCTGGACGAAACGATCATGCTTGTCGTAATGGAAGAGGTAGCCGCTTCCGTACCCATCGCCCAGGTAGTACCCGCCGTCTGGCCGGAAGGAGGTATTGGTGGGACGGTACTTCAACTTTGGATGTTCGTCCCAAACATGCGAATCGGCATTCAATTCGGCTTGGCCTTTCTGCCAGACGATCTCCCCTTTCAGGTTCATCTTGGTGAAGCCTAGCGTCGACTCCGCCGGCGATAGGTAGAGGAACTCTTCGTTACCTTCCTGGCGGATGTCGATACCATGCCCCTTGGAGGCGCCGCGGATGGAATGTTCGGGGCCCATGGAGCGGATCAGTTTGCCGTCGGGATCGAAGACAAAGATCGAACCGGGCCGGCCGGTATGGGTGATATAGATCAAGCCATCGCGGTCGATCGTGACGCCATGCGAAGCGTTACCGTAGCTGAAATCGGAGGGGAGGCTTTCATTGCCCCAGTCATGATAGCATTCGTAGGTGTGTTCGCCTTCACCGACCCGAGGTAACTTGCGGCCGGCTTTATCCGAGGCGTGCAGGATCATCGGCGAGAGGGCACCGGCTACTGCCGCACCGGTGGTAGTTTTCAGGAATTCGCGGCGTTCGATCGAGAGTAGAGTCGGCGAAGTCGCCATCAGCGAACGACTGTGGTCACGCATCGTAGGGCACCTGAAGGAGGAAAGGAATACTTATCGAATTCCTCCCATCGTGACGCATGGCTTGGCGAGAATCAAGCAGACGCCGCGCTGCAATCACCGCTGCATATTGACCGAGCTCATGATCATCTGGGTAAACCAGCTGGTGATACTACCATCGGACTCACCGTTCCAGGCCCACATGTTGCGGACAATGTCGGTGACCAGCAAGCCAGACAACCCCAAGACCAGCAAGATGCTCAGCAGCAGGAAGACTTCCCAATTGGCCAGCGGGATCTCGGGTAGGCCTCGGGCGACCGCGGTTCCGGCCAACCCTGGAGCCGTTTCAAGCATGCCCTCACCACCGCCGACGTCGAACCCGCCTTCGATCCCCAAACCTTCCTGAAGCGGGACGCCCCCCAGATCGGTCGAATCCTCGATCTCGATAACTTGCGAGCCGCTGTCATCGTCGACTTCGATACCGCCGGAGGCACCGAGTTGGAAGTCTTCGGCTGGTCCGAAGTCGATCCCGCTCAGCCCGGCCCCCGACCCGCCGCTACCGGATCCGGAGGGGCTAGCACCGGCGAGGTCGACGTCGCTCCCGACGGCACTTCCCAGGTCGAGTCCGGAGATGCCGACCCCTTCTAATTCCGGCGATTCATCTTCCAGCGATAACCCGCTATCCGATGGAGCCATGAGGTTGATACCGCTGTCGGCGCCCAAAGCCAAATCGCTTCCGCCGCCCAGCACCAGATCATCATCGGCATCGCCGGACAGCTTCAATTCATCGCCGAGATCCAGGTCGAGTCCGGGGGAACCGCCAGCGGCTACCGGTTGCAGCTGCAACTCCGCATCTCCCAGGAGATCGGAATCGGCTGCTCCCTGGCTCGAGGCAGGTTGGGGCGGACGGCTGGTGGAGGAGGCATCATCTGCCAAGCGCAGGTCGCTACCCAGGTCCGCAGCGAGTTCCAACCCCGAGCCATGAGACAGCGAGCTGGCATCGACTTCCAGTTCCTCGTCATCGCTCGCCAGCTTGAGTTCGTCATCATCGTCTTCGGCCGGGGCGGCCCCTCCCGATCGATGAACTAGTCGCAAGCCGCTACCGCTGCTGGGGTCAGCCACCAACGCCACATCGCTACCGGCATCGGCCCCTTCCATGCCAAGATCAAGATGCAGATCGCTCGAACCAGCATCCGCGGCGGCCTGTTCGGCGGCGAGCCCCAAACCGCTCGCCGAGGAACCGCCGGGGCGTTCGCTGACTAAAATCGATGAGCCCCCAGGGTCGTCCGAGAGGACATCTCCGGACAACTCAAGCTTGACCCGTTCGATTTCGTCGGCCTTGAACTTCCAGCTGGCTCCGTCACGAAAGCCGAAAATCTCGCCGCGCGATCGCATTTCAATCAATTCGGCAGCGGTGACGCCGAGGAGCTTTGCGGCTTCATCCAAGGAAACGTAGTTGGCCATGAGCGTCAGTCGAGAAGATAATGTTCGGGGGGGCGGAGAAGCAACAGACAGACTTATGCAAGCCTAATCCAGATCTCGTGAGATTCTAGCGTCCGGCTGCCACCATTCGACTTGTTCCCGGTAATTTTCAAGGAAAAATCGCTACCTTCCCACCTGGACACCCAGCTCGGAACGCGCCGGATGCTCGCTGGGCTGACAGTGGTAGCGGGCGGAGCCCGCAAGCGGTTTCCCGAGTGGACCGAAAGCGGCCGAGGTGGCGGCCTGATCTACCAGCGGACGTCGACGTAGCTGATCTCATAAGGCTTGACATCGACCACCACCGACCCGTTTTCGACCATCAGCTCTTCCAGCGATTGACCGTCGCAAGCCACTCGGGCCGCCGCAGCGGCATCGCGGAAGAAACTCAGCCGGGCACGCGTCTCTTTGCCATGCGTTTCGTGGAGGACGATGCGCAGGAAATCATCACCGCTTCGCACCAATTCGATTCGGACGTGGGGTTGGTTGGTTTGGGCGAACCACAGGCTAGTACCCGCCAAAAGTTCTCCGCCCGGATCGGGGACCAGCCACGGCTCATCGACGCTTTCCAGATACGACTGGTAAGGGCGCGGCCAATCGACAGCGACCTGCCAGGTAGCTTCCACGATTCCGTCCTCGTTGGCCGGTAGCAGCGTGTCGAGGAACGCTGTTTCGACGCGACGATGCAGCGGTAAGCCTTGGAACGCCAGGTAGATCTTGTGTTCCGCATCATCGATCTCCAGCAATTCTGGAGCGAAGATCCTAGAGCTTCGCAGCTTCGTACGTGTTCCTTGCAGCCAGGTGGCGAGATCGGCCGCATGGCTTGGCCAAGCCGTTCGCCAGACAGGCGCTCCTTGCCACAGGCGATCGGGGCTGCCCCAACTACCGTTGACGGATTCCAAACGCAGGTCGACCTTCAGGTGGCGCGCCCCGCGCCATAATTCATAACCGATGACGAAGCTGGCTGCCGGTCGCTGATCGATCAACAGTTCCCCGGAGGATTCGATCCTGGCGTGCAGCGGTGTGTTGATGACGATTTGCGAGCGACCTTCCTCGATGGTCGAATAGGTTGGCGGGGCTTTGCCGTTGGTGTCCTGGACGACGATGGCCGGCATCCCGCTCAGTCGCCCGCCCCGTTTTTTCGCAATCATCAAACTCCGCAGGTAGCCTTTTTTCGGGTCGATTTGGCACTCGATGAACTCATTGGCCAGTAGCCACTGCGGGCTGGCCAGGTTGGGTCCCTGACGCCTCGACGACGCCGAGTGATTTCCGGACGAGCCGAGTCGGACAACTCCCATCGGCGGCACATCGACGATCACGTCGCTTCGATCACCGCGGACCGCGGACTCGTAGATGCGGTCATTGTCCTGTTTGGCATGTCGCCCTTCCAGATCCGGGAGCCAACACCTTCGTGGGCCGCAGTAGGGATTGATCACCAACCAATGCCTCGAGCCGTTGGCGGCTGGCGACTGTTTCTGCCTGGGAAGGAGTCCGGCCAATCGCTGGCCGAGCTGCTCTCGCAAGGCTTCGATCTGTTCCAGCCCCCCGGTGTCGGCCTGGCGGTCCGGCGAAGCCGTGGACGACCCCTGGCTATCATCACACCGCTGCAGCCAACCTTCGATCTGCCTTAACCAGCCGTCGAGTTCCTCCTGTTCTCCATCGGATCGCTTCATGGATACCATGACTTGCTTTAGCAAGTGTCCGACACAAGCCAGTCCCTCGAGACGATGGCCGCGAACGATGGGAGCCATCAGCTCGCGGCTGAAGCGGGAGAAGTGGCGATAATCGTTCGGCAGCTCGCACTGGAAATCCGCGGTCGAGAAATTCTGATGCGAGTAGACGTAGCCGGTGGTTGCGAAATAGTGGTCGGCGGTAACCCACTGGCCCAAAGCCGTGGTGCGGCGGGAGGCGCGGGCCAGGTCGTCAAAGGCAAGCGAGGTACGGGCGGGCCAATGGGTACAGACGAGCGTGGGTACCTGATGGTGATCGAACTGCTTGGCCAGCTCGTTGACGGCGGTCATCAAGGATCGATAGGAACCCGCATCGAGGATTGAGCCGCTGAGGGTGTCCAGGGTCGTGGTATCCGAGGCTTCCCAGGAAATCTTGGCTTGGGAGGTAACGGGATAATTGCCGGAAGAGAAGGCATGGAGGATAGCTCCGCGATATCCGGAAGAGGTCAGGTGGGTAGGGAACTCCATAGTCATCCCCGGCCCGTATTGGGCGAAGACTTGAGGCGGTTCCAGCGCGAGGGCTTGATAAGCAGTCCGTCCACGCTGCAGCCCGCGCTGCAACTGGCCGAGCGTGCTCCAGGCATGCATCCGATCTCGATCGGTACCACCGATGATAGCCAGCTGCTGGCTACCTACCTTGGCCAGCAGTTGCGTCCAGGTTTCGGGGTGCTTCTGTTGCAGCATCCCCAGGAGCTCGGCGTTGGCCAGCAGGTTCTGCGGCTGCGAGCCCTCCAGTTGACGCGTCAAGGAAGCGCCGAGGGTGGTTGGGGCCAGCAAGCATAGGTCGAGGAGGTAGGCCGACTGGTTAAAATAGCGATCGCGTTCCTGGGAGAGTTGATCGAAGCAGGCCTGCAGCCAACGCTCCGCCTCGGCGCCTTGCCCGGCCAGGTAGGCCGCAGCTGCCGACCGGGCTTGATCGGCCATGACCACCAGGTCGAGATTGCTGCTGTAGTGGATCTTTCGGGTCAGGGCCTGTACCAGCAGGAAGGCCCATCCCAAGGCATAGAAGTCATCCAATCGCACCCCGGCTTTGGGCTGCCCCCACAAGTCCCGCGCGCCCTCGACGGCCTCCCCCTCCGACGAAGCGATGACCGCCACCTCCTCGGCGACCGACCGAAGTTCCGGGAGCAGGCTATCGGCGAGCAAGGCGAGCACCTCGGGGCGAGTCCCGGCCGCATGCAGCAGCTGGCAGCCTTGGAAACCGAGCCGCTCCCTCAGCGGCGTATCGATCTTTTCGGCCGCCGAAGCTGGGCAAAGGATCCAAGATTTTTCCAGGTCGAGCG
>JBILTQ010000418.1:0-4671 GCA_044371435.1 Pirellulaceae bacterium | reverse complement strand
CTTCCCCGGTTCGCTGAAGAGGATCGAGATCGCCGGTACGCACGGCACGGCCATCCTGGAGGAGGAAAGCATTATTCGCTGGACCTTCGCCAAGGAAACTGCCAAGGACAGGAAACTGGCGGAAGCTTTGCTCAACAATACCAAGACCGGAGGGGGAGCTTCCGATCCCGCTGCCATCGGCCATGCTGCTCACCGCGAATTGTTCAAGGATTTCCTCAAGGGCTTGGCGAGCGGCAAGCCCTCGATGACCGAAGGCGCCGAGGGTCGCCGTAGCGTCGAGTTGATCGTAGCCATCTATCAAGCCGCTAAAACCGGCCGGACGATCAAGCTGTAGCGGAGGCTCGCGGAGTACCACGAATGCCTACCGTGAAGGGGGCTAACGATGTTCGAAGCTGCCCCATCGTTCGGAGGCTCTATGGGTTCTTGCCGCGTCCATCCCTCAAGGCATTGGATCGGAGTTACTAGGCCCAACCGCTTGGCGTGATGACGAATCACGGCGTCGCCGCCTAGCCAAAGCGGCAACCGGCTTCGAGGTCGAGAAAGATAACGGATCCAACGGCTTAAAGGACAGCCAGCGGATTCCGCGGTTGCTCCATTGTCCCCCGCGTGACCCCTACACGATTGTCGGCCTTGAGTACTTTCCAGACTTCGCTTCCGGAAATCCGACTATCCAGCAAGTCTCGGTACAACTTCAGCAGTCGCTGGACCTCAGTCGCCGAGGCCTCCTGCAGTAACTCGATACGGAAATGACGAATGCCCCCCCTCAGCAAACCCGGCACGGCTTCAGCCCCGCTCTGCGCCGTACCGTTGTAGAGCGTATTCCGGCAGCCAACGTCTGCCTGCAATACGTGATGGACGCCGATGCGATCTTCGAGTTGAACCGCCAAGCGATCGCAAGGCCGACCGCAATTCGATTGGTTTATCCCCGGCGAGAGGACGGTGCAGAAGACGCAATGCTCCATATGAAACATCGGGATATGCTGATGGATAACAATCTCTAACCAGGCGGCAGGGGTTCCATCGATCAATTCCCCCAGTTGATCGCGATTCAGATCGTACGAGGCGGTGCATCGCTGCAACCCGCGTTCGATCATCCATTCGGCCGTAAGAGGATTAGTAACATTAAGGGAAAAATCGCCGATCATCGGAATGCCATGCTGGCGAGCATACTCGACCGCCGACAGGTTCCGAACCAGCCAACCGTCGGCTTGCTGCTTGGCCAAAGCATGAAACAACCCTAACTCGCCAGGCTTTTGGATGCGCAAAGTCGCCAAAAAAATCGGAGTGCCGGCCGCCCGCGCCATGCTTACCGCTGGCCGGTAGTCGCGGATATCGTGGAACTCGACATATACCGATCGGCAACCTTGCTGAAGGGCAATCTCCAACTGCTTCAAGGATCGGCAAAGGATGTGTAGTTCGGGAATCGTCTCCTTGGGAGTGGCTACGTCCGACTGGCGGATAGCTTGCAACATGCTAGCGGCGACGTCGCCGCTAGCGATGGTCCGCGGCGGCATGGCGGTTACCGCCTGCGTCAAGGCCTGCACCAAGCGACGCCGCAACACTCCTAGTTGGCTAAAAGCGATCATCGGACGGCCGAGGATTTCAGCCTCCAAGGCCTCGAGATAAAACGGGGTTCCCCCCAAGCGTCCCAGTTGCTCTCGCAGCAACTCCAGACTCAGCGGATGCTGCGTGGCTTCGACCAGTTGTGACTCGCCGTCCAGTTGTACCCGGTGAGTCCCAGCGGCAACTTCAAGGTGGATCGCTTTCCCGACTTCAGCGATAATCCGCAGTTGGATCGGCCGGCGGTAATGCGGTTGTGAGCCAGCAAAGGTCGCGCGTAATTTTCTGGTCAAGCGGGGGTCGTCGGTTAGCCAAATCCTCTGGCCAGGGAAGACCCGAGCATCCTTGAGCAAACCGCGTTGAAACATCCATTCGACGCGGCCCGCCCGCGGTTCCTCTACCTTCCGTCCATCGACCAGGACTTCATAGACACGACCACCGATCTCTTCATTCCTAGCGCGATTTCCCTCCAGTACGACTCCATCCCCCTTGGCTATCGGCTGACGCAACTCGACCAGCAGGCGTTCGCCGCGCAGCCCGAGCACCTTGCCAACTTCGACTCCCCGCTTCGCGCTGCTCAATCCAGGTACCAGCCGTTTGTGATCGCACCCCTCTAGCCAACCAGGCGAAAAGCCTCGTGAAAAACTGAGTTCCAGTTCCCGCTGCTCCTCCGGGCGGAGAACGCGGCCGGAACCAGCGACGGCAGCATCGATCGCCGCTCGATAATGTCGCACGGTATTGGCCACATACTCCGGAGTTTTCAATCTACCTTCGATCTTGAAGGAAGTTACCCCAGCCTCGATCAAGTCTGGAATAAAGTTGTAGCCCGACAAGTCTTGGGGGGAGAGAAAGTATTGGCTACTCTTGGGATAGGCGGGGATGATAGCTTCTTGATGCGGTAGACCTTCCTGAAGCTGCACATGCATTTTGTAGTCCAAGCGACAAGCCTGGGCGCATTGCCCGCGGTTGGCCGACCGCCCCCCTAAGGATTCGCTGGTCAAGCATTGGCCGCTGTAGGCAACGCAAAGCGCCCCGTGGACAAAACATTCCAGCGGCATGCTCGTCTCAGCCGCGATGCGGCGAATCTCGGCGATCGACAGTTCGCGAGCCAAGACGACCCGTTCGATATCTAAACTAGCAATCGCCGCAATACTCTCCGCCGAGACCATCGTCATCTGTGTGCTGGCGTGAATCGCCAGTTGCGGACAAATTTGGCGAATCAGCCTGGCCGCTCCGATATCCTGAACAAGCACCGCATCTACGTTAGCCTCAGCCAGCTTCCGTACATTGGCTTCCAAAGCTGGTAGCTCGTCGGAGAAAACAAGCGTGTTGAGGGTTACGTAACCGCGGACTTGACGGGTATGCAACGTCTCCATCAAGGCTGGCAGGTCGTCGAGGATGAAATTATCGGCGCGAGCCCTGGCATTGAAACCGACCTGGAGTCCGAAGTAGATAGCATCCGCTCCGTTCTCGATGGCCGCTCGTGCACACTCCCAGTTTCCGGCCGGGGCCAGCAGCTCAAGCGCTTCCCTTCGGCCAGACGACTCCTGCGTCATGGCAATCCTTTTAGTTTCCTGAAGACCTCTTCCAAACCACGCGGCTCCTCCACCTTAGAAGTTACCGCCACCACCAAAGCCACCGCCGCCGCCACCGCCACCGCCCAAACCACCCCCTTGGGTAGTGCTGTCACCAGTGATGAAATTGAAGGTATCCACTTGAATGATATCGGTGAAGTTCGGGAACGGGGTGACCCGCACATAGCGTCGGTCTCCTGAAACCACTGCGATGGCACCCATCATCGTCCCCTGCGGTAGCACGGTGATGATCGGTCGATACCCAACCGCGCCGCGGAAGGGGTTAAAAAATGGATTGCTGACACTGGGAATCCCACTGCCTGGTCCCAGCAGGCCTGCCAGACCATTGTTCGCCGAGTAGTCGCTACCGGCGAGTTGTTGGGCCAACACGGCCCGTCCCGCCGCTAATTTCTCCGTCTCGGATTTGGCGACCGAGATATCCACCATCGGCGTTTCGCGGTGCCCATTCTTGACGGCGATTTTCAGCAACGCGTCCTTGCTGGACAGCGGAATCTGTTCGCGACGATAGCGTTGCTCCGGCGTCCCAAAATCAGTCAAGATATCCACCGTCACCTTCCCGCCAGCGACCTCGCCCCAAATCTTCTCGATCAGGATTCGATACTCGCCAGAATATCCTTGCGGGCAAGCATAGGACTCGGAATACCCCTCGAGCGAGGCGGCTTGGTGGGAGTTTCCATCGTTCAACAACACGCCGCCACTTAAGGTCCGCGGATTGCCCACCGCGCAAATCGTACCCGAAGGCTCTTCGACCGACAGATCCAAGTCAGCCTTACCTGTCCATGAAACACGCACCACCACGTCGCGGCGTTGCGCCTGCTTCAACTGCTCTTCGAAGGCCTTCGACTCGACCACACGCCCTTCGCGATTCATCCGCACCAGCACACTCTTGGCCGCTAACTCGGCGGTCTCTACCAGTTTGGACTGTTCGACCGGCCAAGCCTGGGACAACACCCCGAGGCTAGTCCACTGGAGCGACTCCCAATCCTCCGACTGCATGGCTAGCGGCAAAGCGGCTTCAAAGATGTCTGCGCGCAAAGGTTGAACGCGGGCCGCATCGCGCAAGACTCGCAAAGCTTCACCGGCATAGCCTTGCTTGGCCAGATACTTGCCGATCTTGATCGCATCCTCGACATCCCCGCTAAAATCGACCGCGGATAGCAACACCCGACGAATATCCTCGGCCGGATAATCGCAAACCTGCATCGACAGACTCAAAGCTTCATACATCCAAGGTTGAGGCGCACCCTTCCGCAAGGCCATGCTGATCACCTCGATGATCGCTTGGAATTCACGGCGGAACTGCTCTTTGCTCTCGGGGGCAGTCAAGGTTTTGGCATACTCCAACCGGTCGTGAATCAACTTCGCCAGTTGCTGCTCCAGCCCTTCCTTAGCCTTCACCTCATCGATAACCAGAATCCGATCGACGAGTTTTTCTGCTTGTTCGTAGACCGAACCGTCATCCGCCGTAGCGGTCGTCTTCGCTGGCGTCGAGCTGGCGATTTCCTTCCGCGGTTCG
>JBILTQ010000419.1:0-4671 GCA_044371435.1 Pirellulaceae bacterium | reverse complement strand
CAACGTGGAGAGTGCCGAAGCGTTGATGGCCCGCTACCGCCAGGTCCAACCGAATTCTGATGAAGTTTTTATCACTTGGGAACCATTCGTTAGTCAATTGCTGACCAATGAGCAACTGCATGTGCTGGTCGATTCCTCGCGATTCACCGGCTACATTGTCGATTGCCTGGTGGTTAGTCGCGATTACCTCCTCAAGCATCAGGAGACGGTGGAATTTTTTCTCGAGTGTTACTTTCGCACCCTCTACAGCTTGAAAGATAAACCGGCCTTGGTGCAATTGATGTTGCAGGATGCCAAACTCACCAAACAGAACCTAACCGAGGAGCAGGCGGGCCGGCTGGTAGATGGTATCCAATGGAAAAACACCCAGGAAAACTTCGCCCATTTTGGCTTGCGGGCAGCGGCGGTAGTGCACATCGAAGATGTCTTGTCGCGGATTGCCACCGTCCTGGTATCGACCGGGGCTATCGAACGCGATCCGGTGGCGGGGCAATACAATCGTCTCTTCTTCGATCGGCCTTTGGCGAATTTGCAAACCCGCGAGTTCCATCCGGAACTGGGAAGCGAACAGGTTCGCGAGCAGGCGGCGCTGTCGGCGCTGACCGATGAGCAGTGGTCGCGGCTGGTCCCGGTCGGAACCCTGAGCGCTCCGGAACTGATCTTTGCTCGCGGTTCGGCGGTGCTGACCGAGCAAAGCCGCAATGTTCTGGATGAATTGGCGGAGAAGCTGAAATCATGGCCTCAGTATTATTTGACGGTCCGCGGCAGCGCCTCGACCAAAGGTGATCCCCAAGCCAACAGGGAATTGGCGGCTAAGCGGGCGAGCACGGCTGTCGAATATCTCCTATCGATCGGGATGGCCAAGGAGCGGTTGCGGGCCGTCGAAGGGGGATTGAGTGGCGAGACGCGGGTGACCTTTCAAGTCGTCCAGGTGCCGTACTAGGTTGGCGAGCATGGACGATATCCAGAAGCGGGTCTTTCACGAGCTTTTCCTGGCTCCCTCGGTGGTGTTGCCGATCGTGGCCGGGGCTTCCGCTTGGTTGATTTCCTGGGGTCTGGGTGGGGTAGAGGCCTTGAATGCTGCCGGTCTGGTCGGGGTACTGGGGGGGATCGGCTGGATGGCGACGCGGCTTATTTTCCAACTGGACGACATCACCGAGCGCACCCATCGTTTCGCCTTGGAGAGAGCTCGCCGCGATGAGGAATCCAAGATCGACCAGCTAGCTGGCCAACTGACTACCGAGATCGACCATCGCGCCGTGGACTACCTGATCCTGCTTCGGGACAGTCGCCGCGAGTTCGAAGCCTTGGCGGAAGGGGCGGCGATGCAGGTGCAGGCCCTCAAGGTTCTTCCCCAATTTCGCCAATTATTCTGGGCGGCTATCGAACAATTGGAGCAGTCCGATAAACTGGCGAAACTTTCGAGTCAGCTCAGGAGTAGCGAACGCCGGGACATCCTGGCTCGTCGCGACGAAATATTGGATGATATCAAAGCGGCAAGTCAACGGCTGTCGACCGCGGTGGATCAGTTCCGACAGATGGGCCTTCGCGATCGCAACAGCGACCTCGATGAACTCCGTGAGGAACTGGATGTTTCTTTGAAGGTCGCCAAGCGGGCGGAAGAGCGGATGCGGGAATTGGAAACAGACTTCAGTAATCAACGTCCTATCAACGAATAGAACCAGGAGTATCTTACCATGTTCAAGGCCATTGGCCGTTACTTTCGAGCCCTGGGGTATCTGTTGACCGGTCGCGTCAGCAAGGCGACAGAGGTCCTCAACAGCAACCCGGCGGTGATTTCCGCCAACTATGACCGCATCATCGAGGAAAAGCGCAAGCGTTTGAACCAATATAAAGATGCAGTCAGCGCCATGATCGCGCAGGAAGAATCGAAGAAGGAAAAATTGCGGGCGATCACCGAAGAGGTAACCAAGCTAGAGAAGCTCAAGGCTGGGGCGGCCGCCAAGGCCAAATCGCTGGTCGAGAAGTACAACGGGGATGCGGTGGCGGTCAAGAACGACCCCGAATACATCAAGTGCCAGTCGGCCTTCAAGGATTTTTCGAGCACTTTGGCCGAGAAGGCGCAGCGGGCGGCCGAATTAGAAGAAGATCTCAAGGCCTTGGTCAATAATGTTACCGGCCATAAGAATCAGATCACCTCGTTGATGCGCGAGCTGGAAAAAGTCAAGGAGGAGAAACACGATGCGGTAGCCGATATTTTGTCGTCGCAGGAAGAGAAGCAGATCGCGGATATGGTCACCGGAATTTCCAACGATCGGACCAGCGAGGAGTTGCGCGATTTGCGAGAAATTCGCCAGAAGGCAGCGGCCAACGCGCGGATCTCGCGCGAATTAGCTGGGACCGACGCCAAACGGGCCGAGAATGAGTTTCTCGAATATGCTCAAGCATCCGAGACAGACAATGAGTTCGACCAATTGATCGGGCTGGCGGCTAAGAAAGAGGCTGCCTCAAACACGGTTGCCGATGTCAAAGTCCCTGAGTCCTGATGGGCCGGGGGTGGACCCGGTGTGGCAATGATCGGTTGGTCGAGTGGCTTTTGGCCAAGCTTGATCGGCGGTGGTCGGTAATGGACGGTGGTGTCTTTTCCAAAGATGTGTGAGAGAGGGATTCAGGTCATGCGGTACCTTGTGATGGTGGGTTGCGTGGTGGGGTGGGTGGCTAGCTTGGCAGGCTGCAAGCCCTCGGTGCAGGAAACGGCAGGGACGCCTACCGGGAGGTTCTCGCTGGCGTGGAGTGAGTATCCGTCTTGGAGCGTCTTCGGTGTCGCTGCCGAATTGGGGTGGATTGATAAGGAGGCCGGCAAGCTTGGCGACTACGAGAAGAAGTGGAACGTCGATATCGTCCTGGAGCAAGCCGATTACGACCCATGCATTACCATGTATGGATCGGGATCCGTCGACGCGGTCTGTATCACCAATATGGATATCCTCGGGCCGGCCGATAAGCGAGCGAGCGTAGCGATCCTGCCGACCTCGACTTCCAACGGCGCTGACGCTTGCGTGGCGGTGGGTGTCGAGAACGTTGCCGCTTTGAAGGGGATCACTACTTTTGGTTTGGAGCGGAGCGTTTCGCAGTATTGCTTCGAACGCAGCCTCGAGCAGCAGGGACTGCCCATCTCCGATTATCCCTTTGCCAACATGGACCCGGCAGCGGCGGCCACCGCCTTGCAAACTGGGGATGCCAACGTCAAGTCGATCATCGTTTGGAACCCCTTCGTGATGAATACCTTGCGGACCAATCCTAAGTCCAAAGTACTTTTTGATTCCACCGCGATTCCCGAGGAGATCATCGACATGGTGGTGGTGGCTAAAGATTCCTTGGCCAAGCCGGGCGGTAAGAACTTTGCTATGGCAATCCTCGATGTCTACTATGCCATCAATCGTCGGTTGGCCGATCCTCAAGTTGGCGATGAAACCTTGATCGAAATCGGGGCTAACTTCAGCAAACTCGGGCTCGAGGATATGCGGACCATCGTCAAGCAGACACGGTTTTATGATTCTCCCCAGGCGGCCGTGCAGCTATTCGAAGGGGAAAAATTCCGTAACCAAACGATGCCGGCGGTAGCCGCTTTTTGTGAATCGCACGGGATCATCGACAAGCAACCGTCGTTTGGCTTCGCGGACGCCGACAAGCAGCTCAATTTTGATTTGAGCTACCTGCAGGCAATCCGCGATGGGGTGACCCCCGATAAACTTTAAGCCATGATCCGACGCCTTATTCCCGATTGGCTGTTCTACCTGCTGATGGCCGGAGGTATCGGCGCGTGCCTGGCTGCCTACGCCTACCTGTCTCAGCGGCAGACGGCAAGGAATCCCTCGCAAACGACGGTTCCCGGGCTCAGGTTGCTGCGGGAAGGAGTGCAGCGGATTACCGAACCGATGGGAAAAGCCTCCCAGCCCAAGCCGTCGATGCTGGTAACCGATCTTCGAGCCACCTACTGGCGGCTCTTGTTGGGATTGTCGCTTGGTGTGGTCATGTCCGTTGGTGTCGGGATCGCCATAGGGGCTTATCGATGGATCGAGGCTCCGTTGAGTCCCATCATCTCGTTCCTCTCGAAGATTCCGCCAACTGCGATGATGCCGATCTACTTTATCCTGGTCGGCACCGATCAAAAAATGTTTACCGCGATGGTGGCCTTGGGGGTCTTCTTTACCATGGCTCAATCCATCTATCAGGCGGTCCAGAAGGACGTAGCGGACGATGCCATTTACAAAGCCTATACCCTGGGGGCCTCGGATTTCGAAATTCTTTACGAGGTCATCTGGAAGCAGATCCTGCCGCGGGTCATCGAGAACATTCGGTTGCAAATCGGACCAGCCATGATTTTTCTCCTGGCGGCCGAAATGATTGTCGGCGACCAGGGCATGGGCTATCGCATCCGGATGGAATCGAGGATTCTGAACTTGAATGTCGTCTATCTTTACCTGGTGATTCTCGGGTTTACCGGCTTACTCATGGAGTGGGGCCTGCTTTGGCTGCGGCGAAAGCTCTGTCCCTGGTTCGGGAATTGACGGCCCCTCCGCGAAAAGGCTAGGACGAAAATGCGACATGATGCTTGTTTGAGGTGTTGAGCGGCGATGGGCACCACGGCTTTAGAAATACGCAGCGTGAGTCATCGGTATGGTGGCTATCCTGTGCTGCACAATATCA
>JBILTQ010000417.1:0-4672 GCA_044371435.1 Pirellulaceae bacterium | reverse complement strand
CCTTGGTACCATGGGCGAATTCACCCACCTGGTTCCAACCGCCGGCCAAATGCCGACCTTGGCTATACATCTTGCTGCCGTCAGCGAAGGTGTACTCGCAGAAGGTATGGTCGAAAATCTGCGACAGACGACGGTCGCCACCCATCCGTTGCTCGCCGCCACCCATCCCATTGCATTCGACCGGGTAGGAACCCTTGAGCCAGCAACCAACATCCAGGTTATGGATGTGCTGCTCGCAGATCTGATCGCCGGACAACCAGTTGAAGTGGTACCAGTTGTTGGTCTGGTAAGCCATCTCGGTCATCCCTTCGGTCCGCGGACGGTGCCAAATGCCGCCGCCGTTCCAATAAACGCGAGTACAGATCACATCGCCGATGGCCCCATCGTGGATCCGTTGGATCGTCTCGATATAACGTGGCTCATGCCGCCGCTGCAAGCCGATAGCCACCATCAGATTTTTCGCCTTGGATTCCTCGACCGACTTCAGCACGCGACGTACACCAGCTGCATCCGAAGCCACCGGCTTCTCCATGAAGACGTGCTTCCCCTTTTTGACTGCATAATCGAATTGCTGCGGCTTGAAGCCGGGCGGCGTGGCGATCACCACCAGGTCACAATCCAAATCGATGGCCTGCTTGTACCCATCCAAACCGGTGAAGACCCGATCCTGGGGAACGTCGACCTTTTCCTTGTGCTTGCGCGACAACAAGGAAACGCTGTCGGACGCATTCTTCTCGAAGGCGTCAGCCACCGCCACTAACTTTACATTCCCCTTGGTGTTCATGATCTGATCGGCGGCCCCTTTGCCGCGGCCGCCACAACCGACCAGCACGAAGCGAATCTGATCGCTGCCAGCCGCATGCGCTGTCCTAGCAATTTGACTGGCAAGAGCGATACCGGATGCGGTGACACCCGTTTGTTTGAGGAAACTGCGGCGAGAGGGTTGGGCGGGCATGGACATCCATCCTGTAGGCGAAAAAAGATTGGAAAAACGAACGCTATGACGGTAAATCATCGCGGAACCGAGGACCAGTAGCCACCCCGAATTTTTTTCGATTTTGACTGAATAAGGTGGTGAAACCGCGCCTTAGGTTTGTGACGGCCCCTTGGCGACGACCACGGGCATCTGGCGTACGGGCAAGCGGTCCTCCGGGGATTGTTCGCAAGGAGCGTCCGCGGAAGAACCCCCTAGCCCTTCGCTCCCTCGACAAAAATTCGGCGACGCGTCCAAGTCGCCAGGCGGTTCGCGGCGAGGATTGGAATCGACGATGACACCCCCATACCCGTCCTTACCACAGGATGGCGGCCTCCCCAACTTCCGGAGATGATCATGGTATCGCCCAGCGATTGCCCGACGTATCATCACGTCATCACGGAAAGTTCGGCGGGGATCGCCCAGCCCATCAGATCCGTGACAACGCCAACCGGCTACCGACCGCCTTCGTTGAAACGCTTTGCAAGCGTCGCCCACCTCGTCGCCGCAACCGTGAGTCACCCCTCGCGCCGTCGCCTTGAACCATCCAAGCCATCAACGGAATCTGCCATGATCCGCCTCCTCTTCTTCATCCTGGCCGTCGGCTTCGCATCGAACCTTCCAGCCTTGGCCGCGGAATCGCCAGCCGGCAAACCAAACATCGTTTTCATCCTGGCCGACGACGCTGGCTATGCCGACTTCGGCTGCCAAGGTCATCCCTACGCGCGTACGCCGCATATCGACTCGCTGGCGCGGGCCGGCACTCGCTTCACCCAATTCTACGCCACCGGTGTCACCTGCTGCCCCGCCCGCACGGGCTTGATGACCAGTCGTTGGCCAGCTAGCTTCGCGACCTATCCAGCCAACGGCGGCTTCGGCGACCGAGTCACGGTTACCGAGTTGCTGCATCGGGCCGGCTACGCGACGGGGCATTTTGGCAAGTGGCATATGGGCCCCGAGGAAAAAGCGGGAGTGTATGGTTTCGATGCCGTGCGTTCACTCGATGAAAACGGTCGCGGAATCGCCGAACCCCACCGCGGTCGAGATGCGCGTATCTATGATGAAGCGATCCGCTTCATCGAGCAGTATCAAGGCCAGCCGTTTTATCTCAACGTTTGGAGCCATATAGCTCATCATCGGATCGCACCACCGCCAAGCTACGTGGATATTTTCCAATCACTGATGGTGGATGAATCCAAGTTCGCGTCCCCGATGCACGAGAAATTTGCCGCCTGTAAGTTGCGAGGTGGCGATATCAGCGAGCACATGCGGCGCTACCTGGCAGATATTTATTCGATGGACGAAGATATCGGCCGCCTCCTTCAACGACTCGATGAACTCGGCCTGCGGAACAACACGATCGTCGTCTTTTCCAGCGACCAGGGCCCAGCCCCGCTCAACAGCAGTCCGGCCAAAGATCCCGAAGCCCGCCTACGACGCGGCAAGGCGCCGAAGAAGGAGCTCGATGATAAAGACGCAGAATATGCACGGCTCGATTCGATGGGCTACGCTGGGATCTACCGGGGCGGCAAGCACACCGTGTACGAAGGTGGGGTACGCGTGCCATGGATCGTGCGTTGGCCAGCCAAGGTACCGGCTGGGCGGGTGGACGACCAGTCCGTCCTCAGCGGGGTGGATTGGTTGCCGACGCTCTGCTCCATCGCCGGTATCAATATCGATAGCACGGAATTTGAAGGGGAAGACACCAGCCAAGCCTGGTTGGGCCAAACCCATGTCCGCGTCAAGCCGTTGCTGTGGAAACCCAGTTCTCCGGGGAGCACCGCCGGCATTCGCCAAGGGAAGTGGAAGCTTGTCTATCCGACCCGCAAAAACGCCGGTGGGATCGAACTCTACGACGTCCCAGCGGATCCCGCCGAACAGCACAACGTGGCGGCTGAAAATCCCCAAATGGTGCAACAACTTTCTAACCTCGTCCAAACCTGGGTCGACACCCTCCCCAAGGAGTACATCAAGACCGACGATGTGGACTAGCAACGAGCGCTGCGGAGATCTCGCCGCGTCAAGATACTCTCGCTTGTGAACCGCGAGTCTGGCCGATGAGCTGCTACCAAGAGAGTTCCCGATAGCAGCAGCCATCGTCGGACCGGCCCGCACCGAAGAAAGCGAGGCTTTGGCGGACAACCTCCCTTCCCTGAGAAAATCCTTGGGGGCTCCTTTCTCCCGTTGCCTGTCCTTGGCCAGGCTTTTGCTGGCCGCAGCCTCGAGCCGCAAACCAGCCCGCTTTCCAAACTTCTAGACAACAAAACCTTCCCGTAAACTCCAACGGTGGTAACCTCCACAAGCAGAGGACCCAACTCGTGCCGAGGCGGCAGCAGCATGATACAATGGTCACCCGTGCTACGGTCCTCCCCGTTCGCTTGGTACGTCCTCACCTTGGCTATGCGACTCTCGAACTCAATCACCCGTCGTCATTTCCAGAAGCAACTACTTACCAGCTTGACCGTCGCCGGCAGTGGTGCGACTCGAAGTTTAAGGGCGAATTCGGATTTCCCGCCGGTGCAGACCATCACCCAGGGCCCCAAATTCCATTGGTTCGGTTATTACGACAAGCTCCAGTTTTCAGCGGACGATCGGTTCGTCTTGTCGAATCGGGTTGCTTTTGAGCATCGCTCCCCCACGGGCGAAGACACCATCGAAGTCGGGATGGTAGATACCGAATCTAACCATGAATGGATACCGCTGGGGACCTCGAGAGCTTGGTGTTGGCAGCAAGGGTGCATGCTGCAGTGGCTACCAGGGCATTCTTCGCGAGTGATCTGGAACGACCGTCAGCAGGATCGTTTCGTTTGCCATCTCCTCGACGTGAAAACGGGGGAGAAGAATACCCTTCCATTCCCGATATATTCGGTCGCTCCCGACGGCAAATCGGCGGTATCTTGCGACTTCGCCCGCGTGGCGGACTGTCGCCCGGGATATGGCTATGCGGGTATCCGCGATCGATTCTTTGACGAGATGGCTCCGAGGGAAAGCGGCGTTACCTATGTCGACTTGGTCCGCGGTACCGAGCAATTGATCGTATCGCATCATCAATTGGCGACGATGGGCGAGGTGATCCGGAACTATCCCGACAGCAAGCACCATGCCTACCATTTGCTGCATAGTCCCAATGGAAAGCGATTCATCATGCTGCATCGCTGGACGCAGCGAGGTGGCGGCCACTTGACCCGCTTGATCACGGCTGCCATCGACGGCAGTGACCTGCGGATCGTCATTCCTAACGGATATGCATCCCATTTCATCTGGCGCGATAACGAACACCTTCTTTCGCAAGCGAAAGGCTGGCTGGGCAACGAGGGATGGGGGAACTTTCTCTTTCAGGACAAGGAGGCGGGGGTCTTGGGGGAAATCGGCAAAGGGGTTCTCGATGCTGGAGGTCATTTTTCCTATCTATCCAACCCGGACTGGTTGGTGAGCGACACGTATCCCCAAGGGAGCGAACGGTTCCAAACACCGCATCTTTACCGGATCTCGACCAATCAACGGATCGATCTCGGGAATTTCGCATCCCCCAGGGAATATCAAGGCGAATGGCGGGTGGACACCCATCCTCGGTTGAGCCGAACCGAACGGTGGGTTTGTATCGATTCGCCTCATCAGGGCCAGGGGCGGCAACTGCACCTGATCGATATCCGAGGATTGACCTCGCAAAAAGGTGTCAGGACTCAATAGTGCAAAGCA
>JBILTQ010000416.1:0-4683 GCA_044371435.1 Pirellulaceae bacterium | reverse complement strand
AAAGCCATGAGGTTGTGATGGTCGTGAGCCACGGTGCCGGCCATCGCGCCACGCTTCAAGCCAAAACCTTGAACCAATCCCACCTGACAGCGACCATGCCGCCCATGGCGCTCGACGCAGGCTAACTTCAGCAGATCGCGGTCGAGGTCGGCGACTACCTTACCTGCTTCGCACTTCGGCTTCAGCCGTACCTCTTGGGTGAGGATCTGGTGAGGAATAGCGCGGATGACACGCACTTCTTCTGCGACGGCTTCCAGCTCCAACTGCCGCAGCGACAGCGACGGCAAATGGACAGTATGCAAAAGCTTCGTCTCGGCTGGCAAGCGATGGAGATCGACCAACAGCTCACCAGACTCGGCCACCTTCCTTCCTCGCTGGTAGACTTCCCGGGCCTGAAAATCGATCAGGTCTTCGAGGATCACCAGGTCGGCCTGATAGCCCGGCGCGATCGCCCCCCGTCGCCGCAAACCGAAGTACCGCGCGGGGTTGATTGTCGCGCAGCGGATGGCATCCCTCGGGTCAGCGCCGAGTTCGATCGCTTTGCGAACGAGAAAATCGACCCCGCCTTCCTGGAGCAGATCATCAGGGAGACGATCGTCGGTAACCAGACCGACCCGTTCGCCATACTCGGGGGTGATCAGCGACACCAACGCCTCGAGGTTCCGTGTCGCCGAGCCTTCGCGAATCATCAGGAAGCAGCCGGCAGCCAACTTCTCTAGCCCTTCGCTGAGAGTCGTGCTCTCGTGATCGGAACCGATACCGCTGGCGAGGTAGGCTTGCAAGGCTGTTCCGGTCAAACCCGGAGCGTGTCCATCGGCAACCTTACGGCTCTTCTCGGCCAAGACCACTTTGCCGAGCTCCGCCAGGTCGCCAGCGAGGAAGCCGGCTACGCTCATCAACTCAGCCACCCCCAGCATTCGCGGTTCGGCCAACAAGGCCGCCATCGCTGGCAGATCCAGTACCGCCCCGCTGGTCTCCCAACGACTCGAAGGGACCGAACTGGATACGGTGAACCACACTTCCAGCGGCAGCTCGCGACTGGCTTCAAGCATCCAGGCGATCGCCGACGCACCCGCAACGTTGGCCATTTCATGAGGGTCGGCCACGATCCCGGTCACCCCGCGCGGGACAACTGCCTTGGCGTACTCGGCGGGAGTTACCAACGATGATTCCAAATGGAGATGCCCATCGATCAAGCCGGGAACAACATAGGCCCCCGCCAGATCACGTGTCTCATCAGCCGCGGCGGCGGTGACGGGAAAGGGACCGACCGAAGCGAACCACCCCTCGTGAATCAGGATGTGGACGAACTCCACCTGCCGGGTAAACACATTGACCAATCGCGCGTTCTTCAGCTGCAGGCTAGCTGGCCGATGCCCCAGGGCTACTTCGACCAACTGTTGCAACGCTTCCGCCGATGGGGTCATCGGCTGATGGGCGGAGCAGCCGCGGCGAAGGCTTCCGTGTTGGCAGCTTCCGACAGGTGTGGCTGGACCAGATCGCTGGCAACCAGGTCGCTGGGGACATCGATCCGCGTGGTCTCCTTGCGACGCGATGGAGCCTTCACCCGTCGCTCGACCAAGGTGACGATCATTCCGTCCTGGACGACCTGATCGTGCTGGTTGATCAGCCGCTGGTACCAGTGAACCTCGCCGTGCCGCCGTCCATGCTCACGTACTTCCGCGACTTGCGTCAGCACACGCAGCGAATCGCCGATGAAAACCGGGTGACGGAAACGCCAACCGCTGATGGAGAGCAGGGCCGTGGTCAGCACCGCCGGCGAAATGGTACTCATCCCGCTCATCAAGGATAAGCCCAACAACCCGTGAGCGATCGGTTTACGAAACGGGGTGGTGGCGGCGTATTCTTCGTCGAGATGGATTCGGTTGTAGTCGCCGGTCAGGTCAGCAAACTCGCGAATTTCACCGCTGGAAATCTCTCGTGGTTGACTGATCCACTCGTCGCCTACCCGCAAATCTTCAAACGCTAATGGCTCCGCTGCCATCGACATAACCTCCCAAGCCATGAAAGGAGCTAGGTGGGCCCATCCGACCTCCATCCCTGGGGTATCGACTGCCTACTGCTATCGTCCTGGATCTATTTTTTCCGGCGACTCCGCCGTGCGTTGCTGTCGCTCCGCAATCATGCGCTTGAATACCGAGAAAACAAACAACCTGGAAGACGAAGTCCGCGAAGGTACCGCTCGAGGTTCCTACAGCCGCTAGCTCCGCTATCCCGCGCATATCCGAAAACGTTTCGACGGTCGGTATTTTCCGAGTCTTCCTCGAACTTTCAAGTCCCCATCGATCGCCAGCCGTCGGCGGCTTGGCCGCTAGCCGCTGCCGCCGAGGCGGTCGTTCCCGTCCCTTCCCGGCCACGGAAGACTTGAATTCAAGTGCAGCCGCGGTTAGCTTATCCCAGTATCTTGGAATGAACGGTTGCGAGCTCGTGTTGGGAATAGGGATATGGCCCCGCTGTTTTCGTTGGCTCAACTCCCATCCGCTCCTACCGTCCCCCCACCCTCGTCCCCCACCACTGGGGCCGATGAGACCTTTTTCTCGATCGTGTTCAGCGGCGGCGTTTTTGGGATCGCCATCATGCTGGCCCTGATCGGTCTGTCGCTGATCACCGTCTACCTGATTGTCGATCAAGCCTTGACCCTCCGACGCCGCGATATCCTTCCGAACGAGGTTGCCGAGGCGGTTCGTCAGTTGCTGGCCCAAGGGCGACTGAAGGAAGCGGACCAGTTGTGCCGCGACAAGCCTTCGCCGCTATCTTTCATCCTGGCTAGCGGCATCGCCGAAATCGAATTTGGTTGGCCAGCCGTCGAGAAGGCGTTGGAAGACACCACCGCCGAACAAGCTGCCAGGATGTATCGCAAGGTCGAATACCTCTCGGTCCTCGGAAATTTAGCGCCGATGCTTGGCTTGCTCGGGACGGTGGCCGGGATGATCTTGGCCTTCCGCGAAGTCGCCCTTTCGCAAGGCACGGCCGGTGCCGGCGAACTAGCCCAAGGTATCTACTCGGCCTTGGTAACCACCGTGGCTGGACTGTTGATCGCCATCCCCGCCATGGGTGCTTTCGCCATCTATCGCAATCGTATCGATCAATTGATCGCCGAAACCGCCTACGCCGCCATGCACGCCTTTGGTCCCATCCGGCGGCGTTTACCGGGAGCCAGCCCACCGCGCGCCGTCCCCACGGTGAGGACCTGAGATGCACATCCCTCGTCGGCGACAAGGGCAAGGGCTCAGCATCAATATGACCCCGATGATCGATGTCACCTTCCTGCTGATCATTTTTTTTCTCGTCAGTAGTCACCTGGCCAAGCAGGAAAAGAATATGCCGCTCGACCTGCCCCTCAGCCGCACCGGACTGCCGGACGGACTCGACCGGCAACGCGCGACCACCACCGTCCAAGTCCTGGCGGACGGGGCTTATATCCTAGCCGGCAGCCCCGTCCCACTACCGGTCCTGCAGCGAGCCATCGCCGCTCGCCACGCCGAGACCCCAGGCGGTTTGCGATTGCGAATTCGCACCGATCGGGCCGTACCCTATGCCAACATCGCCAGCCTGCTCAAGGCCTGCAGCCAGTCAGGAATCGTCGATGTGGTGTTCGCGGTCCACGAGGACAAGGCGGCCAATTCCGTCGGACCGGGGGCTCGATGAAAATACCCCTCGCCACGCGTTCTCATTCCGCCGGGATGGAGCTGATGATGACGCCGATGATCGATGTCGTTTTTCTGCTGCTGGTCTTCTTCCTGGCTACCTCCAGTTTCGAGCAGTTGGAACAACTGTTGCCGGGAGGGATCGCCGATCAAGGCACGATGGCGGGTTCGACCGAACCGGTCCTGCTACCCGAGACCCTCCGCGATGTCCAGGACTGCATCATCCGTATCGAGGCTTCCGCTGACCAAGCCTGGTCTTTTCGCTTCAACGGGACCAGCATGCCAGATCAACAACAACTCCTCGCGCAAGCCCGGGCAGTGATTCAGGCCAAACCCGATATTCCGATTATCGTCCACCCCGACGATCCGGTACCGATGGGGTTGGCCATTGAAATCTACGACCGGCTCCGGGCAGCTGGCGGTCTGCGGGTATTCTTTGCCACACCGTAAGCCGCCGCGTCGAGGACGCGGGCTCGCAGCCTCCAGTCGCTTCCGAGCGCACAGGCCGAGGCCCGTGAGAGGAGGCTCAAGAGGTTGACCGGCCACCCGTCGGCTCAGCCGGATCCAGCGGGATGACTCGACCGTGAGGGTCGTGCTGGTTGCGACGGCCCAAGGCCTGTAACTGCTGTTTGATTTCCCGGTCGGTGAAATGCTCCAAAAGCTCCGCTTGCGCATGGAGACGACCGAGCTCTTCACCAGCCTGGTCGGCCAGGTAGGATTCCCACAAACGATGGGTCCGGACCAGCTCCCGCGCGACATCCCGACCACGCTCGGTAAGCTCGAAAACCCCGTGGACGCACTGCAACAGCCCGCAATGCATCTGCCACCAACCGGCGAACCGCAGTGTCCAGGGATGGACCAGCAGCAACCCGGACAATTTGGCCATCGCGACGCGACTTTCCCCCTGCTCCTCGAAACGAAACAGGGCAGCCACCAGATCCTCCTTGAGGATCCGCATCGCCAGCCGCTGCCGCCGCCACCACAGGAAGACCCAGCCTTGCCTGGGCGAGAACAG
>JBILTQ010000483.1:0-3717 GCA_044371435.1 Pirellulaceae bacterium | reverse complement strand
GGTGACAGAGCGTCTGCCGCTGGAGCACTTCCTGCCAGCCGTCGGTCAGGCGGCCCTCGGACTGGAAACACGGGTGGATGATTGCGCCATCATCGATGTGGTCGAGACCATCAGCCATCTTCCCTCGCATCAGGCGGTCCTAGCCGAACGCGCCATGCTGCGGGCCCTGCGCGGTGGATGCCTCGCCCCGGTGGCCGCCTTGGCCGTTACCTCCCCCCAGGACCGTCTTTCGCTCAAGGCTAGGGTGCTGGCGATCGATGGGACTTCCCGCGTGGAAACGGCGGTCGAAGGTCGACTCGATCGTCCCCAGGAAATCGGGATTCAGGCAGCCAGATTGCTCGAGATTGGAGGGGCAAGGGAAATGATCGAGGTAGCGAGACGAAGCTGACCGCGAACAAGGCGAAGCCGCCAGGCGGGAAGGATGAAGTCCCAAGTGGGACTGTTGGAAAAGCGGAGCTTTGGCTACACTCGTAGCCTACATCCCGCAGCCGATGGTAGTTGCGGCCGATTCCCCAGCAAGCAGCAGAGTGACTCGTCGTGGCCGTCTACAAAACTAGTGACTTGAAAAAAGGGCTCAAGGTTCAGATCGATGGCGAGCCGTATTTGCTTCAGGAAGTTGATTTTTTCAAGCCGGGCAAGGGGAATGCGCTTTATCGCTGTAAGCTCAAAAATTTGATCCGCCCGAGTATCCTCGACCGGACCCTCAAGGGGGGCGATGAGCTGGAAGCGGCCGATGTGGAGGATGTGTCGACCACGTTTTTGTACAAGCAGGGTGAGACTTTCGTTTTCATGAACAGTGAAAACTTTGAGCAGTATGAACTCACCGCCCAGCAGGTCGATGAGAACTGGAAGTATCTGACCGAAAATCTTCCCTGCGGCCTGTTGCTGTTCAACGGCAATCCGATCGCCTTGACCCCGCCATCGCACGTCCAGATGGAGGTCATCGAGACCGAACCCGGGACGAAAGGGGATACGGCGACCAGTGTCACCAAGCCCGCCAAAGTCCAGACAGGTGCCGAGTTCTCCGTTCCCGGCTTTATCAAGGTGGGAAATGTCATCAAAATTGACACCCGTACCGGCGACTACGTGGAACGTGTCAGCATCTAGACTGGCTGATTCGGGCTAGTTGGGCGGTCTCGGAGCAGCCCCTTGGTCGGAGCCCAAGGCTGGCTGAGCGGCTTGCCACGCAGGGGCGCCACCCCGTTTCGGATCGCCTGAAGCTCCTTTTTTCGCAGCCCGCACGCGCTACCTTGGTGGCCGCGAGGGATATTTTGCGAAACATTTACCCTTCCAGGAGGGTTCATAGGCTCGGCGAATAGTACACTGGAGTGCATCGGCGTGGACCGACCCGATGCCGTTATTCTGCCGTTCCGCGACCTCCTGACATTTCCCGGTTTGGATGGATGATTTGTCCGATGAACCAGCAACTCTCTCACAGATTTCGCGACCATGGGCTTCGGTTGCTGGCTTTGGCCAGTCTCCTGTCGATGGTATCGCTCGCCACGGCACAGCCCCCGGGGGGACCCAGCGGCGGTGGTTTCCGTGGGGGCGGCGAGGGCTTTCGTGGCGGTGGGGGCGGCGAGGGCTTTCGTGGCGGTGGGGGCGGCGAGGGCTTTCGCGGTGGGCCGCCAGGAATGATGGGTGGGCCACCCGGGATGATGGGAGGCGGCGATCGTGGTTCGCGCGGCGGGCCGCCAGGGATGATGGGTGGGCCACCCGGGATGATGGGAGGCGGTGATCGCGGTTCGCGCGGTGGGCCTCCCGGGATGATGGGGGGCGGAGATCGTGGTTCGCGCGGTGGGCCACCGGGTATGAGTGGCGGTGGGTTCGACCCATCCCAGATGCTAGGACGATTGGATGCGAACAGCAATGGCCGACTCGACCCGGAAGAAATGCAAGGTCCGGCCCGTTTCTTTCTCGATCGAATTGCTCGCGACGACTCGGAGATCGCCAAAGCGATGAGCAGCGGGAAGCCGATTCCCTTATCCCGGATTACCGAGGCCATCAACAAGCTCCGCGGTTCCTCGTCGAATTCCAACAGCAACCCGGGACCTGGAGGTAGCAACAATTCCCAACCGGCAGAACCCGAACCGTTGGTGCCGACCTTCGGGGTCAAAGTCGAGATTCAATCGATTCCTGGATTCGGTCCCGAAGGAGCCGACGCGGGGGTAGCGGTCAAGATCGAGGAACGCGATCGCAAAGAGGCCAAAGAACGGATTGAGCGCTACGACCGAAATAAAGACGGGATCCTCGATGAGAAAGAGGTCGGGGAAGGTCGCTGGTCGGATAACCCATGGACTTTCGATCGCAACCGCGACAAGAAACTTACCGAAAGCGAACTGGCGGTGCGTTACGCCAAGCGGCGGCAAACCGAGGAAACTCAGCGAATGGCTAGCGACAGTGGTCGTTCGAACAATGACCAGCGGCGCGGTGACGACCGCGATCGCCGTGACGGACGCGAGCAGGACGAGGAACCTGCCAATCCCTGGTCCAACCAGGCTTCGTATCGATTCGCCCCGCAGTACGGAAAAGGCTCAAGCATTCAAGGTTTACCCGAATGGTTTAGCAGTGGGGACCAGAATGGCGACGGTCAGATCATGATGAATGAATTTGCGTCGAGTTGGGATGAGGGGGTGATCACCGAGTTTGGACGTTTCGACAAGAATAGCGATGGGACGATCACGGCGCTCGAGGCCTTGGCTGCAGTCAAGCAAGGGATCCTGCGAGGGGCGGTTTCCAGTGGCGGTGCTGCGTCGAGTTCCGGCATGCCTTCCGGAACAACGTCCGCCTCGTCGGCGTCCGCGGCCCCCATCGATCGCTCGGACGTACCCCCCGATGCCGATGAAAAGTGGGTTAAGTTTGTCGCCTCGCGCATCGCCAAGTCGGACAAGGACAAGAATGGACGGCTGACGATCGACGAATGGTCACCGAGCGATGGCGACTTCACGAGCATCGATACCAATGCTGACGGAAGTATCACCCTGGGTGAGTACTACAATTTCCGCAAGAACAAGAAGTAGTCTTGCCGGGAACCGCGAGGACAGCGATTCAATCGCTGCAATCATCGCACGTACCCTTGAGGAAGACTTCGTCGATCTGGCGATGAGACCCCTTCGACTTCTTGGTCTCACGAAAAGAGACCTTCACATCGGGTAAGCACTCGATCTTACCGCAGTCGTTACAGACGAAGTGAGGGTGCTCGCCGGCCGAATGGCCGCCATGCTGGCCGCGCAATTCGAATCGCCAGGCATGATCGCCAGCGTCGATCCGCGACAGCAGTTCGGCCTCGGCCAATTCGACCAAAACCCGATAGATCGTCGACTTGTCATAGCCCAGCGGGACGAGTTGGTCGGATAATTCCGCGTGGCTGATCGGATGATCCAGCAGGCTCAGGCGTTCCAAGACCACCAACCGCGAGGGGGTACTGCGCAGATTGGCTTGGCGCAGCAAGGCCCGGGCCTCCTCGACCGACATCGGTTTCTTGCTTTTGTCATCCTTCGATGCCACGCCACCGACTCCGCAATAAAATCATGGATTGCTTCTGTTGGGCTCTATCTTTCCTCAGCCGACGACTCTTGGCAAGTCGGGAGCGGGCGAAGACCGCTTTCTTGGCTAAAATTCTGATGAAAGCCGCCGGCTCTCACCGACTTCGCCCACTTTAGCCATCGGTTATCAACATGCAGGAAATGATCGCGGCCTACCGCCAAGCCCTCGAGC
>JBILTQ010000150.1:0-11719 GCA_044371435.1 Pirellulaceae bacterium | reverse complement strand
ACTTGGACTTGGGTTTGGCCTTGGAGCACGTGGGGGATCCAGGAAGTGCCCTGCCTTATTTCTGCGAGGCGGTACGCTTGCGTCCTGATTTCGTCGAAGCCTGGAACATTCTGGGGATCGCTTGGAGGAAACGCGGTCGCTGGGAAGAGGCCATCGCAGCCTATCGTCGAGCGTTGGAAATTCACCCGGCTTTCCCTGAATGCTGGAACAATCTGGGAGTCGCCCTGCAACAGCAGTCGGACTTGGGGCAGGCGATGGCCGCTTATCAGCGGGCGCTGGATTACCGTCCCGACCTGCCCGAGACCTGCGTGAATCTGGCGAACGTGCAGCGTCAAGTCGGGCTGCTGGATGAGGGAGTAGCGACATGCCGACGCGCGATCGACTCCTCGCGGGAATATCCCGCGGCTTGGCTTTGCCTGGGGCGAATCCAACTCGATCGTCAGCAACCGGACCTGGCTGTCGAGTCGCTGAATCGGGCCTGCCAGCTACAACCCGACCAGGCGGAGAACTACTATTATCGCGGCTTAGCCCATGAAGCCCTGCGAGAGTCGCTCCAGTCGGCCCAGGATTTTCGCCGAGCGATCGAGCTCGACCGAGGCTATGCCGCCGCCTTGGATGGATTGATCCATCAACTCCAGCATCTCTGCCTTTGGTCGGATCTAGCCGATCTTTCTCGTCAGTTAATCGCATGGGTCGACTCGCGCGACGACGTCTTGATCGCCGAGAATCACTCGGATCTGATCTCCCCTTTTTCGTTCCTCACCTTATCGATACCGACGACGGCAGCCCAGCAACAACGCTGCGCGCGACGCTGGGCACGGACGATCAGCCGCCCGCCCCGACCGCTCTCGACCGGCCTTCGAGACCATCCCGAGCCTCGGCGTCTAGGATACCTTTCGTCGGATTTCCACACCCATGCGACCGCCTTCTTGATCCCGGAGTTGATCGAAGCCCATGATCGCCGGCAATGGACAGTTTATGGCTACTCCTATGGTCCTGATGACCACAGCCCGATCCGTCAGCGTCTGGTAAATGCCTTCGATCATTTTGTCGATTGCCGAGGTCTAAGCCACGCGCAAGCCGCCGCCAGGATCGCAGCCGATGAAATCGATATCCTGATCGACCTCAAGGGTTATACCCAAAACGCTCGCCCCGAGATCCTCGCTCATCGACCAGCCCCTATCCAAGTCCAGTATCTCGGCTATCCGGGCACGCTGGGAGCCGATTACCTCGATTATGCTATCGTCGACGAGTTCGTCGTTCCTCCGACTGCTCGTCCTTATTTTTCCGAAAAGCTGATCGTGCTGCCCGGTTGCTATCAAGTCAACGATCGGCACTTGGAACTCCCTGCCCAGCCCACGACGCGACGGGCGCAGCACTTGCCCGAAGAAGGCCTGATCTTCTGTTGCTTCAACAGTCACTACAAGATTACGCCGGCAATGTTCGAGGTCTGGATGCGTATCCTGCAGCGTGTCGCGCACAGCAGCCTCTGGCTGATCGAGGAGACACCCCTCAGCCAGCATCATCTGCGGATCGAAGCCGAAGCCCGTGGAGTCCAACCTCAACGACTGATCTTCGCCCCCAAGCTACCCCGACCATCGCATCTCCAGCGGCAAGCGTTGGCCGATCTCTTCCTCGACACCTTTCCGGTCAATGCCCATACCACCGCCAGCGATGCCTTGCGGATGGGGGTACCGCTGGTAACGCTGGCCGGTGATACCATGATTTCCCGGGTAGCCGGAAGTCTCTTGCATGATTTGGGGCTGGATGAACTGATCGCTACCGATGTCGCTGGCTACGAAGAGCGCGTGGTGCAATTGGCCTTGCAGCCAGCCCGGCTGCAGGAACTCCGGCGGCGTCTGGTGACCCTGGTCGAAGACCATCCGCTTTTCTCTGGCGTGGCCTTCGCCCGAAAGCTGGAGGCAGCCCTACACCAAATTGTCCATGCCCCAAGCGATCGCAGCCAACGGCCGGGGCGACCGGCCCGCTAAGGCTGGTCCTCGCCAGCGTCCCCCAAAGCCGCTTGGCGTTTGCAATCCAGGATGGCCCGGTATCATTAGGAGCTAGGGTCGGTACCGCACCAACCATGATTCGCATTCTTGATTCCCCTGGACTTCAACACAGACGATGGCGGTTTTGCTGCAAATCCGCGGAGCGGAAAAAAGCTTCGGCGACCAACGGCTCTTGGATGATGCCGAGATGACCTTGGTCGATGATGTAAAAGTCGGTTTTGTCGGCCGGAATGGAGCCGGCAAATCGACGCTGCTCCGGGTGATCCTGGGTGAAGAGGAACTGGAGAAGGGCGAGGTTCTCAAGCACCCCCGCCTGAAGTTGGGTTATTTGCGGCAGCACGACCCATTCCAACCCGGCGAATCGGCCTTGGATTATTTGATGCGCGATAGCGGCCAAGCCGATTGGAAATGCGGCGAAGTGGCCGGTCAGTTCGAACTCAAGGGGGATTACCTCCACGGCCCGGTAGCTGCCCTCTCAGGCGGTTGGCAGACGCGGGTGAAATTAGCTTCGCTGCTGCTGCATGAGCCAAACCTGCTATTGCTGGATGAACCGACGAACTTCCTCGACGTTCGGACCCAGATCCTGCTCGAGCATTTTCTGCGAAGCTTTCATAAAGCGGCCCTCATCGTTTCGCACGATCGCGAATTCCTCAAAGCCACCTGCACCCAGACACTCGATCTCTCGCGAGGCAAGCTTACCCTCTATCCGGGTAAGGTCGATGCCTTTCTCGAATATCAAGCCGAGCGACGGGAGCACGATGAACGAGTCAATGCGGCGGTGCAGTCCAAACAACGCCAACTCCAACGCTTCATCGACAAGAATCGGGCTCGCGCCAGCACCGCCTCCCAAGCTCGATCCAAGGGTAAGCAACTCGAACGGCTACAGACGATCGACATCGCGGCCGATGCACCGACCGCCCAGATCCGCGCGCCGATCGTCGAACCTCGCAAAGGTCCGGCCGTCCGCTGCATCGACCTGGCTATCGGTTATCCGGATCGTCAGGTCGCCAGCCACATCAACCTGGAGGTCGAGCACGGCCAGCGGGTAGCAGTCGTCGGCGACAACGGCCAAGGCAAAACTACTTTTCTACGAACGTTGGTCGGATCGCTCCCGCCGCTGGATGGACAAATCAAATGGGGTCACGGGTGTGAGTATGGAGTCTACGCTCAGCATGTTTACACCAGTCTGGATCCGCGCAAAACCGTCCTGGAGTACCTCGAAGGCAAAGCGACGCCGGGCACCACCCAGCAGATGATCCTGGCTGTCGCCGGGGCTCTGCTGTTTCGTGATTCGCATGTCGAGAAAAAAATCGCCGTCCTCTCCGGCGGCGAGCGGGCTCGGTTGTGTATGGCCGGTCTGTTGCTGGGAACCTACAACATCCTGGTGCTCGACGAACCTGGGAATCACCTGGATGTAGAGACTGTCGAATCGCTGGCCGAAGCCCTGCTGGCCTATCGCGGAACCGTCATCTTCACCAGTCACGATCGCCACTTCATGCGGCGGGTGGCCAGTTCGATCATCGAGGTCCGCGCCGGGACCGCCGTGAATTATGCCGGCGATTATGAAGCTTACCTGTATGCGGTCAATAAGGAGATCGAGGAAGGGGAACGCGAGACGCGTTCGCGAAAAGACAAGGCCGATAAAGCCAAGGAGACGTTGTCAAAGACGACCATCCCGCGACTGGATGACCGCGCCTTGCAGAAGGAATTGCGCGCGGTAGAGAAGAAAATTGCCAACCTCGATGAGCAACGCCGCAGCCTGCATGCCCGACTGATGGAGTCCACCGACCCTGAGCAAGCCCTGCAACTCCACCAGGAGATGACGGCGATCGCCGCCTCCCTGGAAGCCAGCGAACAGCGGTGGTACGAATTGAACGAGCAGCAAAGCTGACCATCATATCCGCTACGACCGTTGCTGCCGAAAACTTCGACGCTGGCTTCTTTTGCTAGCGGTCGCTGGCCGATGATAAGCCCGTGTCGAGGATACGGTGTGGAAGGGAGTCTGCACGCATAAGTCCGCTTAGTCGTCCAGTACCCTGATTTCCTGGTGAAACACCGATGTCGTACGCAGGCTCCTACACCGAAGAAGCTGATGATTCACTTGATCAAGAGCTTAACCTCCTCTCGCGTCGCCGCATTCCCTCGAGCGAAGTCAGCCCCCAGTCCCCGCTGGAAACCTACCTCCGGGAAATCAACGAGACGAAACTGCTTTCGGCAGCCGAGGAACAGGAGTTGGCGCGTCGCATCCTGCAAGGCGATGCCCAGGCTCGCGATCATATGGTGCGAGCCAATTTGCGCTTGGTCGTCAATATCGCTCGAGGTTACGTGAGCAAAGGTCTGGGGCTTCAGGATCTGATCGAGGAAGGCAATCTCGGCTTACTACGAGCGGTAGAGGGTTTCGACCCGGATATGGGAACCCGGTTCAGCACCTATGCCAGCTACTGGATCAAGCAATCCATCAAGCGGGCTTTGATCAACTCGTCCAAGACGATTCGGATTCCGGCTTACATGGTCGAGTTGCTCAGCAAGTGGCGGCGGGTCACGGCCCGCCTTACCGACGAACTAGGGCGGATGCCGACGCAGGAAGAAATCGCTCGCGTGCTTGGCTTGCCGAAAAAGAAACTACCGATCATCAAGAAGGCGATTCAAGTCTACAACGCTGCCCCGCAGAGCGATCAGACCGATGTCGGCTGGTCCTTGGGGGAGATGGTGATGGACGAGCGATTGAAGAGCCCGGACGAGACCCTGCTCGATCATGATGTCCTGAAGACCGCCCTGGAGTTGCTCGAAACGCTCGATCCGCGCGAAGCGACCGTCCTGCGAATGCGGTTTGGACTCGAGGAAACACTCCCGCACACCTTGAAGGAGATCGGCGTCGAGCTAGGGCTAACGCGGGAACGGGTTCGCCAAATCGAAACCGAAGCCTTGGCAAAATTGGCCAACGGGCTCAAGGACCCCAAAGAGCGGATGGGTTTGGTCTGAGATGTCTGTAGCCCCAAGGTTCCCAGTGTTCCGAGGCCTCGGCAAACGTTCTGCCTACCGCTTGGGGCCTGGGTTACTGGTGAGGGCGAACTTGCCTCGCGTCGTCAATCATTTGGACTTCGCCGGTTTCTTCCCGGCACGCGGGCTTTCAAAAATGGGCTCGATGTTGCCGGTATTCCATTGCGCGTAAGCCGCCTCCAGGCGTTGCACGACCTCGGCTTTCGCCCCAGCCACGTCCTTGGCCTCTCCCTTATCTTTTGTCAGGTTGTAAAGTTCGGTGGGCTGGTTGCGGCCCCCGACCGCCTTCCACTTTCCCTGCCGCACCGCCCAGCTGGCCCCGCCTCCGGTCCGCCAGAAGAGCCCCCCGGCATTATGCGGCCCCTCCTCCTTGTCACCGCGGAGGTAAGGCAAGAGGTCGACCCCTTCGAGGTTTGAGTTGGCTTCGCTAGCTACCCCCGCCAACCCAAGCGCAGTCCGGAAGACATCGAGACTGACCACGGGCTGCTCATAGGTCGTCCCTCGCGGTAAACCGCTCGGCCATGAGATCAGGAAGGGAACGCGGATCCCACCCTCGTAAACCGTCCCCTTACCGGCGCGCAGTGGACCATTGCTGCACTTGCTCACGGTGATCGGTCCGCCGTTATCGCTCATGAAGACGATGAACGTATTGTCGTACAGCTTCTCCGCCCGCAAGGTTTGAATGACCTCGCCGATCGCATCGTCCAAACCAACAATCAAGGCCGCCAGATCACGACGGGCCGTATCCTGAATGTGGCCTAACCTGGCCTTCAAGGCTTCCGTCGACTGCAACGGCGTATGCGGTGCGTTGAAAGCGAGGTAGAGGCACCAAGGCTTGGCGGAGGACTCTCGAATAAATTTTGAGGCCTCGCGGCCGAAGCTGGTCGTAATATAGTCGGATAAGGGTTCGGGCTGACCGTTCCGGTCCATCGGAATGCTGTATTCCTCACCTCCGGCCAGTCCCGGCAAATAGATGTGCCCTCCCCCCAAGGCGCCGTAGTAGTGCTGGAAGCCGCGTTGATTCGGGTGGAACGAAGGATGCGCACCCAAGTGCCACTTACCGACACAGCCGGTAACATAACCAGCCTTACCCAAAGCATCGGCCAAGGTTGTCTGTGATAGCGGCAAACCGGCTCGCGGATCCTCAGGTCGCCAGGCCGGATTGTTCTCATGCCCAAAGCGTTGCTGGTAGCGTCCCGTCAGTAAACCGGCCCGGGTCGGACTACAAAAAGGATGGGACACATACCCCTCGGTGCAATGTACCGCGTCTTTGGCTAAGGCATCCAAATGCGGGGTCGGGATATCCTTACAACCCTGAAAACCGACGTCAGCATACCCTAAGTCGTCAGCCAGGATCACCAGGATGTTCGGCCTTGCCTCTGCCCAGGCCACGACCGCCAGCCACTGCCATCCGAAAAGCATAACCGACCAACCGAGGAATCGAGGAAGAGGCATGTGCATGATGAGCTCGCGCGTAGAAACGAAGAAACAATCCTGGTTGATCCTAACCTCCGCGACAGCCGGCAGGAAGGTAGCCTAAGCCGTGAGCCGACCTCGGGGTGATGCTGAAGGCTAGCCATGATCGCTGACTGCTGCCTTCGACCGACGAACGCCGCATCGAAAGCTCGACGTCGCCCCTCCAACCGTCAGCCCGAAGTCTCTCGGGCTTCATCGACTTCCTCGAGTCGCGTTGGCTCCGGCGATTTGTTCAGCATCACCCAACAGGTAGCCCCGATCACCAGCAGCATCCCGGCCAGGCTTTGGCGAGTCGGCAACCGACCCTCGGCCAACCATTGATAGAGGGCCGCAAAGGCGACTTGCGATAGTCCGATGACGCTGACCCGCGAGGGTGTCCCGGCGGCGAAGGCTTTGGTCAGGAATAATTGACCGAGGACAGCCGTCACCCCCACCCCCGCCAGCCGCAACCAGGCAGCCGAACCTGCAAGCCGCACCGGACCATCGGTCGCTGCGGGAAGCATCAGCCATATCAGTCCGGCGATGACTGTCGAGACCGCCGAGAAGTGGGCCACGACCGCCCGGGGATCCACTTGCTTGACTTTGTGGAGCCCGATCAAGGCGACGGCGCTGAACAATCCCGCCAGGATCCCCGAGGGAATGGCCAAATCGGGACGACGATAAGCGCTGTCGATGGCCGCCGTCGCCGTATCTGCCGCCAGATACACCAGGCACATTCCCAGCGTGCTCGCCAGTAGGGCCCACCAGGTATCGCGCGAAGGGAAGTGGCCGAGCATGGGCCAGCTGAACACCGCCACCCATAGCGGATAGGTGCTCGATAGCGACAAGATCACCGAAACATCATAGTGGGTCATGGCGAAAAACAGGAACATCATCGAGATACATCCCGCCAAACTCCGCAGCCAAAGCGTTTTCGGTCGCCAGAAGACGAGACGTACCCCACCAGCCCATGCCATGGCCACAGCCACGGCGGTGGCAATCAAGCTGCGGATACAGGCGATCCAGGCGAAGGAGTATTCGCGGCTGAGCGACTCGGTCAGCAGACTCATCATGGCGAAGAAGAAAGCGCCGATGAGCATCCAAAGGTAAGGAGCAAGCGAAGTCAAAGATGGCTGCCAGGCTGCGACAATGTTCTCAAGAAAATGCTCCGCGGATTCTAAGCTGCCTTCGCCCCGCCGACCAGATGCAGTGACTGGCCGGTGGCTAACGGGCCACTCAAACGCCCCCGCGCACCGCTGCGGAGTTCCATCATCCAGAGCCTGAGCGACTGGCTGCCATTCGACCCGCCGACAACTGGATTTTACCGGTGTGGTCGCTCTCCAGCATGGCGATGATTTTTCGCAACCAAGGGACTCGGAGAGTGATGCCCGCGCTGGTATGGTGATGCGGTGAAAGCCTAGCCCCCCGCGCGTCGCGGGGCCCCTGGTTCCCCCATCGCCCGCGGATGCCTCATGCTGTCGCTCCTCCTCGCCACGACCAACCGCAAAAAAATTCTGGAACTAGCCCCTCATTTCGAAAGGCTGGGGATCCGGTTAGTGCAACTCAACGAATTGAAAGCCGCCATCGAGGTCGAGGAAACCGGGCATACTTTTCAAGAAAACGCCCGCATCAAAGCGATGGCCCAAGCCCTCCATCACCAGCTTTGGACCATCGGCGAAGACAGCGGCTTGTGTGTACCGGCCCTCGATGGCCGCCCCGGCGTCTACTCGGCACGATTCGCTGGACCAAACGCCGGCGACGAAGCCAACAACGACCGTTTGCTCTTTGAAATGGCCGATCTCCGCGGTCGTGCCCGCGATGCCTACTATGTCTCGACCATGTGTTTGTGCTCGCCGGCGGGTAAGGTCCAACTGGAGACTGAAGGTCGCTGCTGGGGACGTATCCTCCAGGAACGACGCGGCTGCGGCGGCTTCGGTTATGACCCTCTCTTTGAGATCCCCGAATACCATCTGACCTTCGCCGAATTGGGACTGACCGTGAAAGCGGCCTTGAGCCACCGCGGGCGGGCTCTGCGTCGTTTCCTCCAAGGCTTGGTCGAATTGCCCGAATTCCGCTGCGTGTAAAATATTACTCGCCCCCTCACCGCTCTCGGAAATCTGGCCCCCTCGCCAGCACTTGCCAGCCGCTGTGGCCAAGGCTAACCCCGGTCGGTGGAGCCCTCACAACCCCTGCCCCAATAACAACTGCCCCAAGCGCCTGCCACCGAGACCAAGCCCACCCCGGACGCTGGTAGTTTAGAGGCCGCTGACTCGGCCAGCTTCATTGACCTCGCCGAGACCCGAGGCTATTCTTAACAATTCTTTCATCGGGGTCTTTTCTACCCTTATTCTTTTTTCGGGAGTTCTTTCGATGCTTTATCGGAAACGTTTGGCATTTACCCTCGTCGAACTGCTGGTGGTGATCGCGATCATCGGGATCTTGGCTGCGCTGCTGCTACCAGCCATTCAAACCGCCCGCGAGGCTGCGCGGCGCATGGCCTGCAGCAACAACATCCGCCAGCTGGCCTTGGCGGGGCTCAATTATGAAAGCACTTACAAACTGATGCCTGGAGCGGGGATCGGGATTTATAAATCGAACCCGAAGCTTGGCTACAACGTCGACCTTCACTCGACCGCGGGGGAATGGTCGGGTTTCATCGCCCTCCTTCCCATGATGGATCAGACCCCGGTCTACGATCAGATCAATTCGGGCTACCAAGCCAAGAATGGTACCGGAGCCACCATTACCGTCGGACCATACGGCAAGCAAGGGACGACTATCCTTGGCCCGCGAAACGCGGCCTACCATCCCGCCTTGACGCAGATCGGCGTCCTGCGATGCCCCTCCGATCCGGGCAAGAAGTTCAACAACTTTTCGGCCGCTGGACTCGGACGCACCAACTATGGCTTCTGCTTCGGCGATAACCAACGTGGCGTAGGTTCAACTTCATCGAACCAGGAACATGTCCGCGGGATGTTCGGGCTAGCCGTGCAGTATCCCTTGGCGGCAGCCACCGACGGTACCTCGAACACCATCATGTTCGGCGAAATTGCCACCCCAGCTACCGGGGTTCCCGCGCCGAACACCAGCCTTTCCCTGAAAGATGCCAAGGTGCAAGGTTACGCGACGACTCTAGCCTTCGGGAGCGATCCTTTGAAGGGAATCGACGTCGAACCGTGCAAAGCTCGACTGCGGGCTGGTAAATTTTTCGGAACGCAAACTGTTCGTCCGCTCCGCGGAACGGCTTGGCTTCACGGTGGCATCGGCTTCAGCGGTTTCAACACCATCATCGGCCCCAATGGTTCGCAGTGTATCACCCCCACCAGCAGCGGCTTTGGTGGGGCGATCTACACCGCCGGGAGTTACCATCCGGGTGGGGCCCATGTGGTGATGTTCGACAGCGCCACCCGACTCATTCCCAATGAAGTCGACACCTCCAACTCGCAACCTGGCGCCACCCCTGCCGATTACTATTCCCCCGGGCGCGCCGACATCAACGGTTGGAAGCAGACCCCCAACTGGACAGCTCCTTCTCCCTTTGGGGTGTGGGGAGCGATGGGAACGCGCGGCGCTGCGGAACCCTCCGGCGCGGACCAGTAAACCCCGCCGCTGCCCGCAAGCCCTGCTCCGAGGTTAAACCAAGGCGAATCTCGGCAAGCACATCGCTCCAACCCGTTGGAATCTCGCAATTCCAGCGGGTTGTTTCCGTTCCCGGACTCAGCGACACGGGCGATGCTGCGAAGCCTTGCCCGTTCCTCCCGGTAGTAGAACGAACTGCATGGCTCCGTCGAATACCGCTTGCAACACCCCACGCGAAAATCTTTCCATCGCTTGGCTGCTCCTTCCATGGCCCCGTAGGACGCCCCCTCGAAGCGGAGACTCTAAAGAGAGTTTAAATCACCTTAAAAGCCCTTATTGACGCCCCAAGCTGCAGCGATTAAAAAATGAGGGTGGTATTTTTAAAGGCGGCAGGTTGCTTCACATTGTTCTTCTTTCTTTTCCAACTTTGGGAGTATTTCTATGGTGCGAACATTCAGGAAGGGCTTTACGCTCGTCGAGTTGCTGGTGGTGATCGCCATCATCGGCATTTTGGCATCGCTGCTGCTGCCAGCAATTCAGACGGCTCGCGAAGCGGCTCGACGGATGTCGTGCAGCAACAACATTCGCCAATTGTCGATCGCCTCGCTCAACTACGAATCGACCTATAAGACCATGCCAGGCGGTGGCATCGGCATCTACTTGGCCAACCCCAAGTTAGGCTATAACGCCAACATTGCGGGCAAAGGCCAAGCACCTGGACGCTGGGGTGGGATGATCGCCCTCCTGCCGAACCTCGATCAGACTCCGGTCTACGATCAAATCAACTCTGGCTATCAGGCTAAGAATGGCGCTGGTGCTTTGATCACTGTTGGCCCGTACGGTGCCCCTGCGACGGCCGGCGGCAACTTCGTTCATCCGCGAAGCGGCACGTATCATCCAGCGCTTACCCAGATCGCGGCTTTGCGTTGCCCGTCCGATCCCGGCAAGAAGTTCAATAACTTTTCCGGACAAGGCTTGGGACGAACCAACTACGCTTTCTGCTTCGGCGACGGGCAAGTCGGCGTGAACTCGGCCGATCCTCGGCAGGAACATGTTCGCGGAATGTTTGGTCTGGCTGTCCAATACACGCTGGCTGCAGCAACGGACGGTACCTCGAACACCATCATGTTTGGCGAAATCGCCACACCAGCAGGCGGTTCGATCCTTCCGGGAGCGCCGCAAACTCTCCGCGATGCCAAGGTTCAAGGGACCGTCTTCGGTGGTACCGTCGCCACCAACGCGACGTCGCTGGGTGGCGTCGATGTCCAAGCCTGCCGCGCCTTGGTCCGTGCCGGCAAGTACATCGGTTCCAACCCGATGTGGGCGAACCGTGGTTGCGCTTGGATGGAAGGGGTCATCGGCTACGGCGGCTTCAACACCATCAACGGCCCGAACGGCGCCAGCTGCGCCGCCTCGGCCGCTCTTTATCAAAGCAGTGCGGCCAATGCCGTCGGTATTTTCTCCGCAGCCAGCTACCACCCAGGTGGAGCTCACGTGGTGATGTTCGATAGCGCCACCCGTTTGATCCCCAACGAAATCGACACCTCCGATTCCAACGCCAACTCGACTATGGCGGACTATTACTCCCCTGGTCGAGGCAATGTCAACGGTTGGCAGCAAACCCCGAACTGGGTAGCTCCATCGCCGTTTGGCGTCTGGGGAGCCATGGGAAC
>JBILTQ010000415.1:0-4701 GCA_044371435.1 Pirellulaceae bacterium | reverse complement strand
CGGTTCTTTGTAGCCCGGGATCGCAGCGTATGATACCGGCTGAGGTAGTGTGTAGTAGACGTTCGCGAAGGCGAAAAGCGGCAAGTCGAGCGTGTGTAGCGGCAGCTTCGCGGTGAAGGTGCCGCCGTCACTCGCGACGTCGGCACTGCGCCAGAAACGCGCGCGAGGATCGGGATCAACACTGTAAAAAATCTCGCATCGCGAGACGGCCAGCGTTTTGGATTCCGGCGTGACCCGCAGCGAAGGAATGTGATCGGCGGTGTCCAGGACGAGTTCGCTGGTCGGCGTCTGTGGTAAGGCAGGTCCACCATTGAGATGCTGGTCGAACCATAAAGGCATGGCAACCGCGACTTCCGGGGTCAGGCGATGATTCAGATGCGGCGAAAAGGAATAACGCGTCGGCTGATTGTTGATGAGCGAATTGGTGCGATAGACATCGTCCATCCAGCCATGAAAATCGTTCGTGCCGCTACGATGCAGCACGGGGCACTTGATCCGCGGCGCGTAGCATTCAAAGCTCATTGTGCGCGCGAACAGCTCAACATTCCCCTTGATGTGGTCTTGCTGAGCTGTGCCGCCGATAAAGCTATGTTCCTGCCAACGCCAGCCTGCGCCTCCCACCCCAGGCACCGCAGCCTTTACGCGATCGTCGCTGCCGGCAACATACATGGTGAGATTGCCACCCATCGAGTAGCCATGCACGCCGAGTCGCTGCGGATCGACCTCTGGTTGTTGTTCTAAAAAAGTGAGTCCGCGACGGCAACCGAGCGTGAGCAAATACCAATTGCAATTCTTCGGATGCTCGCGATCTTCGAAAAACTGCTTGGGCCCCGGCAGGATCGACTGATAGCCGGGCACGTTGAGCTGAGAAGGATCGACGTCGCCCCAGTCGGTGTTCGGATCGCCCGGCTGCGAGCCTTCAGGTGAATTGAAAGGTGGCTTTCCATCGCCATTGCCACCCCAGTTTATGGAAAGCGCCGCGTAACCGCGTTCCACGAGCAATTTCACCTCATGCAGAAATGCACGTTGTCCGCCACCGTGAATGTGCATGACGGCCGGAAGCTGTTCCTCTGCACCGTGGGGAAAACCATAAATCGCCGCCATCCGCGCCGGCTTGCTTTTGAAAGTGCCGATGAGAAATCGCACATGTCGAAACACACCGCCTGCCTCCTTCCATTCGCGGATCAACTCAACTTCGAGCGGATCTTGCCGCGGATCAAAGTCCGCCCACAATTCGGCGACCGATTGAGGCACATTCTCAGCAGCCAACAAGGAGCATGGATCGAGGAATGGAAACGAAGCCAGCGCGGCTCCTGCTTGCAGGAATATTCGGCGGTTAGATGTGTGAGTCATGGATGGATCAGAATTGAGAACAAACGACGCAGACAACAGCTCGGATATTGGGCTTGCCCGGCGGGACTTTCTCAGCTCGACTTTTCCGTTTCAGGCGGCTTGTGTCAGTCTATCAGTTTCTGCACCGGGTGGGATAGTTTTCGAACACCTTCTCCTCCCGGGGGCTGTGCGAAAACCCATTCAAGCCATAGATATCGGCGAGCACTGGCGGTTTGGTGGACGGCTTGAGATAGCCAAGCGACACGAAGAACTCGTCCAGCTCGCGAATGGTGCGGTGGAAGCATCGAGTGGCTTCCTCGCGCGTCTCGCCCTTGCCTCGCCCGGGATTGAAGAAGCCGTGCGGCTGGCCTTCGTAGGCTTTCAGTTCGAAGCGATTGCCTGCGACGGTCATGGCCTTGGCAAAGAGTTCCACCGTGGGGAATGGCACCGCCTCGTCGTTCGTGCCGTGGAAGAGGATGCTCGGCGGCAGACCAGCACGGACGAAATGATAGGGCGATATCTCCTGCGGTCGCCCATCGGTGCGGGCGCGGATATCGGCGACTTTTTCCTCTGAAAGCAGCCCGGGATGACCTTCCACCGGTGACAGCACCACGGCGGGATTGAACAACGCGAGGGCATTCGGCATGGAGCTGACTTCGGTGTGGGCTCCGTCCTCGAAGCCCGGCACCAGCGCCACCGCAGCGGCGAGATGACCACCGGCGGATTCACCTCCGGCCACGATGCGGTCGGGGTCGATGCCGAGACGGGTGGCATTGGCACGAGCCCAACGAATCGCTGCCTTCGCATCACGCAGGCAATCCTGCGGAATCACCCCGTGTCGGCTCAGCACCCGGTAGTCGCACGGGATGGCGACCATGCCGTGCTGCGCGAGGTAAAGCGCCTGCGGCAGGAACTGTCCCGGCGACCCACCTTTCCATCCGCCGCCAAAGAAGAACAACACGGCGGGACGATGATCCGAGGCTCGATGGTTCGGCGGCGTGAAGATGTAGGCATTGAGCTTCACCCCGTTCACCTCCCGATAAACCTCCACACTCGCCCCCGGCATCTCGGGCGGGTATTTCCAACTCACGGGCGGCTCAGGAAGATCATCAGCGGTGGATAGCGCAACCAGCGGCGCGAGCAGCAGGGCGGCAAGGAGGGTCTGGGTGGGATTCATGGAAAGAACAGGGGCACGGACCATTTGCCGATGAGGATGGTTTCGCCGGCGGCGCAGTCCTTTTGGAAGAGCGTGGAGTAGTTCGCGGCCATTTCAGGAATGAAGAGCGGTATCTCAGGCAGGGCGACTTTCTCGAAGCCTTGGTCGATCAACGCTTGTGCGGTGCTATCGCGGCTGCGGTCGAGCGCCGGGGTGAGGAAGAACACCGTGCCAGTGCGTTCGCACTTGAGCGTCTTCTCGCCATTCATCGCGATGGCAAGGACGTACGCGTTCTTGAGGGCGGCGGGCAGTTCGGCAGCTACGTAGACGCGGTCGGTAAAGAGTTTCGCGCCGGGGATGAGCGGCTGCTGTTTGGCATCGGCACTGGTGAGTGTGCCGGGCTTGGTGGTGCGCATCGGTGTGCCATCCGCGTTGGCGCGGACGGGAGCTTTGGAGGGCTTTGGTTTCTCCTGGCCGCCGGTACCCTTGCTGACGAGTTGACGCAGCTTTACCGCGCCGCTCACGTCCTTGCCTCCGGCCACATCTTCTTCGCGAAAGACCGCCATCAGGATGTTGCGGTCGGTGCGGCGGTTGTAGTCGTAGATGATGCGGATGAGACCGTCGGGCGTCTGCTGGCCGTCCGGATAAGACACGCCCGCGCGTTCATCGAGCAGGAGACCGCCGCTCCAGGTCTTACCGTCGTCTTTGGAAAGGTAGGCCGTGAGATGCGAACGACCAATGCGATTGTCGAGCGGGCCGTGCTTCACGAGCAGCAGATTTCCCGACACGAGCCTGCGAACGAAAAAGCGCGAGGTAGGGTGCTCAATGCCCGAGGGCGTCAGATCCGGCCACGTCTTGCCGCGGTCGGTGGAGACGCTTTCCCCGATACCGTATCGGGTGCGCACGAGCAGCCAAAGGGAGCCGTCGGTGCGCTCGACGAACATGTGCTCGTCGGCTTCGCGCGCGTCCTTTGGCACATTGCAACTGCCGCGCAGGGTCCAGGTTTTGCCTGCATCGGCGGAGACGACGAGCTGCGCACTATTGTCCCCAACACTCCAGCCCTTGTTGCCCCATTGGCTGATCGGCAGCCCCCATTCACCGGAGGAAAGCACGAGCGGCTTGCACATCATCACCCCTTCGCCGATGCGGCGCGGTTGCGACCACTCTGGCTGCGCGGCATCGGGCTGGCCGGTTTCCGCGCACCACACCTCCGGTTTGAGAGAGGGCCTCCGTTGCGCCCAAAAGAGGAACAGGCGACCATCCGGCGACACCCACACCTCGGAATCGAACGCCCGCTCCGTCCCGCCCGCATCGGGATCCATGGTGAGCACTTCCTGCCACGTCGCGCCATTGTCGCCACTGGTTGAAAGCACGACGTAGTTGTTGAGGTCCTCGCCCGGCGTCACGCCAGCGTAAAAGGTCGCCCACAGCCGCCCTTCCGGTGCGACCGTGATGCTCGGGGCCATAGTCAGAGCGCGGTTGCTCACCGCATGCTCCGTTTTCGGCGGACCGAGATGCCACGCCGGTTGCCGCGCTGGAGCGTCGTCGGCGTGGAGCGCCGCCAACGGCGCGAGCAGCAGGGAGGAGAGGACTGTGAAGGTGAGTTTCATGGAAATGGCTATTGCTTTGCCCGCAGCGGTTCGACGCGAATGTCATCGAACCACGAGGCGAGTGGTTTTTGACTTTTTCCGCCTGGCTGGAGGGCGATGTCGTTCTTCGGCACGTCACCACAAAGCGTGGTGTAGGTGAGAACTAGCTTGCCGTTAAGCGTGACCTGAAGTTCTTTGTCACGCAGTTCGAGGACAAGGGCGTGCCACACGTCGGGGGCGATCTGGCCCTTCTCTGTCTTCGCGTAGAAGAACTTGCGATTCCATATGCCTTTGGCCTTCAGTTCTGCGGCTTGTGGCGAGCCTTTCGGCTGCAAGACATCGTTGTCCCAAGCGGTGATGCCATCGGGACGGATGTGCAGGCCGGCGACATTGAAGTCTCTCTCCACGATGGGATTCGGTCCGCCGATGCTGATGCCGATCTGGCCTTCGGCGGCCATTTTGAAGCGACAGTGGAGCCGAATGTCGGTCCCGCTGACGGCTCGGCGCAGTCCAGGCGGATGTTTCTCCTCTGGGAAGCACTGACCACGCAAAGCCCCGTCCACGATCTGCCACCATTCAGGCCGCGCGTCCTTGCCACTCACGGTCTTACCGAGCGGATGCTTG
>JBILTQ010000414.1:0-4712 GCA_044371435.1 Pirellulaceae bacterium | reverse complement strand
CCGCGACTGCTGGGCAAGGGTTGACCCCAACCGCTTCGCGGAAAGCCGATCGCTTGCGAGTAGATGGCCAGAAACACCGAATAGCCGAGCATGCAAGGTGAATGTTAGGGCTCTCTGCAAGCCGACGAGGCTCATAGAACCATCGATCCGTCCCGCTAGGGGCACGCCTCGGCCTTGGCCATGACGTGGATCCAATTCAGCGAACACTTCGAGGAGAAGAGTATGACTTATTTAACGCAAATCCAAGGGCACACTCTTTGGCGTCCGGGCTTGACACAGCAATCGTTGGTGGTTGACCTCGGTGCCAATCGTGGGGCATTCTCGAAGCAGTTGATCGAACGTTATGGCTGCCGTAGTCATGCTTTCGAAGCGAATCCAGCATTGATTCAGAGCATGGAAGGTGCTTCACAACTAACGGTCTACAATTATGCAGTCGCTCGGCAGGATGGCCGCTTACCTTTCCGAATCGCTGCTAACGACGAGGCGTCGACGATCCTGTGCGAGGGTGCTGAACAGGCCACGGACATTATACATGTCCCGGCCATACAACTTGAACGCTTCCTCGGAAGCTTGTCGATCGACGCCATTGATGTCCTCAAGATGGATATCGAGGGGGCGGAAATCGAGGTTCTCGAGAGTTGTTCCGATCGCTTCTTGTCGAACATTGGACAACTGACTATCGAATTCCACGACTTCCTGGGTTTGACTTCAGTGAGTTCGATAGAAAAAACTGTCCATCGCCTTCAGTCGCTTGGCTTCGCCTACATCAAGGTGTGGCAGCATGCTTGGGGCGATGTCTTGTTCATCAATCGACGTTGGCATGCGTACTCGTTGCCACAGATTCTTTGGTCGAAATACTGGACCCGCAATCTCTGGGGATTTCAGCGCGTCCTGGCTCGCCGCTTGGCTAGCGGTAGTGTTCAAGGTTCGAACGGCTGAAAACCAGCCATTCAGCTCTCCGATCCATCATGGATTGGCAAGGGATTATTTTTCTCGATACGAAAGGATTGGCGTTAGTCTGATGTGTGGGATAGTCGGCGGCGTTTGGGAGAATCCATCACGGTGTCTACGGCCAGCGGATATCGATCGGATGACCGACAGCCTATCGCATCGCGGCCCGGATGGTCGTGGCACCTATCGGTCAGACCATACGAACGGTAGTGGGGTCGCCCTGGGGCATCGCCGCTTGGCAATCATCGATCTCTTCGGCGGTCATCAACCGATGAGGAGCGAGACCGTTAGCCTTACCTTCAACGGGGAGATTTACAACTACCGTGAACTCCGAGCGTTACTCGAGGGGCGAGGGTACGTCTTTCAGACCGATTCCGATACCGAAACGATCCTCCACGCGTACGAAGCATTTGGAGAAAATTTCGTTGACTACCTGCGAGGTATGTTTGCGATTGGCTTGTGGGATTCTCGAGAGCGAAAACTTGTCTTGGCACGCGACCGCGTTGGCGAGAAACCTCTTGTTTTCTGTAATCAGGGTGAGCGGCTGATCTTCGCCAGCGAGATCAAGGCGCTGCTGACTATCGAAGGAGTGGGAAAGCAGTTGCGGCCGGAAGCCATCGATCAGTACCTTCGCTATGGCTACATTCCCCACCCCTGGACAGCCTATGCCGGGATTGAGAAGCTGCCACCAGGGCATATCGGAGTCTACGAGCAGGGGCGATGGCGAGTTCGATGTTATTGGCAGCCACCGCTGGCTACCAAGGATCGTCTGTCACAAGACGAAGCTTGTTCGCAGCTACAGCATGTAGCCGAGGAGGCCGTGGCCCTGCGGATGCGAAGCGACGTCCCGATGGGCGCTTTTCTCTCCGGCGGGATGGATTCAACCGTCATCGTCGGTTTGATGCAGCAGCACGCGGCCTTACCGGTCAAGACCTTCAACCTGGGGTTTGCCTGGGATGATCCCAAAGAACCCAGGCTAGCCAGGCATATCGCGCAAGGATTCGGCGTCGATCACCGGGAGCACTCACTGGAGCCGAAGGCGGTTGAGTCTCTCGGAAAGCTAGTCGAGCATTTCGATGAGCCTTTCGCAGATAGCAGCGCAATCGCGACTTATTACCTATCGCAATGGACAAGCACACATCTCCGCGTCGCGTTGACTGGCGATGGTGGAGATGAACTATTCGGTGGCTATGCCCGTTATCAAACCCTTCAACGGTTAAGTGGCTTTGATCGAGTTCCGAGATTTCTAAAGCAACTCATGACCGGTCCCTGGATCCATTATCTTCCCGGCCGGCATCCGGATGGATTTGCGAGCAAGTTGAAGCATCGGCTAAAAATTCTACGGGAAAGTCCCGAAGCTCGTTATCATCACTGGATCACTCACTTTTCACGTTATCAGCGTGAAGCGATCTACACGCCCGAGTATCTCAAGAGTTGCTCTTTTCACGAGAACGATGGTTTTCTTGTGGAACTCATGAGGCGATTTTCAGCCGAACGGCCTGGTATTCAAGCGATGCGTGTCGATCTGCATTCCTATCTTCCATGTGACATCCTGGCAAAAGTCGATATCACCAGCATGGCCCACGGGCTGGAGTGCCGTAGTCCATTTTTGGATCATAAGCTGATCGAGGTGGTCAGCGCATTTCCCTATGACATTCTCTACCAACCGGGGAGAACCAAAACCATTTTAGGCAGGACCTTCCCGCGGTTCATTCAGCCCAGCATGATGAGGCGTGAAAAGGTCGGTTTTACCATGCCCCTCAGTTTTTGGAGGCAAACGGGCTTTCTCGCGATGGCCAATGACTTGTTGCGATCCCCGAACGCCTTCGTGGCGGATTATGTCCGATCTGAGGTGATCGAAAGCATGCTGCGGCAGCAGCGTTCCGGAACCGTCAATCACGGAGAACGGCTATGGTCCTTGCTGTTCTTGGAGTGGTGGGGAAGGAATGCCTTCACCAAGACCGCGGCAGTGGAGGCTGCTTCCAGTCCTGAGACGCTTCCGATCGGAGCCACTTTATCCACGCCATGAGTTCCGCGCGTACCACCTCCAGACGTCCTTCTTGATGAGCCATTTGAACGTAGCTTCACGTACGGGACCGCTGTCGCAGGGCCACGAGTATTCCGTGGCTATCCTGATCACCCATCCCGCGCCGTACTTGCGAACGACGGTTTTTCCTGTGGGGGTGAGTGTATCGTTGCCGCCGCAGGCGGCCAAGGATGGCGATAGGTTGTTGCTGCGCGGCGATGATGGGACCGAGATATTGATACAAGCCAAGGTGCTTCAGCGTTGGGCAGACCAATCGATTCGCTGGTGTAGGCTGGAGTGGTTGCACACACCCAAACTCCAGGTTAGTCAGGAGCAACTGAGCTTCACGGTCGTCCGCGAGCCGAGACTCTCGATGGCGTACCAGCCTTCGGAATCGGTGGCTTTGGGTATGGTTCAGCTTGACGAAACCCCGCCTGGTAGCTCGGATCGTACCGGGGACATTTTTGAGATGCGGCTACGCCTGGTAGACGGAGACGGCAATGCCTGGCGGGTCGTCCCCTCGGACTGGGAACTCGTCGAAAAGGGTCAAATCTATAAGCGATTTCAGCGGAGGCTGGAATTGTGGACCGGCTCGGGTCGGCGTTCGCCGCTGGCGATCTCCTGTTCGGTGAAATACTATCCGCGGATCGGCTCGGCTATCTACCGACTGCGTGTACGTAATCCTCAGGCTGCGGGTCATCCCCAGGGAACCTGGGACCTTGGAAACTCCGGATCGATTCTTATTCGCGAGCTTTCGATCGAACACCTGCTACCGTCGTCGTCAGCGAGGCCGGAATATTGGATACAGACGGCCGCCAAGGATTCCCCTCGGGAAGGGAAACGAGCGATTAAGCTTTTTCAAGCATCGAGCGGCGGAGAGCATTGGAACTCCCGCAACCATGTTGACCGCTCGCATCAGGTTCCGCTCGCCTTCCGCGGTTTCCGACTTGAATGCGATGGTCACACCCAGGATGGCTTACGCTCTACTCCTCGTATCGGGGTGTACGACGAGGAACGACAGCTCACCTTGAGCATGCGGGATTACTGGGAGAATTTCCCCAAGAGCTTGATCGCGACCGGGAACGGCTTACGATTGGGCATCTTCCCTGAGGAAAGTGGCTATCTCCACGAACTGCAGGGCGGTGAACAGAAGACGCACCAGTGGGCTATCAGCTTCAGCCAAACCAGGGATCATGAAGCATTAGCCTGGTATCAATCTCCCAGCCTGGTCGCCTTGAGTCCTACGTCCTATGCTCAGGGGCAGGCGATTCCCTTCCTGACGCCTCAGGCCGACGATCACAATACTGATTATCTAACGCTCGTCGACAAGGCGATCGCTGGTGATGACACCTTTTTCACCAAAAGAGAGAAAATCGACCAGTATGGCTGGCGGAACTATGGCGATCTCTATGGGGATCATGAAGCCGTTTTTCAGTCGTCCGCGTCACCGCTGATCTCGCACTACAATAATCAGTATGACTGTGTGGGCGGCTTTGCCATTCACTTCCTCCGGAGTGGTCGTCGTGAATGGTGGGAGCAGATGATCGCGATGGCTGATCATGCTTGGGATATCGATACCTACCATACCGATCGCGACAAGAATTTATACAATGGTGGTCTTTTCTGGCATACCTATCATTACGCCGATGCTGATACCGCCACACATCGGAGTTATCCGAAGAACCTTGCGCAGTCGGAGATCATGCCAGGTGGTAAAGATCTAGACGAGTTAGGC
>JBILTQ010000413.1:0-4713 GCA_044371435.1 Pirellulaceae bacterium | reverse complement strand
GTAACGTCCATATTGTCGCCACCGACCAGCAGGTGATTACCGACCGCCATCCGCCGCAGCGACAATTCCCCTTGCTGTTGGTCCACCACCAGCATCGTCAAGTCGGTAGTCCCCCCTCCGCAATCGCACACCAGGATCCGTTGCCCCGGTTCCATCATCGATCGCCAATCGTCGCCGACCGCCTGAATCCAATGGTAGATAGCCGCCTGCGGCTCCTCCAACAAGATAAAGTCGGCTGGAAAATCAGCCTGCCGCGCCGCCTCGACCGTCAACTCGCGAGCCACCATGTCGAAGGACGCTGGAACGGTCAGGGTGACCTGTTGCTGATGGAAGGGAAAATCAGGGAAAGTAGTGTTCCACGCCTGAACGACATGCTTCAAGTAACAGGCCGACACGGCCACCGGCGAGAGCTTGTCAACTTCGTCGGGGGCTTGCCAGGGAAGGATGGCTGCCTGGCGGTCGACCGACGCTTGGCACAGCCAACTCTTGGCCGCTGCAATCGTCCGCTCCGGCTGCTCGGCCGAAACACTTTTCGCATAACTGCCCACGCACCACTCCCCGAATTGACTCAAGGCCCCTTCCGCCTTTTCACGATCGGAGGGAATGTACAGAAACGACGGCAGTGAAGGGAACGCTTCGTGCTGATGAGGACCAGTGACCTGAGGGATCGGCAGGATGCGAGGGGATGCTTGCTTGGCCTCGAGCAGCACATAAGCCAAGACAGTGTTGGTTGTCCCTAAATCAATGCCGATCGAATATCGAGAACTCATACCCAGCTAACTTCAACGATGCCAACGACTATCCCCTGAGGCAGCCGCGAGACCCGAGAAAACAGCGTGGAAAAAGCCAGCGGTCAGCGATACTCGATCCTGAGGCCGCAGTGATGAAGCCGTGCCGATCACCCACGCGCGAGTTTTAGGTTATAGCCATGGCAGCCTTCCTTACCAATCGATAATTTCGCTAGCATTCCAGAATTTCATTGAAAGTTTTCGCCGCTACTTTTAAAGGTGAAAGCGGATTGCTATAAACTCTCGGCAACGTGGCGATGCAGGGAAGATCAAGCTACAGGATTGGCTAGATGGCTCGACCACGCGTACCCCGATGGCCGGATTCTGCTCGGCCAGACACTCTGTGGAGGTTGACACGAATGACTCGTATCCCCCTAAGTCGTGCTGACGAAGAAGCTCGTTTGCGACAGGATCGTTTGGAGCTGAGCATTGCCGAAATCGATCTGCAAGTTAGAACCACCAATTGCCTCGAAGAAAAAGGGATCTTCACCGTTCGCGACCTGCTCAACAGTCGCCCGGAGACACTGCTGAGCATTTCCAACTTCGGTGAAAAGACGCTCGAGGAAGTCTACCAAGCCCTGGCGAGGCTCGGTTTCCACCGCCCCAACCGCCATCCACGCTAAACCGTCGATGGATGCGGAGTTTGCCTCCGAGGTGGTTGACTCGACATGATATTTGTCGCTCGACGATACCGGCTGCCCCGAGCCTTGCTCCTGACACGCTGAGCATGGCTTCGGACGGCAAGAAGCGGGCCGCGACCAGCAGCCTCGAACGGTCCGCGACCAGAAATCTACGACAGCTTGCCGCGGCCATCGACGGCTAGCGGCCGCGCGGTACCCGAGGCCTCCAACCACCAGACCCGATCCTGCAGGTTGACGCAGGGACAAATGTGGTTGGGGATGATCGTCACGCGTTCGCCAAGCCTCGGCCGCTGCTCAAGTTTTGAGACATCGACCTGACCGTGCTCTTCGCTCAGACGCGTGATTTTGGCTTGCGGGTACTCGACGATGTAACCATGCCCTGCATCCTTGGCGACGGCGCAACCATCGCTGGTGAAGGTCTTGGTCCCGCCATCGATGACAATCTGATCGGGGACCGCGTCGCTGACCACGGTGGCGATAATGCGGGCCGCGCAATCCTCCAAGCTACAGAAGCCGCCGCGCCACTCATTGACGTCGTTGAAGATGTAGGTCCCAGGCCGGATCTCGGTATACTGCGGCACGAGGTGCGATTGGTAGGCGGTCGGTGTCGAGCCGCCTGAAACGATGGTCGTCGCCAAGCCCTGACGGTGCCACAAGTCGATCGTCGCCTGCAATTTTTCGGCGACCAGCCCCAGGGCCACCGCTTGCTGTAGTGGAGGCTCCCAGATATGGCCGGGATAGCACATCAGCCCATCGAGCCGGACACCGGGGAGCTGATCGATCTGCTGGGCCAGCCTCAAGGCTGCCTCGGGGGTGGCCACCCCGGTCCTTCCCATCCCGACATCGATATCCACCAGCAAACCGATCGTGCTCCGCGCGCGACCGGCCGCTTCCGAGAGGATGCTGGCCGCAGCCAGGGAATCGATGGCGACATGTACCAGGTGCTCCCTGGCCAATCCCGCCACCCGCGCGACACGAGCCGGATCGATGGTCGGATAGGCGATCAACAAATCGGCGGACAAATCGGCCAAGACCTCGGCTTCGCCGACTTTCGCCGTCGTCAAACCGATGGCCCCCGCCGCCAACTGCCTCGCGGCCATCTGGCGATTCTTGTGCGTCTTGGTATGCGGGCGAACCCCGAGTCCATGCCGCGCTGCATACTCGGCCAACCGATCGATGTTGCGTTGGACAGCCAGGGCATCGAGCACCAAAGCGGGGGTCGGAATGGCGTCGAGCTGGATAGCTTCCTCAGCAATTGGCTTGGTCATCAAAGTTCGATCCCGCTTCGAGAGGCTTCCCCATCGGCGAAAGGTGGACCAGGCAACGAGAGCCAAGCAGATCCGCTCGACCTGGCTACGCAGCGCTGGCCGTCGACCACGAAGGGACGTATGGGGCTGGATTATCGTCGGCAGACGCTCACGGCGAGGGCCTTCGCTGCCATTAAGATAACCCATTTCCGGCTGCTTCACATCGGGTCCCGCGGCCTACCGATTCTCGGGACCGGCTCGCAGGATTAAAATGCCGAGGATCAAGCGGATATTAGCCGTGCTCGTCAAGCATCACTGGGCGAGGGCGGGTTTGTCCCTCCGCGTTTTCGAATCCCCCAAGCCCTCGCCGTGAAGGACCGCTACCTTGCGTCCCTTGATCGATGCTCATCTGGACCTAGCCTGGAGTGCTCTCTCCTTCAATCGTGACCTGACGATGTCGGTAGCGGAAGTCCGCCGGCTCGAGCAGGGGATGACAGACGAACCGGCCCGCGGTCGCAATACATTGACGTTGCCGGAACTGCGACGCGCCAGGATCCCGGTGTGCGTGGCCACGCTGCTGGCTCGCAGCGGCGCCGACCAGCCGCGGGTCAGCGGCACCTCCCGGACCGATCTGGATTATGTCAGTCCGGCCATCGCCTACAGCCATGCCCACGGCCAAGCTGCCTACTACCGTTTGATGGAACAGCAGGGCTGGCTCCGCTTCATCACCTCCTCGACCGAACTGAACGACCATTGGCAAGCCAGCACCCAGGCCTTCGACAACACACCGCTGGGGATCATCCTCAGCATGGAAGGGGCTGATCCGATCATCGACCCATCGCAACTCGAAGCCTGGTGGCAGTTGGGATTGAGGGCCCTGGGCCCCGTCCATTACGGACGAGGCCGTTACGGCCATGGAACAGCGACCGATGGCCCGTTGAGCTTGGCCGGCCGCGACCTGCTGCGGGAGATGATGCGCATCGGGATGATCCTCGACGTCACTCACCTCAGCGATCAATCCTTTGCCGAAGCCCTCGAACTATATTCCGGCCCCATCCTCGCCAGTCATCATAATTGTCGCGCCTTGGTACCGGGCGATCGCCAATTGGCTGACGAGCAAATCCAGCGATTGATCGAGCGCGATGCGGTCATCGGGACTGCCTTCGACGCCTGGATGATGTACCCCGGCTGGGTACGCGGCGTGACGCAACCCACGGTAGTCGGTATCGAAGCGGCTGCCGACCATATCGATCATATCTGCCAGTTGGCCGGCCATACCCGACACTGTGCGATCGGCACCGATCTCGACGGCGGTTACGGGACCGAACAGACCCCCTACGATCTCGATACTATTGCCGACATTCATCTTTTGGAAAGCATCCTTGCAGGCCGCGGTTACACGCCGGCCGACATCGACGGCATCTTCTTCGGCAATTGGCTTCGCTTTTTCCTTGAAGCCCTACCGTCGTAAGCCTCTCGCCGGCCCGCTTGCGACGGATTCCTCCCTCCAAGCCCGCTCGCTCAATCGTCGCCAGCGGCTTGCTTCCTACGTCCCTCTCCGGGATTGGAGCGGCCTGTCTTGGTGGCCCAGGCCGCATACGCTTCCTTCATCGCGATCACCTGCTCGGGAAACTCCGCGGCTCGATCGCGCAACTCGGTGCGATCTTCGACAATGTTGAAGAGCTCCCATCGCGGCGGCTGTTGCAACGCGTCCCATACCAGCTTCCAATCTCCCTGACGCATCGCACCGTTGCCGCCCCACTCCCAGAACAGCTGCGGATGCCCGGAACGGATCCCCCCCCTGAGCACCGGTATCAAGCTGCGTCCTTCGAGCGGAATTGTCGGCTGACCACCAAACGTCGACGGGTAATTGGCCGAGGCCAACTCGACGCAGGTGGGAAGGATGTCGATGATGTGACCGACCTGATCGGTCATCGAGCCGGTAGCAATTTTACCTGGCCAACGAACAATCAGCGGGGTACTGATCCCACCCTCGTTCACCGACCTTTTGTAGCGTCGGAAGGGAGTATTCTGGGC
>JBILTQ010000105.1:0-15714 GCA_044371435.1 Pirellulaceae bacterium | reverse complement strand
AGCGAAGCACGACCCGCGACTGCAGTTTGCCGTCTTCGTCGGGCGCTTCATCTTCGTGATAGGCTTCGCAAAGGAACGCGAGGGTGGCGCGATCCGCGCCAGCCGAAGGCTCAATGACATGAGGGATATAGCGTTCGTTGGTCAAATCGTCGCGATAGCTTAAATCCTTCCCGCTCCCACGGTGACGCGGTTGGCCGTTCTCCAATCGCTCCAACTCAAGCGGTCGCTTCTTCGGATCGAGCTTGCCTTCGGTGTGCGAACGGAGGTCGAAGTCACCCCGGTGAGCGATCCCCTCGAGCTCTCCATACTCGCCGGCGGCCAGGAACGGAAAAGCGTACTCGATGTCGGCGGTCCCCACCGAGTAGTGGCTGAGTTCATCGGCGTGATGTTCGCGGAGCCGCAACCGTTCGCCGGCCAAGCCAAGTTCGGTATACCAGGCCAGGCGACGATTGCGCCAGTAGGTGTACCATTCCCGCGACTGGTTCGGGTGACAGAAGAACTCGATCTCCATCTGCTCAAACTCGCGTGAGCGGAAGGTAAAGTTCCGCGGGGTGATCTCGTTGCGGAAACTCTTGCCGATTTGAGCCACCCCAAAGGGGACTCGTACCCGGGTACTGTCGAGGACATTCTTGAAGTTGACGAAGATCCCCTGAGCCGTTTCCGGGCGGAGAAAAGCCGCCCCCTCTTCACCGCTCAAAGCCCCGACGTAAGTTTTGAACATGAGGTTGAATTCGCGTGGCTCGGTCAAGGTTCCCAGCTCATTGGCATCCGGTGCCAAGACAAGTTTCAGATCCTGTAGATCGACTTTTTCGAGCGACTGAAAACCGCCATCCCACTGCAACTGGTCAGCTTCCTTGGCCCGCCAGTTAAAAAACTTCAAGGCCTTGCGCGTCACTTCCTCTTGCTCGTGCTCCGCCTCTACCATGGTGGTGACAAAAATCTTCTGGCCTTTGGCGGCCACCCATCGCCCGCGAACCTGGTCGAACCGATAACGTTTCTTCGAAGTGCGACAATCGACCATATAGTCGTGAAAAAGGTCATAGTGCCCAGAACACTTCCAAACCTGCGGGTGCATCAAGATGGTGCAGTCTAAGCCGACCATCTCATACGGACCGGGAGCTCCTACCGGGTGGGATAATTCGTTATGCCCCAGGCACATATCGCGCCACCAGGCCTCTTTGATATTGCGTTTCAACTCCACGCCCAACGGGCCATAATCCCAGAAACCATTCATCCCTCCGTATATCTCGCTGGATTGAAAAACAAAGCCGCGTCGCTTGGAGAGCGAAACCAATTTTTCCATTTGCAGCATCGGAGGAAGTCTCTATCGGTGAAGGAATCAAAAAAGTCTCAGGGATGGTTGGCCGCCGGACGCTCCGCGGCCACGATTCGCGGGTGGCCATGGAGATCCTTGACCGTCGGCAACAAGCGCCAGCCGACCCGCGCTTGGAGCCATTGCTCCAGTCGCGGTACGAGCATGGGTGAACTTTCAAGCATGATCGCCCCGTCGGACCCCAAGGATTGCTCGGCTTGTTCCAGCAGACGAAGGCTGATCTCCATCCCTTCGTCCTCGGATACCAAAGCCAATTTGGGTTCGAAGTCGCGTACGTCCCGGGGCAATTGCGAATACTCGGCCGGCGACACGTAAGGTGGATTGCTGACAATCAAGTCCACCGCCAAGAGGTCGCCCGGTAAGGCCGCCAGCAAATCACCCTCGCAGAGGATAATACGGTTTTCCAGCTGATGATCGGCGATGTTCCGGGCGGCCAACTGCAAGGCCTTGGAAGAAATGTCGAGGGCGTAAATCTGGCAATCCGGAAGGTGCTTGGCCAAGCTGATAGCCACACAACCACTTCCGGTCCCGACATCGACGATCCGCAGCGGTTGGCTGGCCGACCGTGAACGCTTCCGCGCCCAATCCAAAGCGCTGACCACCAGGTGTTCAGTCTCGGGACGCGGGATCAGACAGTCGCTGGCAACGCGAAAATCCAGTGAGTAAAACTCCTTGTGCCCAACCAGATAAGCCACCGGCATCCCCTCCGCCCGCCGTCGGACCAACTCGCGAAAGCGACTGCGTTCTTCCTCCGCCGGCTCGCAGCTAAAACTCGTGTACAGATCAATCCGTTGACAACCGCGAGCGTGAGCCAGCAGGACTTCCGCCTCCAACCGCGGGGATTCCGATCCTTGGCTCCGCAGATAATCGGTCGTCCATTCTAAAAGCCGTTTGATCGTCCAAACCTGCGTGGCTGACATCCAGTTACTGTTCCATCCCTTCCAACAGTTTCTTGCGGTCATATTCCAGCAGGGCAGCGGTGACCGGTTGCATGTTACCAGCCACGATCGTGTCAAGCTTGTAGAGGGTCAGGTTGATGCGGTGGTCGGTCAGACGATTCTGGGGAAAATTGTAGGTCCGAATCCGCTCGCTGCGATCCCCGGAACCGCTGAGGCTGAGCCGTTGATCGGAACGCTTCTTAGCTTCCTCCGCCCGCTTTAGATCATAGAGCCGGCTCTTCAGCACCCGGATCGCCTTGGCTAAATTCTTGTGCTGGCTCTTCTCGTCCTGGCACTGAACCACGAGATTGGTTTCGTAGTGCGTCAAACGGATGGCTGATTCCGTCTTGTTGACATGCTGCCCACCGGGCCCTGACGCACAAAACTTGTCGACCCGGTAATCCTCGGGCTTCAGATCGATCTCGACATCGTCCGGTTCGGCCATCACCGCCACGGTAGCGGCTGAGGTGTGGACTCGGCCTTGGGTTTCGGTCTCGGGAACCCGCTGCACCCGATGGCCGCCACTCTCGTACTGCAACTCCCGAAAAACCCCCTCCCCCTCGAAACCCAGCACGATTTCCTTGAAACCACCGCGCTCGCTGACACTGCTATCCATGATTTCCACCTTCCAATGCTTGGCATCGGCATAGTGTTTATACATTTCATAGAGATCGCGGGCAAAGAGGGCGGCCTCCTCGCCGCCCGTCCCGGCCCGGATTTCCATCACGCAGCTGGTGCGATTAGCGTCATCCCCTCCGACGGTATCGTCCAACAACTGCTCCCAGATAGCATCGCGCTCGGCGGTCACCCGGGCTAACTCCTCTTCAGCCATGGCCTGCTCATCCGGATCCTGGCTGCCAGCCATGGCCGTCAAGTCACGGATCTCATCCGACATCTTCTGGTAGCTGCGATAACGGCCAGCCATCTTGGAAAGACTGCCATGCTCGCGCATGACGTTGGCGATCTTGGACGAATCATTCAGCACTTCCGGATCCGCCATTTGCCTTTCGAGTTCCTCGAAGCGGCGGAGTGTCTGATCAAGCTGTTCTCGAACGTTCATGATGCCTCAATTGCTGCGAGTATCGTCATCGGCCATGACGACCGCACGACCTTCCTTCACGCCTAGCTGCTTTGCCTCGCCTCCCACCGAGGAAAACTCCAGCCCTCTCGGGCTGCCTTGGCCAGCAACCACTCCGCGTCGAATACCCCTCCCAAAACCTGTCGCCAACACCACCAACGGTCAACGAGTATAAGCAAACCGCCGCGTATGGAACTGGATGATTCCATCGCGGCGGCCGTAGATCTTTCGGGGAAGCGTCGCTATTTCTTCTTGGCGGGAGCCTTCTTCTTGGTAGCCAGCGAGGCATAGGTGCCGGCTGCGAATTTGTTCTGGAACTTCTCGATCCGCCCCGCCGTATCGACGTACTTCAACTTACCTGTGAAGAACGGATGGCACTCGTTGCAGATATCGACTTTCAACTCTTTGCGGATACTGCGTGTTTGGAAGGTATTACCACAACCGCAAGTCACGGTTGTTTCCATGTATTTGGGATGAATGTCAGCTTGCATTTTTGGTGGTCAATCTCCACGGCCCGAACGGGCACGTACTGCTAAGGGGTTACCGATGGATAGTCGGGTACCTGCGATTCGGAATCACCGCCTCCGCAGGGGCTTCTGCCTGCGTCAACGGACCGGCCACGGCTACCCTCGCCAGTTCGATCGCCGACGAAAATACCTCACCAGCATCCCGGCTCCCGGAAAAATCCGTCGTTTGGCCGAAATCAGCTTACCCCCGCCCTCCAGCGGTAGCAACCCCAAACCCTCGGCAAAGGGGGGCACGAGGGTCTTCCGCAGGCCCTAGGCTACAGGATCGACGAGCCGAAGGAGGCCAGGTCCCAGACCTCGGACAGGGGGTCGGCCAGATGGATTCCTCTCCGTCTCAGTCCAGTTTGTCGTGGGATTCCCCCTCCTTACACCATCCGCCGGCGGGAGCGACCGTACCGACCCCCAGGACAGCCCGTCCACCTCGGCGATTCAAAGTTAGGGCGACCCGCGTTAGTCAGGCACCCCCGCCCCGCGCTCTCCGCCCGGCAAACGGTCCACCAGCTGGGTGGGAGAGCGAAGGCGGGTTTCCTCCAAATCGATCTCCCGACACAACTGCATCATGAGCTCGGTATCGATGATCCCGTCTTCCTCCAACCCTCTCAGCCGGTCACGCTGCGCTTGCAAGGCCCCCAGATGCAGGGAGCGACAGGCCGGAGCGCGGCGAAAATTCTCGGCGTCGATATGCTCCAGTTCCAACGTCAGGTTGGCCAAGACGCGATTGGCATGCGTTTCAAAATAGTTTCGCAGGTAGTCGGTGTCGCGATGACTGACGCCCAAGCCTCCGGCCGCTTGGTCCAGATACCGATTGGCCGCCACCAACGTCCACAGCCGCGCATCCATTTCCTGCTCCAGCCTCGACCGCCCGGTCGCACTCACCCCCAAGCGGCGAATCATCCACGGCAAACTCATACTCTGCGCCACCAGGGTCGCCAGGATAACCCCGAAGACGACGAACAGGATCAACTCGCGATGGGGAAAGCCGAGCGGCAAGGCTAATGCGGCCGCCAACGAGACCACCCCTCGCATCCCGGTCCAACCGATGATGCAGAGGTGCGACCACGGCAACCTTCCCGCGACCGGATCATCCGCCGCATGCAACCATCGAGGCGCCAAGGCAGTCGGCAAGATCCATAGCATGCGGGTGAGGATGATCACCAAGACGATGCTCCCGGCGATCGTCGCATTCCACCACCACGGTTCGTGATTGATAGCCCGCATGACATCGCGCAAACCCAAGCCGATGAAGATGAAGGTCAATCCGTTGAGTACAAACAAAACGCTATCCCAAACGGCCCGCGCATGCAAACGCGTCGCTGCCGAAAAGACCCCATGCGCATGCCGCTGAAAGTACAAACCGGTGGTCACGACCGCGAGGACTCCAGATAAATGCCATTCCTCGCAAGGCAGATAGACGGCATACGGCGTGAGGAGGGAAAGCATGGTCTCGATCACCGGATCCTCCAACTGCCGATGGATGAAAACCAACAGCCATCCAGCCGTCAACCCGATCGCAATCCCCCCCAGCGATGAGCTGAGAAACATCGATAACGACGACGACCACGAGAAGCTTCCGGTCGTCGCGGCGATCACCGCCATCCGATAGAGCACCAGACCCGTGGCATCGTTGAGCAAGCTCTCACCCTCGAGGATCGTGATGATTCGCCGGGGCATGGGGAGCCGCCGCGTCAGGGAAGTCGCCGCAACCGCATCCGGTGGCGAGATGATCGCCCCTAAAGCAAAGGCCGCGGCCCAGGGTATCCCCGGCAACAGCCACTTGGCGACCACACCGACCACCAAGGTCGTCGCGACAACCAAGCCGATGGCCAGAAAGATGATCGGGCGAAGATTCTTCCGGAAATCATGCCAGGGAGTTTCGGTGGCGGCCGCGTAGAGCAGCGGTGGAAGAAATATCAGAAAGACGATATCCGGGGTCAAATGTACCGCCGGCAGGTTGGGGACCAAGGCGATGGCCAAGCCGGTCAATACCATGATGGTGGGGTATGGGATGGTCCATTGCTGCGTCAGCAGTGCCAGGAGTGTTACCAGGCAAAGCAGCACCAGTACGGTTGCGACAGCCTCCATCGAGTCGTCTTTCTTTCGGGAAATCTTGGGCTGACGCGGTCCCTGGCCAAACTAGGATCGAGGCAGTGAAGCGACGCCGCCGGTAAGCTGCGAATGACTTGGGTGTCCAGCCGCGCCCTGCCCCCCTTGGCCAGAAAGCAATATACGCGGCTGTTCAGTTGACGTAAAATGGAGGGTTCCCCGCTGACCGTCGCCCCCGCGGATCCCCACCCATCCAGCCCGCCAGCTGGGTCCTTTTTTGTTTTTTGGAGAGCTTGCATGTCGCCGATTGCTCCACCCGATCATGAAGACCTTCAACGGGCCGAGCGTTTACGTTCGGCCTGCCAGCGTATACGCGAAGAAGTCGGCAAGTTGGTGGTCGGTCAGGAAGAAACGATTGAACAATTATTGATCGCCATCCTCTCGCGCGGCCATTGCTTGCTCCAGGGCGTCCCCGGACTGGCGAAGACTTTGATGGTCCGGTCGCTCGCCGAAGCCATCGATCTCACCTTCCATCGCATCCAATTCACCCCCGATCTGATGCCGGCTGACATCACCGGTACCGACATCATCCAGGAATCGCCGCAGACTGGCCATCGACAACTGGTTTTCCAGCGTGGTCCCGTCTTCACCCAAATCCTTCTCGCCGATGAAATCAATCGCACGCCACCGAAAACACAGGCCGCCCTGCTGGAGGCCATGCAGGAACACGAAGTAACCGTGGGTGGCAAAACCTATAAACTGGCGGAGCCTTTCTTCGTCTTGGCGACGCAGAACCCCATCGAGCAGGAGGGGACGTACCCGCTCCCTGAAGCCCAGCGCGACCGCTTTCTCTTCCAAGTCGTCGTCGATTACCCGAGTTTTGAAGAGGAAGCGGAGATCATCGATCGTACCACCAGCAATTATTCGGCCAAGATCGAACCGATCCTAAGCGGCCAGGAAATCCTCGAATTCCAGCATACGGTGCGGCTGGTGCCGCTTCCTGAATCCGCCAAGCACCTGATCCTCCAGCTGGTCCGTTGCCTTCGTCCTGAAGAACCGAAGCGCTTGGCCTGGGTGGCGGACAAGGTCGAGTGGGGCCCGGGTCCGCGGGCTTGCCAGCAACTGGTCCTGGCTGCCAAAGCCCGAGCCCTGCTGCATGGTCGGCATTATGTGGCGTTGGACGATGTTCGTCATCTGGCCTTGCCTGTCCTGCGTCACCGCCTGGTCCCCAGCTTCTCCGCCCAAGCCGAGGGCTTGAGCAGCGATGATCTGGTCCGCCGGGCCATCGAGGAAATGCCCAAAGTCCACGATAAGCTGCTGTGATGTCCATCAAGCCGATCCTGAGTGCCGAGGAACGCGACCGGGTAGCTCGCCTTCAGCTGTATGCGCGAGGCATCGTCGATGGTTTGACCGTCGGTCAACATCGTTCCCCCCACAAGGGCTTCAGCGCCGAGTTCAAAGAGCATCGCCCGTATGTCCCGGGAGATGAAATCCGCTCGATCGACTGGAAGCTTTTCGGCAAGACCGATCGGCTGTTCATCCGTCAGTACGAAGAAGAGACCAATCTCCGCTGTACGCTGCTGCTCGATCAAAGCGGCTCGATGAATTATCGCGGAACGACGGCTTCCCAATCGAAGCATGCCTACGCCGTAGGTTTGGCTGCCTCGCTGGCCTACCTGCTGGTCCTGCAGCAAGACGCGGTCGGCTTGGCCCTGATCGATCGCCAACTGCATCGCTACATCCCTCCGCGCTCCAATCCTGGACACCTGCAACTCCTGATGCAAGCTCTGGTATCTTCGCATGGCGAAGCCGACACGCATCTGGCGGAGGTGATTGGCCAGGTAGCCCCGCGCGTCCATCGCCGCGGCCTGGTCCTGCTTATCTCCGATTGTTTTGAGGAAGTGGGACCACTGATAAAAGCCCTTAGAGCTTTTCGTGCGGAACACAGCGAAGTCGTGATTTTTCAGATCTGGGATCGCGATGAACTCGAGTTCCCCTTCCGTCGCCGGTTGCAGGTCCACGATCTCGAGCGACCGATGCACCAACGCGTAGTCGATCCGGTCGCCCTTCGCCGACAGTACCTCGAGCGTGTCGCCCACTACCGGCAAGAGTTGGAGCAGCAGTGCGCACGGCAACGAATCGAGTTGGTGCCATGCGTCACCGACCAACCGCATACCGATATCCTGATGTCGTATCTTGCCTCTCGCCGGGACCGATGATCGTGTGGCCGTTGACGTTTCTCAATGCCAGCTTGCTCCTGGGGACGACCGCGGTCCTGGTCCCGCTGATCATTCATCTGCTCAACCGGACCCAGTATCGCAGGCTGGACTGGGGAGCCATGCTTTTTCTCGACCAGCTCGAACGGATCCAGACGCGGAGTTGGGATTGGCGGAGTTGGCTGCTGCTGCTCCTACGCTGCGCGATCCCGCTCTGCCTCGCCCTGTGCATGGCTCGACCTTACCTCGCCGGCAGCTTCGCCGGTGGATTGCTCGGTCATTCCCGGGCCAAATCAACGCACCTGATCGTGGATAACAGTTTGTCGATGCTGGCCACCGCTCATGACCCCAAGGTTCCCACCGCCTCGCGCATCGACTGCATTACCTCCGAATTAGCTCAATGGATCAGGCAAAGCGACGATGCAAGTCGTTGGTCGATAACCCCGTTGCTTCCCGAGGTCAGCGATGAGTCCGCTGAGGGGGCTGCCCAGGGACGATACCCGGCCATCGGTCGACTCAAAAAAATGACGGCCGGTGCCGACGGAGGAAGCGTGATCCAGGCTCTGCATCGCGAGCTAGAGCACATCCGCCGCGAGCAGCCAGGGGAGCCGCAACTGATCCTCGCCTCGGACTTTCAAAAGTCTTTCTGTTCGACGATCACCCCCGAGGAGACCGATAACTTTCGCCAGGTGCTAGCAACTCTCCCCAACCCGCCGCGGATCGTGCTTTGGGCTCTCCCCCGCTCTTCCGACTCGACCAACAAGTCGGCCAACATCACCGTGCGCATCGCCTCCGACACCCCCTCGGTGGTGGCGGTAGGCCAACCCTGCTATCTGCGGGTCATGCTGCGCAACTTCGGTGGCCAGGCCTCCGAGGAATTGAAGCTGACCTTGACGATCGATGGCCGTCCGATGACCTCGCGCCAGGTGAGCTTGCCAGCCGGTGCAGAGAGACAGTCGGTTTTCAGCTTGACGTTTCCCGAGGCTGGTTCGCATCGCATCGAAGCCCAAATCGAAGCCGAGGATGTTTTGGGCGAAGACAATATCGCCACCTTCGCCATTTTGGCGCTCCGCGAGATTCCGGTATTGATGGTTGATGATTCGATCGCATCGGCCATGCCCGCCGTCTCGGATTATCTGCAAACGGCCTTGGCGCCTTTCCTACCCAAGGACCAGTCGGCCATCAATCCTTTCCGTGTCGTGCGATTCTCTTCCGAGCAGTTGAATTCCAGCAGGCTGGCCGAAGCCAAGGTGGTGATTATCGCACAGGCCTCGCAATGGAGTGACGATGTGGTCCGCCAGGTGATCGATCATACCGAGGATGGCGGGGTGACGCTGATCTTCGCCGGGCCAACGCTCGATGCGGCCTGGTACAACCAGCACTTGGGCACCTTCCTTGGATTGGAGTTTGCCGACCAAGCCCGGCTGATCCCGCCGGCGAATGAAGGTATCCGGCTTCAGCGAGAAACCTTCCAGCACCCAGCCCTGCGCATCCTGCACGAACTCGGTGGCAGCAGCCTGGAAAGTCTTGAGTTTCGCGGTTGGTTTCCCACCTCTGTCCGACCCGGCCTCGAGAACCCGCCTACCCGTTGCCTATCGCTGACCAATGGCGATGCCTTGCTTTGGGAACGCTCGGTCGGTCAGGGAAGCCTGCTGGTTTGCACCACCAGCTGCGACCCGGCTTGGTCCAACTGGCCGCTGCGGCCAAGTTACCTACCGGTGATGCAACGCTGGATCACCGCCGCCACTCCAGCAAATCGCTGGGTTGCAAACCTGACCGCTGGCCAATCGTTGGCATGGCCTCCGCCGCAGCTCCGCGATTGGCTAGCCGATACCGCGGCGACCGATGATTCCGAGCCTTGGCAGGTACGGTGGCTGGGCGATCGAGGTCGAGTCGAAGATCGGGTGCTCTCCGCGGCTGGCAGCGATCCCGCATTTCCCCGGACGCTTGCCGTCTATCCTGGATTCTATCGACTCGAAGGATGGATGGCCGAAGCTTCCGGCAACCCTGGGCTGTATGCAGCCGCGCAAGCCTCGTTGGCTGAATCGGAATTGTCGATCCTCGAGGACGCCTCTCTTGAAAACCTGGCGGAACAGCTTGGCGGCCAGGTCGTCCGGTCGATCGCCGACTATACCAGCCTGGCCGATGACGCTGGCCAGGAGATCTGGCGATGGGTCCTCGGCCTGCTGCTGATCTTGCTCTTCGGAGAATTGCTGCTGCAACGGTCGTTCCTGAGGGCCTCGCCGTGAACGACTTGCATTTTCTCGGAAAACTTCCAGCCCCACTGGCCATCATCGCAGCGATGCTGGCCGGCGCGGTGTGCTGGTGGCTCTATCGTCGTGAAGTGCTCCAGGCATCGGCAGCACCGGCTCGGTGGTTACCTTGGTTACGAGCGACGACGGTGGCCATGATCGTTCTGATGCTGGCCGAACCCTCGCTGCATCGTCGCACCCGACTCGGTGAACCCGGGTCCATCAACATGATCCTCGACGACTCGCAGAGCATGTCGCTGGATGATGGGAAACCGTTTAATCGCTACCGACGGGCCACGGCCGCGATCCTGGATGCCGACACTTCCCTTTTGCCTCGGCTGGCAGAAGAACATGAAATTGAGCTGGTCCGCGGCGGCTCGCTACCGCTGGTTCCGTTATGGTCGTCGACGGTCGACTCGCAGGCCAAGCTTCCTGAAAGCACCCAAGCGTGGGATATCGATGATTATCGTCCACAAACGGAACTTGGGAATATCGTCGATCGCGAGCTATCCTCGGTGCTTGTCTTGCTTACCGATGGCCGCGTCAACCATGGCCTTTCCTTGCTCGAGGCCATCCAGCGAAAAAGCCGCGGACAGACCCCGACAGTTTTTGCTGTCAGCTATGGTCCCCACCAAGCCACCCCGGAAGTCTCCATCCTCAGTGTAGAACACCCGGATCGCTTGTTTCGCCGCGACCTTTTGTCGGGCAGTGTGGTTATCCGCGACAACTTAGCCCCTGGTGAAAACTTTCGCTTGCAGGCATGGCATGCCTCGGAGTTAGTCTGGGAACAGCGTCTGGTCGCCGATGGCAGTGACCAAAGAGCTATCGCTTTTAGTATCCCGATCGATCCTCTGGTGACCCGGCAACTCGCCGAGCAGCCGGTCGAGGCCGACCGCCGTGAACCAGCCGCCATCCCGATGGAGTTGCGTTTCGACATCGCGATGGACCAGGAGAAGACGAGCACATCGTCACCGCCTCGACCGCACACCATTCGTTTCTGGGGCGCCTTGCATCGCTCGCGCGTGCTGCTGGTCGATGGACGCAGCCGCTGGGAAAGCCGCTACCTGAAAAACATGTTTGAGCGCGATCCATTCTGGGAAATCACGGCGGTGATCGCGGAAGCCGACGACCTACTCGGTACCGGCCTTCGCTTGCCCGATACCAAACCGCAAGCGGTTTTTCCCGTCGAACGCGATGACTGGATGCGCTATGATTTGATCATCCTGGGGGATTTACCCCATTCTTTGTTGACGGCCGAGCAGCAGCAGGGGATCGTCGATTTCGTCAACGACTCCGGGGGCGGGCTGATCATCATCGATGGCCAGCGCGATAGTTGGCTAAGTACCAGCAACCCATCGCTCCTCGAACGTCTCTTGCCGGTCGAACGACTTGCCTCACCTCTGCTGGCCGCTCCCGCCGGTAACGCTTCGACTCCACCACGCGTGGAATGGACCTCCGCCGGCAAGCAACTTCCCGCCTTGGATATGCGGCAGGATACTAGTGACGATGCGTCCCTCTTCTGGCCAGCGCTTCCGCCTTTCCAATGGATCGCTCGCGCCAAGCCCCTGCCGGGTACGGAAGTCCTCGCCGCCTGGTCGTTGGAAGCGACCACTGGTGACGATGATCCAGGCAGCTGGCCGCTCCTGGCCACCCATTGGGTCGGAGCCGGACGCGTCCTGTACGTGGCCACCGATGAATCGTGGCGCTGGCGGTATGAAGTGGCCGACCGCCTCCACCAACGCTTCTGGAATCAAGTGGCCCGCTGGTTGATGCGCACGCCGTTCGTAGCCGAAGGAGATTATGTCAGTCTCGACGCTGGTCGGATGAATTATATGGAAGAGCAACCGGTAGAGATTCGTTGCCGTTTGCGCACAGATCGACAAGTACCGCTGGAAGGGGTCGATGTCCAGGCGATCGTCGAATGCGATGGCCACCCGCCGCGAGTCATCGCCTTGGCAGGAACCCCCAAGTTGCCCGGCTACTACCAGGGAACCGCGGTCAACCTTCCACCGGGAAACTACCAGGTAAGCCTCTCCGCTGCGGGAGTCCCCCGCGAACAGCTGTCGATCTCGACGCAATTCTCCATCCAGGGTAAACCGGCGTTGGAAGTCCAGGACCGCTCAGCCGATATCGCTACCTTGAGTCAAATCACCGAAGCCACCGGTGGAAAATTGCTCGATGAATCCGAACTCGATCGCCTTCCCGAACTACTGCAACCGTTCAGTCGCGGGCGCATTCTCGACCGCGATGTCCCGCTCTGGCAGAGTTACTACTGGTTCCTGCCCTTGATCGTCCTGCTCGCGATCGAGTGGTGGTTGCGCAAAAGCGTCGGCTTGATCTAGGTCGATTCGACCAGCGAGACCAACCGCCGGCAGTTGCTCCACCGTGAACGCCAGCAGATACCGATCGGAAAAAATTCTCAGTAGAATTGCGCTATTTCTCATAGCTGGCGTCGCAGCCAGGGATAGCATGGACAAGATGGAGAAGGGCCGACGGACGACCGTGCGCTGGCCGAATGTTGGCCATCCTTCCCTGCCTTCCGACGATTATCGCCACCGAGGAATTCTTCGATGATCCCTTCCTGCGTCTCGTTCCTTTTCGTCATACCGCGGCAAGAACTGTCCACCCCTGGAAACGATTCCCATAGCGTTCGACGCCGACTCGTGCCGTCCGCGCTAGTCCTTGCCTGGGTTGCATGGCTGGGCGGGTCGCCAGCGGCACCCCGCAGCCACGCCCAGTCCCCCGGATCGTTGACCGCCTCGCTCAACGCTGCCGGGGATCGCGTACAGGTATTCCGGCCGGGTGTCGTTGAACCGATCGTAACCCAGGTCGCCCTCCCAGATTTTCGCCCGTACCTGCACCCGCTCGTGGCTCCCGACGGTCAAGGAACGCTGACCGAGTTCAGCCCTGGTCATCATCGTCATCAGACAGGTCTGTACTGGGGCTTTACCCAGGTGAATGGTCGCGACTACTTTCATCATCCGGAAGGAACCTATTGGCGGCGGGTAGCCGTTTCGCTGTTGAAATCCGAAGCCCAGCGGGCTGCCGACGGCGTTCAGTGGCAAACGGTTTATGATCTGCTGGATGAGCACGGCCAGGCAGTGATGCGCGAATCGCAGATTTGGACCTTGCGCGATGAAGGCAAGCGTTACCTGATGGACCTTCAATGGACGGGTGAAGCTTTGGTCGATCTCACGGTGGGAAAATACGATTATGGTGGTCTCTTCCTGAGAATGCCGTGGAAAAAAGGAATTTTAGGGGGAGTCGTCAACAACGCACGGCAACGGGACCAACGGGCCGAAGGCCAACGGGCCGTCTGGCTGGATGTTGGGCTGCAACTTGAGGGGCGTAACGACCAAGCCCACATGGCGATTTTCGACCATCCACAGAATCATGGTTTCCCGCAAGCCTGGCGGGTCGATCATCAATGGGGGGTGGGGCCAGTCCGATCGCGGGAAGGGGATTGGCAGCTGCGCAAGGGGCAGAAAGAATCTATCCTTCATCGGCTCATCGCCTACACCGGTCCCTTCAACGATGTTGAGCTTAGCGACCAATGGTCGGCTTATACCGGACTCAGCAAAGATTCCGTGCAGTGGCAATTGGCCCAGCAGGCTGGTCGCAAGGCAGAGTTCCTCACCCCGGAGAAAGCTGTCGCCAGCATGACGCTGGCTGATGGTTTCCGCGTGAACGTGTTCGCCGCCGAGCCGATGATCGCGCAGCCCATGGCCTTTTGCTGGGATGCGCGCGGCCGGCTATGGATCGCCGAGAATCGCGATTATGAAACACGCCAGACCGGCTTTTCCAACGATGGTTCCAGTCGAATTTTGATCCTCGAAGATCAGGACCGCGACGGAGTGGCAGAGTCTCGCAAGGTTTTCCTTGAAGGTATTCCCTTCCCTTCGGCGATGGCTACCGGTATGGGTGGGCTGTGGTTGGGAGCCCCGCCCAATCTGCTGTTCGTTCCCGACCGGGATGGCGACGATCGGGCCGATCGCGAGGGCATCGAGGTTCGGCTCACCGGTTGGGGTATCCGCGATCGCCATGAAACCTTGAATAGCCTGACCTGGGGACCCGATGGCTGGTTGTATGGACTGCAAGGTTTCGCCACCCCGTCACGGGTAGGCAAGCCCAAGGATCGCGGGCGGGTTTATCAGCCGCATGAATCCTTTCCGGAAGAGTTCGAATTCGCCGAGGAGCCGGTCGATATCAACGGTGGCGTCTGGCGCTATCATCCTTTCAAAGATCGTTTCGAAGTCGTGGCGCATGGCTTCAGCAACCCCTGGGGTATCGACTACGACAAACACGGACAGCTCTTCATCACCGCCTGCGTCATTCCGCATCTGTGGCATGTGATCCCAGGTGGTATCTATCATCGCCAAGGGGGCAGTCATTTCAGTCCGTATATCTACAGCGACATCACGACGATTGCCGACCACCGACACCAATCGGCCCATGGCGGAGCCCGCGTCTACCAGTCCGACGCGTTTCCCGCCGCCTACCGCGATCGTATCTTCATGGCGAATATCCATGAGCATGCAGTATTAACCGATATCCTCGAACCCCACGGCAGCGGTTTCATCGGGCATCACGGTGATGATTTCCTGCTTGCAAATAACGAGCAATGGGTCGGCTTCAGCGTCGAAGTCGGGCCGGATGGCGGCCTCTATGTCCTCGATTGGCATGATGCCGACATCTGTGGTAAAGAGGTGATGCACAAGGAAACTGGGCGTATCTTCCGCGTCGTGCCGGTCACTTCCCAGGCGCAAGCCTTCGAGCATCGCTATGCCGACTTGAACTCGCTGGATGACCTGGCCTTGGCCAAACTGCAAACGGTGCCGAGTGTTTGGCATGCACAGCAAGCCCGCAATATCCTCCAACACCGTGCACAGCGACAACCGCTCGCCACCGAAGCGAGGGAATTCCTCGTGTCGAACTTTCACTCGGACGCCGAGGTGGAACTACGCTTGCGAGCCTTGTGGACCTTGCATGCTACTCAAAGCCTTTCCACCGAGTTCCTGCTACCGACGCTTCAGGACGACGAAGCCTATGTTCGAGGCTGGACTATCCAGCTGCTTTGCGAGGACAAGGCGCCGCCATCCGCAGCATTGTCCCGATTTCTCGAGATGGCCGAGGTGGACTCATCCCCGGTGGTACGCCTTTATCTCGCGGCTGCCTGCCAGCGCTTACCGGCCGAAATTCGCTGGCAACTGCTCGAGAGGCTAGCCCTCCATCCCGAAGACCAGGAAGATCATAATCTGCCCAAGATGGAATGGTTCGCCCTCGAACCCTTGGTGGTCACGGATGTCGAGCGGGCCCTGGCGTTAGCG
>JBILTQ010000102.1:0-15821 GCA_044371435.1 Pirellulaceae bacterium | reverse complement strand
AAAACTGGCGATGGTGGGATAGTCGGTAGCTGGTTGCTGAGGGGATACCAGCACCACCGCGACCCCGTGTTCGCGAGCCCGCGCGGCTAGTTGCAGGCCGTACATCGAGGAATGGGTAGGATCGGGTTCGGGTTGACCGAGGATCGGGGCAGCCTTCTGCCGCGGGTACTCCAGATAAAGCGGCGGATCATCGCTGCTGAGCAACTCGATCGGCGAATATTCGCGGATCCAAGGCAGCAGTTTCTCGCGTTGTGGGAGGAGCAATTCGAACTCCTCGGCCCGCGAGCGACCAGGGGCGGAAAATCCAAAGGCGTGTCCCGCATAGATGGCGTTGGGCATCCATTCCCGCAGTTGTTGGGGGTCGAGCGACGTTTGCGCTCCGGAGACGGCAACGCACGTTAAACGTGTCGATTGCCGCGCCACGGGATCCGAGTTTTGGAGGTCTGCCAAATCATCGTGTAAAGCCAGCCATAGCGAGGTGCAAGCCCCGGCCGAACTTCCCGTGGCGCCGACACGCTTTGGATCCAGGTTCCACTCACCGGCCTTGGCACGCAATGTTTGCAAGGCTCGAGCGGCATCATACAAACAGCCTTTGACCGGTGGTTCGACCTGATCGGCCATGGCCTGTTCGATGAACCGATAGTTGATGGCCGCCACCGAAATACCCCGGTCGAGATACGGTTGGATGACCGAGCTCCCATACCCGGTCTTGTCTCCGCCTCGCCAGCCACCGCCATGAATCAACAGGACCAACGGAGTCGGCGAAGCGGATGGGGCTTGCCAGAAATCGAATACCTGTCGCGGCGAATCATCGTCGTAACGATAATCGGCGACGGTCGGTTCGGGACGAGCTGGCGGCTTCCGCGTCGCCGGAGTGGATCGGCTGGTCGCGGGGTCCTGGGCGGGCAGCCGGGATATACCTGTCGACCAGACCAGACAGAGGGCGATGACGAACGTGTTTCGCATGATGGCTTATGAATCCTGAGCAAGGGACAGTAGCGATTGGTCCGTATCATAAACCATCGGCGCCAGCAAAGGCAGTCGCCCGGGGAAACGTGATCGAGCGGCTGGGGGTGGAAGCGGCGAGCTAGCGGGCTGGAGGCCTATGCCAGGGACGACTTCGATGGCTTCTCGAGTTCCAGGACTTGCATCGTCGTGCGCAGCAAGGCATCGGCCGTCAGCGACAAGCTATCAATCCCCTGCCGCACGAGGAATTCCGCAAACTCCGGATAATCGCTGGGAGCTTGGCCGCAGATACCGATCTTTCGCTGCTTGGCATGGGCGACCTGGATCACCGAGGCGATCATCCGCAACACCGCTTCGTTCCGTTCGTCGAAGACATGAGCTACGATCTCCGAATCGCGATCCACACCCAGGATCAATTGGGTCAGGTCATTGGAACCGATGGAAAAGCCATCGAAAATCTCGGCGAATTGATCGGCCAGCACGACATTGCTGGGAATTTCGCACATCACGTAGATCTCTAGTTGGTCTTGGCCGCGGACCAGGCCATAGCGGGCCATCTCCTGCTGGACTTTCTTTCCTTCCTCGACCGTCCGACAAAAGGGAATCATCAGTTTCAACTTGCTCAAGCCCATCTCCTGCCGGACCTTCTGCACCGCGCGGCATTCCAGCCCGAAGGCTTGGCGAAAGGACTCGTGATAGTATCGAGACGCACCGCGAAAGCCGATCATCGGATTTTCTTCTTTCGGTTCATAGCGCCCGCCGCCGATCAAACTGGCATACTCATTGGTCTTGAAGTCACTCAAACGAAGGATGACGTCTTTGGGATAGAAGGCGGCGGCGATCATGGCGATCCCTTCCGCCAGCCGGTCGATATAAAACTGCGGCTTATCGTCATAACCGGTCGTCAACCGATCGATGGCCACCCGCGTATCATCGTCCAACTGCTGATAGTCCAGCAGGGCTTGGGGATGGATCTTGACGTAGGTGGTGATGATGAACTCTTCACGAGCCAGGCCGACACCATCGCAAGGCAGGGCTGCCAGGGCAAAGGCTTCCTCGGGCGTCCCTACATTCATCATGATCTTCACCTTCGGACGCTCGATCCCGCGGACATCGAGGTGCTCGATATCGAACTGGGCGGTACCTTCGTAGACCGTGCCGGTATCGCCTTCCGCGCAGCAGATCGTTACCGTTCGGCCGTCGCGAAGGATTTCGGTGGCGGTCTGCGTCCCGACGATCGCCGGTAACCCCAGTTCTCGACTGACGATGGCCGCGTGGCAGGTGCGTCCTCCCCGATTGGTGATGATTCCCGCCGCTCGTTTCATGATCGGCTCCCAATCTGGATCGGTCTTGTCGGTAACCAGGATCTCGCCATCCTGGAATTTCTTGAGTTCATGCACGTCGCGGATCAAACGCACCTGACCAACACTGATTTTTTCCCCGATCGAACGCCCTTGCAGCAGGGCTGGGCCATGCTGCCGCAAATGATAGCGTTCGATGGTCGTGGCCGAACGCTGTGACTGCACCGTCTCCGGGCGCGCTTGGACGATGAACAGTTCGCCGGTCAAGCCGTCCTTGGCCCACTCCATGTCCATGGGTGTCCAGACCCCGCGCTGCTGGCTGTAGTGCTCTTCGATGAGGCACGCCCAACGGGCTAAGGTCAGGATGTCTTCATCGTCGATAGCGAATCGAGCCGCCTGGTCCGGAGCTACCGGAATATTCTTGGTCATCTTGCTGCCGCCGATATCATAGACCATCTTCATCGCTTTGGTCCCCAACGATTTTTTGAGGATCGGCCGCGCTCCTTGGAGCAGCGTGGGTTTGAAAACATAGTACTCATCGGGGTTGACCGATCCCTGCACGACGTTCTCGCCCAGGCCATAGGCGGCATTGATGAGTACCGCGTTGGGAAAGCCGGTTTCGGTATCGATGGAAAACATCACCCCCGCGGCCGCCAGGTCCGAGCGGACCATGCGTTGGACACCGATCGACAAGGCGACTTTCATATGGTCAAAGCCATGATGCATGCGGTAGGAGATCGCGCGATCGGTGAACAACGAGGCAAAGCAACGCTTGCAAGTCTCCAGCAGCGAGGCCTGCCCGCGGACGTTGAGGTACGTCTCCTGCTGCCCAGCAAAACTAGCGTCGGGCAGGTCTTCGGCAGTTGCGCTGCTCCGAACGGCGACATCGGCCACCTCACCCGCCTCCATACATAGGTGCAAATAAGCTTCAATGATCGCATCCGCAAGCTTTTCGGGGAGCGGTTGCTCGAGGATCGCATGGCGGATCTCGGCTGCCTGTCGCTGCAGGCTCTCTACATCCTCCGGCTGAATACCGGCCAGCAAGGCCGCAATCCTGGAATCCAACCCAGCCACGGAAAGGAACTGGACATAGGCTTGAGCGGTCGTCGCGAACCCGTTCGGGACGCGGATCCCCCGCGGTGTTAGCTCGCGATACATTTCACCCAGCGACGCATTCTTGCCACCGACCGTCGCCACATCGGCAAGCGAAATTTGATCGAACCAGCGCACCAGGTCCGCTTCCGGCGCATTCGAATGGACAAACGTCAGCTCATGGGATTCGGCGGGCATAGCAGGGATCACTCTCGTTCGAAGAAACCAAAAGTTAGATTTGCGTCAGCCGGTATTGCAATCGCCGTACCGAGTTCAACCGCTGCTCGTTCGCTCATGCGGTGTGCGAACAGGCACAGTTTGGGTGTGCGGCTGCCCAGCGAGTGTGGCAAGTCGGGCGTCCGACGCAAGGCCGGCCAACTCCTTGAGCCCTGAGATGATGAGGGGGGGCCGGACGGATGTTCCGAGTGCCTAGCGTGGAACAGGAGTTGCAAGGATCGAGCAGCTTTTGGACCGGCGATCGTCAAGGGCTTACCGATAAATCTTGAAGGGATACAGCGGTGGAGAAAAACTACGTGACCGTGGATGGCAACGAGGCGGCAGCGCGGGTCGCGTACGCGGCGAGCGAAGTGATCGCCATCTATCCGATCACACCGGCGACACCGATGGGGGAATTGGCCGACGAGTGGGCAGCTCGGCGTCAGCCGAATATCTTCGGCGGTGTACCGCGGGTAGTTGAGATGCAAAGCGAAGGTGGGGCAGCCGGCACGTTGCATGGCGCGCTGCAGGGTGGTGCGGCGGCTACCACCTTCACTGCCTCGCAGGGATTGCTCTTGATGATCCCCAACATGTTCAAGATCGCTGGAGAGTTGACGCCTGCCGTCATCCACGTCGCGGCTCGTTCCGTCGCTACGCATGCCTTGTCGATCTTCGGCGATCACAGCGATGTGATGGCGGTTCGCGGGACGGGGTTTGCCATGCTGGCCTCGGCTTCCGTCCAGGAAGCCCAAGACATGGCGTTGATTGCGCACGCTGCGACCCTGCCCAGCCGCGTCCCGTTCTTGCACTTCTTCGACGGTTTCCGCACCTCCCACGAGCTCAATAAAATCGACCTGCTCGAGGCAGCGGTGATCCGGGAGATGCTGGGTACCGAGCCGATCATCGAGCATCGTCGGCGGAGCCTGGATCCCGACCGGCCTGTCCTCCGCGGTTCGGCTCAGAACCCCGATGTTTTCTTTCAAGCTCGCGAAGCGGTGAATCCGTTCTATGCCGCTGTTCCCCAGATCGTCCAGCAGCAACTCGACCGCTTCCAGCAACTGACGGGGCGCGCCTACCGCCTCTTCGAGTATGAAGGAGCGCCAGACGCCCGCCAGGTGGTGGTGATTCTCGGTTCGGGCGGTGGAGCGGCAAGCGAGGCGGTCCAAGCACTCATTCGCCAGGGCCGAGCAGTGGGGGTGCTGAAGGTGCGATTGTACCGTCCATGGGACGTGGCGAGTTTCCTCGCGGCCTTGCCGGCTTCGACGCAATCGCTGGCCGTTCTCGACCGGACCAAAGAACCCGGAGCGATCGGTGAGCCTTTGTATTTGGATGTGGTGGCGGCAGTGGCCGAAGGCTGGCACACCGCCAAGGGGACACCGCTGCCGCAGGTCTACGGCGGCCGTTACGGCTTGGCCTCGAAGGAATTTACTCCGGCTATGGTCCAGGCCATTTTCGATCGGATGGACCAACCCGATATTCCACGCCGTTTCACCGTGGGGATCTTCGACGACGTTACCCACCTCAGTTTGCCTTGGGACGAAGCAAGCCATCCTGAAGCCCCGGATGTCAAGCGTGCCATCTTCTTCGGTTTGGGAAGCGATGGCACGGTCAGCGCCAACAAGAATTCGGTCAAGATCATCGGTCAGGAAACGCCGCTCTTTGCCCAGGGGTATTTCGTCTACGATTCCAAGAAGTCGGGCTCGACCACCATTTCGCATCTCCGTTTCAGTCCGCGCCCGATCGCTTCGAGTTATTTGATTCGCCAAGCCGACTTTGTCGCCTGCCACCAATGGGAGTTATTGCGACGCATGAAGGTCTTGGATCGGGCCGCGCCGCGAGCGACCTTCTTGCTGAACTCTCCCTTTCCTGCCGAGACGGTATGGCCGCAGTTGCCGCTGGATGTCCAACGCCGAATACGCGAACTGGGCTTGCGATTTTTTGTCATCGATGGTGAAAGGCTCGCCCGCGAAGCAGGCTTGGGTGGGCGGGTGAATTCCGTGATGCAGACCTGCTTCTTTGCCTTGTCGGGAATCCTGCCGAAGGAGGAGGCGATCAGGCAAATCAAGCTGTCGGTGGCGAAAAGTTATGCCAAACGCGGGCAGGCGATGGTCCAGCGGAACTTGGCGGCGATCGATGCGGCTCTGGATGGTCTGCAGGAAGTTCGTCTCCCCGAAGCTGAAGAAGAGAGCCAGGCGGCAGGCGAAGGATGGCCGTCGGCGGGACTGACCAACGCCCACGGTTTCACCGAGCGGGTGACCCGCCTGTTGATCGCCGGCGAAGGTGACCGGTTGCCCGTCAGCGCATTGCCGATCGATGGAACCTTTCCGACCGGCACGGCTTCGCTGGAGAAACGCAACATCGCCTCGCACATCCCGATTTGGGATCCTGCCATTTGCATCGAATGCGGTCTATGTGCCCTGGTTTGTCCTCATGCGGCCATACGCAGCAAGCGCTATGAGGCCCATCTGGTCGAGTCAGCGCCCGAGGGTTGGCGTTATCGTTCCCCTACCAAAGAGGCCTCATCCCCGACCGCCCTGACGATTCAGGTAGCCCCTGAGGACTGCACCGGCTGCGGCGTGTGTGTCGATGTCTGTCCGGCTCGGAGCAAGGAGGTGAGCAAGCATCGGGCCTTGAATATGGAAGCCAAGGCTTTACAGTTGGCGAATGAGCAGCGCGGTTATGCTTATTTTCTCGAACTTCCTGAGAGCGATCGGAAAGGAGTGGCGACCGATACGGTCAAAGGCTCGCAACTCCTGCTGCCGCTTTTCGAATACTCGGGCGCCTGCGCTGGTTGTGGTGAGACTCCCTATTTGAAATTGATGAGCCAGCTTTTTGGTGAGCGGGCGATCGTGGCCAATGCCACCGGTTGTTCGTCGATCTTTGGCGGCAACCTGCCGACCACTCCCTGGTCGAAGAATCGCGATGGCCGAGGGCCGGCTTGGGCGAACTCCCTGTTCGAGGATAACGCTGAATTCGGGCTCGGGATCCGATTAGCGCTCGATAGCAAGCGGGAGCGGGCCGGCTATTTGCTGCAGTCGTTAGCCGCGGAACTGGGCGATTCGCTGGTCGAAAGCTTGATGCAGTCGCCGCAGCTCAGCGAAGGGGACTTCGAGGAGCAGCGGGCCCGTCTGGTAAACCTCCGGTCGCGGCTAGCTTCGATGGCTTCGCCCCAGGCCCGGGAATTGGAGGTACTCGCCGATATTCTCGTCCGCCGAAGCCTATGGATCGTAGGTGGCGATGGATGGGCTTACGACATCGGGTACGGCGGGTTGGATCACGTTTTGGCCTCGGGCCGCGACGTCAATATCCTCGTCCTCGATACCGGTGTCTATTCGAATACCGGTGGCCAAGCCTCGAAGGCCACGCCGCGGGCAGCCATCGCCAAGTTCGCAGCTGACGGCCGGAATACCCATCGCAAGGATTTGGCGATGATGGCTATCGCCTATGGCAGCGTATACGTCGCTCAGATCGCTATCGGCGCTAATCCCGCCCAAGCGGTACGTGTTTTTCATGAAGCCGAATCGTTTCATGGCCCCTCGTTGATCCTGGCTTACAGCACGTGTATCGCTCATGGGATCGACATGGGTTCTTCGATGTCGCACCAGAAGGAGCTAGTCAAGTCGGGGTTTTGGCCCCTCTTTCGCTACGACCCACGTCAGGCCCATCAGGGGCTGCAGCCCTTCCATCTCGATAGCCATGCTCCGAGTTTGCCGTTCCGCGACATCGCCATGCAGGAGGCGCGTTTCGCCATGCTTGCCCAAGCTCAACCGGAACATGCGGCTGAGCTCTTGGCTTTAGCGCAAAAAGATATCGACGATACCTGGCATTGGTATGAACAGCTCGCGAAAGTCGAACGCGAGTATTCCGAGAATCCAGCCCCATGAGCCGGAGATTATTTCGATGAAGCCGGATCTGAGTACTCGTTATCTAGGACTAGCCTTGGAGAACCCGTTGGTGGTCTCGGCCTGCCCACTGACCAGCTCGCTGGAATCGCTGCAGGCGATCGAGGCGGCGGGAGCAGGGGCCGCTGTCCTGCCTTCGTTGTTTGAGGAACAGATCGAGCATCACGAGCTGGAAATGGCACGGCTTTATGATTTCCAGGCGGACATGACCCATGAATCGCTTTCCTATTTTCCTGAACTCGATCGCTACAACACCGGCCCCGAACGCTATTTACAGTTGGTTCGCAGCGTCAAACGGCAACTGAAGATTCCGGTAATCGCCAGTTTGAACGGCGCCAGTCGCGGCGGCTGGTTGGCATATGCGGCCCAGATCGCCGAGGCTGGGGCGGATGCCTTGGAATTGAATATCTATCTCATCCCGACCGATCCCCAGCAGAACTCGCTGGAGCTTGAGGACCACTACCTCGAGCTGGTCTCACAACTTCGCAACCATTTAAAAATTCCGTTGGCGGTCAAACTTGGCCCATACTTCAGCGCTCTCCCTTCCTTTGCTCGACGCCTGAACGAGGCGGGGGCGGATGGCCTGGTGCTGTTCAACCGTTATCTGGCACCGGCGATCGATCTGGAGAACTTGACCTTCATGCCGGCCCTGGAACTGAGTCATCCTGCCGAGTTGCGGTTGACGCTGCGTTGGATCGCTATCCTCCGGGATCAACTCCGTTGCTCGCTGGCGGCCACCGGGGGGGTACACCAGGTAGGTGAGGTCGTCCAAGCTCTGTTGGTCGGAGCGGATGTCGTGATGATGGCTTCGACGCTATTGAAGCACGGGGTGAGCCAGCTAAGCCACCTGAAAATCGAATTGACGAACTGGCTGACGCTGCGCGAGTACCATTCGGTAACTCAGTTGCGTGGGAGCATGAGTTTTCAACACTGCAGCCATCCCGAGGGGTTGCTCCGCGCTAACTACTTACAAGCTTTAACCGCTTACACCAGCAAGCCCTAGGTTCCACCCGGTCGAGTTGCAGACGGGGAGGGGCGGTCATCGGCGAACCGAAAGCTTCCGTTTCAATCGCAAGGCATTGCCGACGACGGTCACGTCGCTGAGGCCCATTGCCAGAGCTGCCCAGAGCGGGCCGGCGGTTCCCAGCAGCCCGAGGGCCGCCACCGGGATCGCTAATGCATTGTAAAAAAAAGCGAAAAAGAGATTCTGCCGAATAGTAGCCAGCGAGGCTCGCGCCAAGTCAATCAATTCCGGGATGGCTCGCACCCGGTCTCCGGGGATGACCACCGAGGCGGCTTCCATGGCGACCACGGTCCCGGACGCCAGCGCGACGCCAACGCTGGAAGTCGCCAAGGCGGCCGCATCGTTGATCCCGTCGCCGACCATGATCACGTCCGAGCCAAGCTTTCGGATCCGCTCGACCTTGGATTCCGGCGTAGCTTCCGCCAGCACCTGCCCAGGCTCGACCCCCAACTCGCGAGCCATGGCGTGGGCTGTCTCCAGCCGGTCGCCGGTCAGCATCGAAACCGTCATTCCCAGTTGATGCAGGTCGCGGACGGCTTCGACGGCGTCCGGCCGCAGCTGGTCGCTGAGGGTCAAGGTGCCAGCGTCGATTCCATCGACCACGACACGCGCCGTCGCCAACGCATCACGCTCCACCGAGATCATCCGATCGCCCACCCGCCCCTGCACGCCATGCCCGGGAATAGCCTTGAAATCAGCGACCGGTAAGCAGGTTAGCGAACGCTGCCTGGCCTCGGCAACGATTGCTCTGGCTAGCGGATGCTCACTGGCCGACTCGACGGAAGCGGTCAAACTCAGCAACTCCGCCTCGCTGAATGGAGAACGCGGGGCAATGGTTGTCACTACCGGCTGTCCGCGGGTGAGGGTTCCTGTTTTATCGAAGACGACATGCCTGGCCCGGCCCAGCCTTTCCAGCGTCTCGGCATTTTTGATCAGGATACCTCGCTGACTGGCAGCCCCTGTCCCGACCATGACCGCCATCGGGGTCGCCAGTCCCAGAGCGCAGGGGCACGAAATGATAAGGACGGTCACGGCGGCGATGATCCCTCGAGGAAGGTCACCGAATCCCCACCAACTGAACAAGGTCAGAGCGGCAATGGCCAGGACTAGCGGGACAAAGATGGACGCTACCTGATCCGCCAGACGCTGGATGGGAGCCTGGCTGCTCTGGGCTCGCTGGACCAATTCCGCGATGCGGGCCACCGTGGTATGGCGTCCATCTACCGAGGTCTCGATGATCAGGCGACCAACCGTATTCATCGAGCCTGCGACCACTGGATCCCCAGGGCCTTTCTCTACCGGAACCGACTCGCCGGTGACGATCGATTGATCGACGGCCGAGCGACCTTCGATCACGATCCCGTCGACCCCGATACGTCCTCCCGGTCGGATCACCATCCGACATCCCTGCAGGACTTGGCTGCTGGGGATCAGCTGCGAGCTTCCATCGGCTTCGAGGATTTCGACCTTGTCCGGTTGGATGCGAAGCAGTTCTCGGACCGCCGAACCCGCGCGAGCGCTGGCACGAGCTTCCATCCAATGCCCAAGACTTACGATTCCCAACAATCCCGAAGCTTCGGCGAAGTAGGTAGGATGAGGCAAGCCCAAGAGGAAGACGACCGATGAGTAAACAAAAGCGGTGGTGGCTCCCAAAGCGATGAGGGTATCCATATTCGTCGCGCCGCGGATCGCTGCCTTCCACGCCGACTTATAAAACTCCGATCCGGCGAAGAGCATAATGACCAATGAGCCGACGAACATCAGGCTGTGTAGCCACGCTGGATGCCAATGGAAGGCCGAGGAAATCCAATGGAGAAGTTCCAACGGTGCCCAGAGGCCGACGCCCACCAACGCGCGACGTCCCCAGATCCTTTCATTGGCCTGCTGCTTCTTCTCGATATCGCTGATATCCAGCGGGGAAGAGGTCGCGTCGATCAGTTCCCCTTCAAAGCCGCGTTCGCGGATGGTCGCCAGGATCGATTCGGCTTGCAACCCCTGGCCGGTAACCTCTGCTAACCCGGTCACGAAACTGACACTGGCCTCGGCGATACCGGGACTCGCCTGCAGGGCACGCTGCAACGTACTGGCGCAGCCAGCACAGGTCATCCCACGAATCCTCCATCGCATGACCGGCTGCATGCTTTTCGTGGGTGGTTGCGCGGCATCCACCGTTTTCGCTGAGAGCGAAACAAGCTCCATAAATCAAGACACCAGCTGGAGAAGGCTTGTCATCGGAAGGCAACACAACGCTGACGGCGGCTTATCGCCCACGTTTCGTCCCACCTCTGGGCTGGAACGCGTACCGACCAAGCCCAGGGGACGGTGATTGGCACCGGAGGCCGGGGACTGACGCTGACCGCTCGTTTCTATTTTAGCATTCGGTGGAAGCTCAGGGGATGCTCTTTCGCGTTCTCGAGGAGAACTGCCGGCTGGCGCTGGTCGCTCGTCCTGCCCTGGGAGGAGACTTCCAGAGTCAGCATATCCTCGGCAAGGGGGCACCGGCGGGCTCATCGACGGCAACGACATGTCCCAAAAGCCTTTCCATGACCACCGGAGATAATCCTCCCTCGCCCACCTCCCCCACGACTTTCGCGGCGAGCGTTTCCGGATACCGCTGCAGGACCTCCATCGCCAATTGAGCGGAACGCGCTGACACGGCCGCCATGAAAGTCCCTTCATTGGGGACGTAGATAGGATCCAACCCTAACAGCTCGCACACGCCGCGGACTTCCGGGGATACCGGCAATTTCGATTCGTAGAGCTTGATGGTCAATCCGGATTCCTCTGCCCACTCATGCATCACCGCCGCGACCCCGCCGCGGGTAGCATCACGCATCGCCCTTAAATCGCCCCCCAAGGCGGCTTGCAGGGCCAGGGTGGCGCGATGTAGCGGGGCTGAGTCGGAGGTGGGGGCTGGGGTGAAGCCGAGATTTTCCCTGGCCGCCATCACGGCCACACCATGCCGTCCGATCGGGCCGCTAGCGATCAGGAGGTCCCCGGCCTGCAGGCTCCTCGGCCCGCGCGGTGCATTGCCCGGAAGGCGACCAAGGCCGCAAGTATTGATAAACAGACCATCGGCCGCGCCATGCGGCACGACCTTGGTGTCTCCGGTGACAATCCGCACACCACAGGCTTGAGCGGCGGCGGCGATGCTTTGCAGGACTCGATCCAGGATCGCAAACTCCAGCCCCTCTTCGAGAATCAAGGATAAGGTCAAGTACATCGGTTCGGCTCCCGCCACCGCCAAATCGTTCACTGTCCCGTAGACAGCCAACGAGCCGATATCGCCGCCGGGAAAGAACAGTGGCGAGACGACATAGCTATCGGTCGTCAAGACCACGGGACCATCGATACGCCCGACATCGCAAGCATCACCGCGATCGGTGGGCAGTACAGGTAAACGCGACTGAATGCGTTCACGAATCAACCGTCGCATCATGCGGCCGCCTTCCCCGTGGGCCAGCAACACCTGCTCACCCACCGGGGATGAAAGAACGAGGGGACAACTCGTAGGATTCAGTTCAGTATCCGCCATCATCATGCACCTTGGGGAATGATTGGAAGGCCAGGCTCGGCCGCAGGTCGATAGCGATAGTATGCCGCACAAGCCCCCTCGCTCGAGACCATCGGGGCCCCGAGGGGGCGTTCCGGGTGGCAACGCACCCCGAATTCAGGACACTCCACCGGCTTGATGCGTCCGGATAAAACCGCCTCGCTCAGGCACCTTGCCGAATCATCTGCTGCTGGGAGCAATTCCTGAGGAAAACGTAAGCTCGCATCCCAGGCTCGATAATCCGGCTGCAACGCGAAACCTCCTTGCGGGATGAGCCCCAGGCCGCGCCAGGGGCTGTCGACCACGCGATAGACTTTGTCGATCAAGGCCTTGGCCTGCTGATTACCAGCGGGGCGGACGCTTCGTCCGTATGCATTGACCAGGGCAGGCTGACCTGACTCGAGTCGCTGAACGAGTTCGCGGATCCCCAGCAACAGATCGATCGGCTCGAAGCCAGTGATGACGACCGGGACTTGGAATTCGTCGACGAAGGCACCATAGTCTTCGTAGCCGGTGACGGCGCAGACATGGCCGGCTCCGAGGAATCCCTGTACCTGGTGGGCTGGGGATTCCATCAGGGCCCGCATCGCCGGCAAGACGCGAACATGGGCAACAATCATAGAAAAATTTGTCAAAGCTTGCTGCTGGGCCTGCAAGATAGCCAAGGCTGTCGCCGGGGCCGTGGTTTCGAAACCGACCGCCAGAAAAATGATCTCGCGCTCGGGCTCCGCCTTCGCCAAGGCAACCGCTTCCAGCGGCGAATAGACGACTCGAACCATCCCCCCCTTGGCACGAGTTTCAAGCAAACTCTGTCGGCTGCCCGGTACCCGGAGCATATCGCCGAAACTCGTCACGATCACTTCGGGGCGGACCGCGAGTTGCTGCGTCCAATCGATGGCCGCGACCGAAGTGACGCAAACGGGACAGCCAGGACCATGAATCAATTCCAGCTTATCGGATAAAGCCTCTTCGATACCGTGGCGCAGCAGGCTATGCGTCTGGCCGCCGCAGACATCCATCAGCACCCAGCGTTGCGTAACCAGGGATCGAATCTCTGCCAGTAACTGCCTGGCGAGCTGTGGGTCGCGAAATTCGTCGAGATACTTCATCAATCCGTTCCTCCCGCCGCAGGCCGCGAACCAAGCGGGAAATCGAGAGCTTCCTGCTGGTCCTCGAGCGTCCCCAGCCGTTTCCAGTCATCGAGGACCCGCTGGGCTTCGTCTTCATCGATGCGACAGATCGCGATCCCCGCATGGACGATCACGTAATCTCCTACTTTCGCCGTGGGAACACAAGCCATATGCACGTCGCGAGCAACTCCATCGAATTCGATCCTGGCCCGAGCAAAGATCGGCTCTCGTTCCAACCATTCGACAACGCGTCCGGGGATGCCTAGGCACATGGGGATACCTGGTGAACTTCGGGGGTGGGGAAGGCGACGACCGCCTCGGCTTGACTTTGCCTTGCCAAGGTTATGGCTAATTGTCCAGCAGCCAAGCCGCCATCGTTGGTGGGGATCCTCATGCACCAACCGACCCTGGCCGAAGCTGTCGGCGACCATTGCCGCTGCAGGCATGCATGCAGGACCAGATTCTGAAAGACCCCTCCAGCCAGGACAGCGCGATAGCTGTGATATGTTTGGAGCACTTGATGGATGACCTGCGCCAAGCCGCGATGGAATCGCATCGCGATGCGACTGTTCGGAATCCCACGATGGAGATCGGCAACCAGCTCGCGGACCATCGGTCGCCAATCGACGAGGAAGGTGCCTTGGATTCGATCCTCATCCAAGGGGAAAGGATAAACGACTGTATCCGTAAGGTCGCAGAGGGACTCCAGTCGCATCGCCATCTCCCCCTCGAACTGCGGTTGGATATCCTTCAATAGGATGGCCGCGATACCGTCGAACAGCCGCCCGACGCTGGTCGTCCGCGGACTCCACCGCGGTTTGTCGAGGAGATGTTCATAGGCTGCGCAGCGGGCGGAGGTGAGCTGACAAAGTTCGGCTACTTCCTCGGGCCGGTCGGGCAAGGCGGCCTGCAACAAGGCGAAGCCGAGCCGTTGAGGCTGGCGAATCGCCGCTTCGCCACCCAGCAACGGCAAGGGCCGCAGCGTCCCTACCAGCCGATACTGGCTGGCGGTGGCGATCATGAATTCACCACCCCGTAGGCTCCCGTCCTCCCCTAGTCCGGTACCATCCATCGCGACCCCTAACACCGTCTGGTCCAGCCAGCCGTTCTCGCACATGGCAGCTACCACATGGGCATGATGATGCTGGACTGCCGATATCGAAGCGGGCTGCGTTTCGGACCAACGCGTGCCAAAAAAGTCGGGATGAAGATCGGTGGCGATCGATCCGCGATCGCTATGAAACAGCGAACGGCTATCGCGCACGTACTGTTCCCAACGCTGGCGACCGGCTACCGAATCCAGCTCGCCGAGGTGCGGGCCAAGCACGGCTTGGTATCCATTGGCGATGGCGATGGCGTTTTTTTGTTGGCCGCCGACCGCCAGGCAAGGCTGGCCGCCAGCCAAGGGGAGCGGCATGGGGGCTAGGCCACGGGCGGCCCGGAGGGTCATCACCCGATCATCCAGGCAGCGGACCACGCTGTCATCGATGGGCCGAACAATCTCGCGATCATGATGCAAAAAGGCATCGGCCAGGTTGCCGAGCTGCACGACAGCGTCCTCGTTGCGGTACACCAGCGGTTCACCCTCGCGATTGCCGCTGGTGACCACCAACGGCCGCTGAACTTCATCCAAAAGCATCGCATGCAGGGCCGTCGTCGGTAACATCACCCCCAGGGTGGCCAAGCCTTGGCTGACGGTCGGCACCACCGGCCCTGGTTCGACTCGATCCAGCAACACGATCGGTCCACTGGGCTCGGCCAGCGTGCGACGTTCGCAAGCGGTCAGCTGGTGGGTCAGCTGCTTCCATGTCCCCTCATCCAAAAGGATCGCCAACGGTTTTCGCGGCCGAATTTTTCGCTGACGTAAACGCTCGACGGCCAGCGGATTGGTAGCATCGCAGACTAGCTGGTAGCCACCTACCCCTTTGATGGCGACAATACCACCCTCGCCGATGACAGCCGCCGCGGCTTGGATCGGTTGCGCTGAGATCACCAGCGAACCACGCTGGAACCAAAGCCTCGGCCCGCAGGCAGGACAGCATTGCGTCTGCGAGTGAAACCGACGATCACCCACCGTTTGATACTCAATCTGGCAATCATCGCACATGGCGAAGTTTCGCATGCTGGTGCGTTCCCGATCGTAAGGCAAAGCCTGGAGGATTGAATAGCGCGGACCACATGCCGTGCAGTGGTTAAAAGGGTGCGCATAGCGCCGATGATGCGGGTCGCGGACCTCGCTCAGACAAACGTCGCAGATCTTTCGATCGACCGGGACGACCGTCGCCAGCCTGCCGCCAGTCTGGCTTGGCAAAATCCTAAAATCAACCGCTGGGAGGGGAACTGCTTCCGTCATTTCCATGGCAGAGACCTGGGTGAGACAATGCAGCCTCGCCGAGGCCTGCCTGGAAAATCGCTCGATTGCCTCCAGCGAGCCTTCGACGTGCGCGATGACCCCGTGGCAATCGTTGCTGACATAGCCAGTAAGATCGCAATCATTTGCCAGGCGGGCGATGGTCGGTCGAATCCCATAGCCTTGCACGGCGCCGCGGAAGAGGAAATGCCTCGCTGCCTTGGCTGGTTCCGGCTCGCAACCATTCATGGCATCCTCCCCTCCGGAGTCGTGGATTCAATCAGCCT
>JBILTQ010000410.1:0-4832 GCA_044371435.1 Pirellulaceae bacterium | reverse complement strand
TCGCGCTCGTGCGGACTGGGCTCGATCGCGGTCAACAGGATGCGGACCTGGCCACGCAGGACGACAAAGGCATGGCTTCCATAATCGCCTTCGCGAACAACGATGTCTCCATGCTCGTAGCGACTGACCCGCGCATCGTGCCGAATAATTTCCGGCAGCGGTGAAGCTCGACTGAAGCTCTCGGGATTCATCGAGGCGAACGGTTCGAGCTGGAAAAGCCAATCCAACGGACGGTCGCGCATGGTGGGATCCAAGGGGTGATCCCAGCGGTCGGGTCGTTCGATGGTGGTCGCCAATCCCATGGAATGCTAGCGGAACGATTGGGTTCTTAGGAGTTTCGACGCGGGCCTGGATGGTCCTCCGATGAAAGGCTGGCTCGCCGGCGGGAGTTTGCCGAAACCTCGGCCGCAGAACAAGATCAATCCATGGCGGGAACGCGATGCAGCGAAGCGGAACCTTCCGCGGCTAACGGTTAGCCGCTTCGGTTGTACGCGGGGCTGGATAGCCTGGGACGGAGGCAGCCGCTGGTCTCGCCTCGGGCTGAAGTCGAGGCTGGACGTCACGGCTAGGTCAAGGTTTTCGTGGTTGTTGCGGGTTGGGAATGAAGCGAAAGGTCCCTGAGTTTTCCTCAGCGATCTGCTTCATCAAGCCAGCATGGGTGGCGTCATAAAAACCAATCGTATGGATAGGCACCCGCGGTTGGTCTCCCGCGATAAGGTCCTGGGAGCGATTGGCTTTGCGCAGGAAGGCGGGGACATCGATCCGGGTGTCCCCGTCGAAGAGGAGGAAAACGCCGTCGGGTTCCAAAGAAATAGCTTTTTCCAGAGCCACTGTCGGGGCTTTCCCCTCCGACTGGATCTTTACCTTGTCGATCCAGGCCAAGGTCTTCTGCAGATTTTCGGGCGTCGCATACACCGGAAAGGGTTCCGGTGCGGCACCGTCGAGCGTGAGCAGCGTTAAATCGCCGCCGAAGAAACAAATGTAAAAGCGCTGCTTGGCTTTGAGCTGGGCTAGCGACCGGACTAACTCCGACTTGGCTGCGGCGAACGCATTGTCCCGTTTCATGCTCGGCGAGGCATCGACCAGATAACAAAAGGTATTTCCGGTAGCCTGGACGCCGAAGAATTGAACGGAGGGATGCCTCGATAGGGTATCGGCCACCGTCGGTGTCGTGACCAAGGGGAGTGACGAAGTGGCGGTCATCGGGAGATCGCTGGCAGGAAGGCCGAGCAAGCCTGGAGGAAGCTCGACCTGCTCCGTGCTGGCCGCGACCGCCGCATCGCTGAAGCTTGGCAGTTGAGGCGGAGTGGGCTGTTCTATCTCCAACGTCTCAGGATCGACAGGAGGGAGTTCGACTGGGGTCTCCATCGATACCTGTTGGGTGTCGACCGCCGAGGCCACGATGGCTTTGGGTTCCGGCGGCATCGCAAGGCGAAAGGCGTAACAGGACATGGCGAACACGATCAGCAGGTGCGCCAACCCACTCCCCAAGAGCGAAGGGGATAGCTTGAAGGGTACTCGCTGGGAACTGGCGGGATACGCCGCGAGGAGAAGTTTGTTTTTCCGAGGGGGATCCTCGGTCGTGCTGGCTTCGGCGGGAGGGGGCTTACCTTGGGCAGGGGCTTGCGGTAGCCGGCTAGGGACTGCGATCGGCGCCACCGAGTTCGGCCGCTGAACCTTGACCTTGGACCCCGCTTGGTCCGGCGAGGCCGAGCCAAGCGGACCTGCCTTGGGTGGAGCTTTCGTCCGTCGATCGGCGAGCGGCGTTGAAACTGCCGTGGCTCGATCGAGGGCGGATGCTTGGGGGTGGTCGGCCGGCGATCGTGGAGGTGAGGGGCGAGACGGCGACGAAGCGGTAGCCTTTGTTTCCGGCGACGGCAGCGAAGTCGCGTCGGGAGCGGGGAGCTGAGCAGGTTCATTCGAGGAGGCTGGGAGGAGCGTGGATCGAGGATTGCCAAGTTCCTCAAGTGCTTCGCCTGTTGGTCCTTCCAGGATTGCGGAGGGCAAAACAGGGGGCGGCAGGGGCGATTCGCCAGCGATGAACAATCGCTCGACATCAGGGGAGCCTGCTGTTGGAAACCAGCTTGCCAAGCGGAGGCCGGGGATCGGTGAAGCTCGATGGCAGGTATCCGGCGGATGGGATGCGAAGTCGCTGTGGGCCGCTTGCCATTTGGCCTCATTCTGCTGCAACCAGCCGAGCAACTGGCTGTCGTTCCCAGCCTCTGCCTCCCGGATGGCCCACTGCAACTCCTCGGCGGCTAACTGCAATTGCAGGGCCGCCTGACGCGACTGGATCATCGACAAGACCCATCGCCCCCGCTCCAGCGAATTTTCGCGACCGCCCGCTCGAGATTTCGTCCCCATGTTGCCACTTGCCTGATTTCACTGCCCTTCGTCATCCGGCTCGCACGACCCCAATATTCTCGGGCGGGCCAGATGGCGGCGTCAAGCGGCCTGATCGTCATCCCCCTACGTCAGTACCGAGTTTCGCTCCCCGCGGCAAAATACTGAGGATCCCGACCAGCCGAAACACTCGGCGGGAGCCTACCTGGGCCGGGATAGGGCTTCGGCGGGGGGAAGGGTGGCTTCTCGCAAGCCGGTCCGACGGTCGCTTCCCCAAAGAGGCCGAAGGCTGGCAAAACCTTGACTCTCCTCGTGGCTGGCCGCATCCGCTGAGGGCTTGGTGAGTCGACCGCGGCGGGGCGCTCGAAGCATTTTCGGGCTTGCGATTGCCAATCGGCTTTGCCTACTATCGCCCGGGTCCTCGGGATAGTTCGAGGATGACCGGTGAAGTGGGTTTGCAGTTGCATGTGGTATCGGGATTAATAGCTATGATTCAGGCGAAATACCTCATCCAACATCCGCGACTAATGACAGCCAGCGTCGCCTGTTTAGGAGTCGCGGCTTGCTTTTTTGCGGCAGGTTGTCAGTCGATGAACGGTCGCTGGCGGAGCTTGACCGGTGCTCTGGATGCTTCGGCCGAAGATGACTGGGCCCCGCCACGGCCCAATCGGCTCACTACTGCCTCACCGTCGGTCGGCAAGTCCTGGAAGGGCTCTTCACCCGCCGCACAACCAGCTTCCTCATCACCCAGCCCAACCACGGCCACATCGCCGGCAACCGACGGGACGGCAGCCGCCACCTCAACGCCTGCCACCCCGAATGGAACTGCTTCGAACAGCCAGCCGATTGCAAAAGGAGACTCGCCTTTAGTCAAAGTCGAACCCGAAAGTACCGATCAGCATGAGGTCGACCTCGAGGGAGCCATCGCCGCCTTGCCGCCCCAGCTTCAGGAGTTGGCCAAGCAACAGTTGGTGGCGATTGCTGCCAGGAACCAGACCGACGGGACGGTCAAGCCGACGCCGGCCCCTGCGGATGGAGTTGTTACTGATCCAGGGCCAAGCCCTGACAAGCTTGAGAAGGCGGGTAAGCTTGAGAAGAAGGTGGCGGTCAGCAGTCGTCTCAGCGACCAGAGCGTGGCTGCGGAGACAACACCTGCGACCGAGGTTGGCAAGCCGACGGTAGCTGCCCAGCGGGCCAACACGCCGTCGGAGCAACCGCCGCTCGAAGGATTGGCTACCCCGGCCAAGACGTCCCTTGCGGCCAACTTTGATCAGGCGGTGGTGCCGGCAGCGGCCACGATGCTGCGGCCAACTCCGGCTGACACGACGCAGCCCACTTCCAACTGGAACAGTTCGGTGGGCCAGGCTATCGAGCAACTGAAAGAGCAGATCGCCAACGCATCGGGACTGGATGAAAACCTGAGATTAAGCCAAGAGATCTCGCTCCGTTTGCTTTCCCTGGCCGATCGCAAACTCGAAGTCGCTATGGAGCCGATCCCAGGGTTGACTTCCAACGAGCAAGACTATTTTCGGCACCAGCTGCAAGCCCTCTACGAGGCGGGAAATCCGGATGCAATGCCAGTCAAGAGCCGGCGTTGGTCGCTGGTCATGAACAGCCAGCGGACGGCGACACAGAAGCTGGCGGCGGCCAGCAACCTGGAGGTGCGTTCGCTGGCCTTTTGCACCGACGTCCAAGGATACGGGGTAATGACCAAATTCCCGGCGTACACCTTCAAGCCCGATCAGGAACTGCTCCTCTACTGTGAGCTGGAAAACGTCCTCGCCGAAGCTGTCAAAGGTGGCTTTGAAACCCAACTTCAGGGAACCTACGAGCTTTTGGATGACAACGGGCGAAGAGTTGCCGACCAGTTGCTGCCGATGGAACGCGAGATCTGCCAGAATCACCGCCGCGATTATTTCATCATCTACCACATCTACATGCCTGCCCAAATCGAGCCGGGAAAATACCAGATGCGGGTCACCATCGAGGATATGAAGGCTCGCAAATTCGGTCAGGCGACGGTCGACTTTCAGGTCCAGCCGTAGGCCGGAGCGTCATCGCGAATGGAGAAGCGAGGGTGAGGCCGCCGGGTGACGCTCCCGCTCGAAACGCGAATTCGAGGGCTTTGCCTCTCCCGGCGAGTTCTCCGCGCTCTGCTTGCTCCGTCCGGATGCATGGTCCCCGCCTCCCCGCGACCTGGACCTATCGGCTGGCCAGCCTTTCATCTCCACCCGCAGGATTTTTCTGGGATCCGTCCTCGCCCTTCCCCGCCTCCCCGCACCGAATTCTTGAAAGAATTTAGGGAACTTTCCCGGGATGGGTGACTCTTAAAGGATGGTTTGTAGTGTTTGTACGGATTAGAGCCCGCAGGATCGCGTGTTGCCTTGGGAATACTGGGTAAACCGCGGTGGATGGGGTGTTTATTCCATTGAAAACGCGGGAGCCGGCAAGTACGCTCAGGACTGGCTTTTCCCTTTGTATTTCCGGCC
>JBILTQ010000409.1:0-4835 GCA_044371435.1 Pirellulaceae bacterium | reverse complement strand
ATCGCCTTCGTCCATGCTCATGATGCGGACCCCCTGGGTATTCCGCCCGATGACGTTGATATCCCGAGCCGCGACTCGCTGGATCTTGCCGCGACTGGTCATCATCATCAGTTCGTCGGCGTCGGTCACCGGGGTGATACCAATCACCCGACCATTCCGCGCCGTCGTCTTGATGTCGATAATCCCTTTCCCACCGCGTCCCTGGGTTCGATAGCGGTTGCTCGACGAGAGATCCTCGGACTCGCCCGCCTCGTCGGCCTCCACCGCTGGAACGTCCACCGCAGCCTCCTCATCGACCAAGTCGCTTTCCCGTGCCTGCAGCACATCCCCTTGGCCAAATTGAGTCCGCTTGCCATAGCCGAATTCACAAGCCGTCAACAGCGTCGCCTCGGGATCGGCGACCACCATCCCGACTACTTCATCCCCCCGCTTCAAGGAGATGCCCTTGACCCCGGAGGTGTTGCGGCCCATCGAGCGGGCATGGCTCTCGGGAAAGCGGATGGCTCGCCCGCCGGCGGTCGCCAGCAGGATCTGATCGTCGGCTTTCGCCAAAACCACATCGACCAACTGATCGTCTTCCCGCAGTTTGATAGCGATAATCCCACCCTTCTTCGGCCGACTGTAAGCCTCGAGGTCGGTCTTCTTCACGATCCCCTTCTTGGTAGCCATCATCAGATAATGATCAGGCAGATTGAAATCGCGGATCGCCAGGCAATCCATGATCTTTTCGTCCGGGGTCAAATTCAACAGATTGACCAGGGCCCGTCCACGGCTCTCTCGGCTCATCTGCGGGATCTCATAAACCTTCTGCCAGTAGACCTTCCCCTGGTTGGTAAAGAACAGCAGATAATCATGAGTACTGGCAACAAACAAGTGCTCGATGGGATCCTCTTCCTCCAACCGCACCCCGGCGATCCCCTTGCCACCACGGCGTTGGGACCGGTAGGTCGTCGCCGGCAATCGCTTGGCATAGCCTCGATGCGAAATAGTCACCACCATCTGCTCTTCGGTGATCAGGTCCTCCATATTGTAGGACCCCAGTTCCTCACCGCTGATCTCGGTGCGGCGATCATCGCCGAAACGTCGCGCGATATCTTCGAGTTCCTCGCGGATCAAGGCGTAGATCCGTCGGACATCGCCGAGCAATTCCAGGTAACCATCGATCTCATCCAAGAGCGTCTTGTGTTCCTCGACCAGCTTCTCCTGTTCCAGTCCGGCCAATTGCCCTAAAGTCAACCGCAGGATGGCGTCGGTCTGAACGCTGGTCAGCCGATACACGTCGCTGGCCCCGCGATCGCGTTGGAAGGCGGCAAAGCCTTTTTCACCCAAGGCTCTTTCCATCATCGACGAGGGGCACTCGACCCCCATCAGTCGCTCCTTGGCTTCTGCCTGCGTCCGACTGCTGCGGATGATCTGAATGATCCGCTCGATATCCGCCAGGGCCAACAACAGCCCTTCGACCACATGCTTGCGCTTGCGGGCCCGGTTCAACAAAAACTGCGTCCGCCGCCGCAGGACGGTCACCCGATGTCGAATGAATTCCTGCAATAATTCCTTGAGATTCAACTCGCGCGGTTTCCCATCGACCAGCGCCAGAAAAATCATGGAGAAGGTGTCTTGAAGCGGCGAAAACTGGTACAGCTGGTTCAGCACGACGTTGGGATCGTGCCCCTGCTTGATCTCGATGACCAAACGCACCGGTTCCTTCAGATCGCTCTCGTCGCGAATTGCCGAGATTCCCTTGATCCGGTCACCGCGAACCAGATCGGCGATTTTTTCCATGACCCGATCGCGAAATTGCTGGAAAGGAATTTCATGAACAATAATTCGTGATCTATTTTTCACCTCTTCGATCGTCGTCCGGGCGCGGATGACGATCGTCGAGCGACCCGTCAGGTAGGCTTGGCGGATGCCGTAGCGTCCGCAGATGGTGCCGCCGGTGGGAAAATCGGGACCGGTGACAATGTCGCACAATTCATGGATCGAGACCTCGGGATCATCGATGACCTTGATCAGCCCGGCGCAAATTTCACGCAGGTTGTGCGGCGGGATACTGGTCGCCATCCCCACGGCGATCCCCGTCGCGCCGTTCACCAGCAGGTTGGGGAATTTCGAGGGCAAGACGACCGGCTCGCTCTTCGATTCGTCGTAGTTCGGGACGTAATCGACCGTGTCCAGCTTCAGGTCGTCCAGCATCATCGCCGCGGCGGGAGCCAGACGGGCTTCGGTGTATCGCATGGCGGCCGCCGGCAAACCGGCGATCGAACCGAAGTTCCCTTGCTTATCGATCAAGACATGGCGCATGTTCCATTCCTGAGCCATCCGCACCAGCGTCGGATAGATCACCGCCTCGCCATGCGGATGGTAATTCCCCGAAGTATCGCCGGAGATCTTCGCGCACTTGACCCGCTGGGCACCGGGGCTGAGACTCAAGTCGTTCATCGCCACCAGAATCCGCCGCTGGCTCGGCTTCAACCCATCGCGGACATCGGGCAAAGCCCGACTGACGATGACGCTCATCGCATACGTCAGGTAGCTGTTCCGGAGCTCATCCTCGATCGGCAAGTCGGTTGTTCGCCCCTCCCCGTTGTCCCCCATGCCACCGGCGGCCAGTGAACCGCCATCGTCGCCGCCACCTTCACCAGGCCCGCCGCTGCCGGACGGAACATCATCTTCGAATTCAGAATCTTCGGGAGGGAGATTTGACAAGGGAGGCATTCCTTGGGACCAAAGGCAAGCGAGGGCGGCATGAGATGCGACCTCGCACGGAAGGCAGGAATTTTAGCCCCTGTCCACCTTTTCCTCAACGGGGGACGGTGGCCGCCCGTCTGCCGGAAATATCGACCCGCCAAGACTTTAGGAACCGACTTTCAGCGACTCGCCATCCGCCGACTCCGCCGGCGGTGGGGGGCTGGTCTCGGCTGGCTGCGTCTCGGGCGGCCCGCCGACGATCTTCTCCGGCCCGATGGCTTGCTCCAGTTCGTAGACAATGCGATCGAGCGGCCCGCGTTCAAATTTGTAATCGTCAAAAACGAAGGTTTTGCGGTCTCCGCCGTGCTCGTAGCTGGCGGTCGCAATCCCTTTGCGGGCCCATTTTTTCTTATCCAATTTCTGCACCGAAGCGAAGTCGAGCGTCTGCCCCCAACTGCTGACCACCCCTTGCTCCGAGCGTTCAATCCACGATCCGCGGCAGCGGAAATAGTAGATCAGGGCGGTGACCCACACCGGGATACACAGCCCGCCAAAGAGGTACTGCCCAACAATATCGCTCTCCAGTTCCTCGGTCGATTTTTCAGGCTCCTTGAGGGGCCAGTCGTGCTTGCGAGCGATTTCCTGCCAGGCTTCCTTGCGCTTTTTCGGATCATCGATGTCGCGGAGTTCATCGTAGGCCTTGGTCATCGGCAATTGCTTGGGATAACCGATGAGGCCATCGTAAAAAAACCACAGGCTGAGCGGGAAACAGACACCGGCAAAGGCCAGGTATCGCCACAAGTAGTTTTTATCGAAGTTCGCGCGAAGATTCATGGACTGCTCTGGATCCTTTCGGGGCTACCATCGACCGACCACCCAGCTACGCTCCCAACCGACCGGGTCTTGCCGCTTTCGCTGGAAAACGGGGTGCCCGGCAAGCGTGAGACATTCCCGCCACCGCCGGGACTGCTCGCCATGATAACCGAATTTCTCGGCCGTGGACCTGCCCCGCTGGGGCCACGCAGCAAATAGAATGTGAGCCGGCAGCCCTTTGGCGGAGCGAGGTCCTGCCACCTTTTCTATTTTCTTTTTGCTTGGAATGGGTGCGGGGATGGGCTCACCAAAAGCGGCCATCACGTGCGCTGCGGGAACCGATCGGGGCCTGCGGTGTGTTTCCAACCATGATCACTTCCTCATCGCCGAAATCGGCGAGCGACTGCGTATCGTCGATAGCAGTCTCGAGCCCGCCAGACTTGGCCTACATCTCGCGGATGAGGCTGGCCTGCTGGTAGCGGTCGCCGATGGGATGCGAGGGCATCCAGCGGGCGGCGATGCCAGCAAACTGGCTATCGTGCACATCCTCGAGCAGTTCGCAGAAATCCCCCTCGCCATGCGACCGCCGCGAACCGAGGTTTCCACCCTCACGCCTCCGCCGGTCGAGGCCATCCTCGAAAACTGCCTTAGGCAAGCCCACCAGGTCCTTCTCGAACAAGCGTTGGCAACACCGGCCGTTCGCGGGATGGGGACGACGTGTACCCTGGCGTATTTAAACTGGCCGTGGCTGTGGCTAGCTCACGCCGGCGATTCACGCTGTTACCTGGCCCGCGGCGATCGCATGAGCCGCTTGACGGAGGACCACACCATCGCCGCTCAACTAGCCGCTCGAGGGTTGCCTGACCCCCACCATGGTAACTCGCCCTGGTCCCATGTCCTGTGGAATGCCTTGGGTTCGGACAGCCCCAGCCTTCATGTCGAGCTCAGTCGCCACCGCCTCGAGGGAGGTGATCGAGTCCTGCTGTGCACGGATGGGCTAAGCAACCTCTTCTCCGACGAGCATCTCAGGCGACGGTTGCAGCCGCCGAGCGCCGCTGAAAAGGTATGTCGAGATTGCTTGGCCGACGCCCAGGCTGCAGGCGGGCAAGACAACCGAACCCTAGTCCTGGTCGCCATCGAGGCCGGCTAGACCTGCGACCACCGTGTTCGACCACCGTGTTCGACCGGCGCATCGCCTCGACTCCGGACCTGGCGGCGGTTGCAGCCTAGAGGAGGCTCTCGAGCAGCAATCGCAATTTGCGGAGCTCCTGGCGAGTGTCGAGCCCTTCCATCGGGATGATATCGATGCTCAGCGCTCGATCATAGCCGGC
>JBILTQ010000100.1:0-15966 GCA_044371435.1 Pirellulaceae bacterium | reverse complement strand
GTTATTGAAGGCAGAAAAAATGATCCCGGTTTCCGGAAGACCACAAGCGGCCCGCGTCGGTCGGTGAGGATCGATCTCCATCTTGCTATCGTTGACTTGATAGCAACCCGGCAAGTACACCACCTGTTCGCTGAAGCAAGCCCTCGCCGTTTCAGGAATAACAAAATCATCAGCGAGTATATAGTCCATCCAGGAACTGCCGGTGGTCCCGGCAAAACCCAAGTAGCTGACTTGGATCGGGGCGGGATGGTAGGCGAGCACCTGGGGCCGCGAGAAGAGGGTATAGCCTTGTAGGTCGATCAGGATATCGATGGCATCGCCGCGGATGCGCGCCACCAGGTCGGCTGTCGAGTCTTCCCAGGCATCGACGAAGCGATCGACCCCTCGGATGAGCCGCGAACGGATGGGGCTCTCGTCGCGAGGACCGATCGAATAGCCGAATACTTCAAAGCTTTCGCGGTCATGCCGCTCGAACAATTCCGCCAGGTGGAACGCCATGACATGCTGACGAAAATCGCCCGACAAGTAGCCGATCCGCAAACGTTGGTGGCGGTCGCTTGACAGTCCCGGCCCTCGCGTGGCCGGCGGCGGCGGCTGAGCCGGATATTTGGCCTTCGCCCAGGCCTGCGCGCAACGAGCTTGGAGGGCCGGGGTCGTGGGCCAGCCAAGCACCAGGAAGCTTGAGGGATTGACGAGCTGCCCGACTGCGCCCTGCGCTTCATCTTCGACCATCGCTATCAAACGTCGCTGGATTGCCTCTAAACCATCCCACCGGCACAGATGCTGACGCTGATTGGCCAGCGAGGACCAGGCTTCGGCATAATCCTCGCGGAGCCGGACCGCCTGCTCGAAGGCCTCGATCGCCTCCGAGAATTCTTCCAGCACGCTCAGCGAACGCCCCAAGTTGAACCAGGCCTCGGGGGATGCTGGTTCGCCGGCGATCGCTCGGCGAAAACAAACCACGGCCTGCGGCAGCCGATCCTGTTCATGGTAAACGCCTCCCAAGTGGATCCAGGCCTCGACCAGCGAGGGATCGATCGCCAAGGCTTGCTCCAGCGCACGACGCGCTTCTTCGAAGCGGCCTTGCTGCAGCCAATTACTCCCCAGCCCATGATAGCCCAGAGCGCTCGACCCATTCCTGGCCAGCAGCTGCCGATGGTAACCTTCGGCTCGCTCCCAATCGCCGCGGCGCATGCTTAGCATCCCCAGGTTATGCAGGGCTACCTCGAGGTCTGGTGCTAAAGCCAGGGCATGCTGAAAGCGATGCTCGGCCAACTCGAACTGCTGCTGGTCCATGGCGATCAAGCCCCAGTTGCTCCAAGCCTGAGCATACCGCGGTTGCAAGGCGATAGCCCGCTCGAAGGCCTGGGCAGCAGCGACGCTCTCCCCCTGTTTCCGCCGAAGCAAGCCGAGATTATTGTAGGCTTCGGCGTACGCTGGCTGAAGCTCGATCGCCTTCTCCAAACTCTGGATTGCCTCGGCAAGGCGATCCAGCTTTTCCAGAACCAACCCCAGGTTGCCATAATACGCTGCCGCCATCGGTCGCCGCCGGATCGCCTGTTGGATGCGAGCGAGGGCGACGGGATGCTCACCGGCCTGCATCGCCAGCACCCCGAGCAAATGCAGCGTGTCGGCATGCTCCGGGTCCACCTCCAAGATAGCGCGATAGATTGACTCCGCCTCGCTGAGCCGCCCTTGCTGATGATGGTGTAAGGCGAGTTGAAAAGCGTCGGCCAAGCTCATCGAACCGTGGTCATCCATGACTTGCCTCCGTGTCCTGCCCAGCGTCGCGTCCATGGACATTCAGCTCGATGGCGATTCGTGGTATGCTGACGATCATTCGATACAGCATAAAGTAACTTCCGTTAGGCGTCAGCTCGAACCGGGACAACCTCTGTTCCGGTGGGTGGGGCCCAGCGGCTGCTCCCCGATAGGTGCCCTTTGCCCCCGAACAAGCCCAACCGGTCGTCATCTCCGCCGTCGTCTCCTTCCGCTGGGGCCGCTCGCTCCGACGTCGGCAACACGGGGCCAACGACGGATGGGGGTTTTGAAGGGAGTGGGCTGGGCAATCTCCCGACCCATGTTGAAAAGCTAGGAAATTATACCGTCGATGGTTATTCACGGGCTGCCGTGCAGAGTTATTGGCGGATCCATGAACTGAAAATCGGCTTCGATGTGGGGGCGCATCCGTGGGATTATATGGCTCTTCCGCGGCTCTTCATTTCCCACGCCCACCTCGACCACATCGCCGCCCTACCGGTTTACGTAGCGCGGCGGCGCATGATGAAGATGGAACCGCCAACCATTTACTTGCCGGAGGAAACGGTACCAGTCGTTGAAGGCCTGTTGAAGATGTTTATCCGACTCGATCGCGGCCGACTCCCTTGCCAGCTGGTTGGACTCAGGCCGAATGAAGAAGTCGAATTGAGTCGCGAGCTGGTGGTCACCACCACCGCTACGCGGCATACCGTCCCGTCGCTGGGATTCATCGTGTGGGATCGTCGCCATAAATTGAAGGCCGAGTTCGCCCACTTGAGCGGGCCGCAGATCCGCGATCTCAAATTAGCCGGGACGGAAATCACCAGCGAAGTCCGCTTCCCCTTGCTGGCCTATACCGGCGACACTTCCCCGGCAGGCCTCGACCAGGCTCCGGACATGTACCGCGCGGAAATCCTCATCGCTGAAATGACGTTCCTAGCTCCTCATCATCGCAAGGAAAAGATCCACAAGCACGGTCACATGCACCTGGACGATATCGTCGCTCGCCGCAAAGACTTCCAAAACAAGCATGTCATCTTCGGTCACTTCAGTGTTCGCTACAGCGATCAGCAGATCCGTCGCTGGGTAAAAAAAGCTCTCCCGGACGAGCTCGATGGGAGAATGCATCTATGGTTATAAGCCTTTCGTAGCCCAACGCAGAAGGCCAGGCGGTTCCTCCGCGGATGCCCGCCGCTCGCAGTAGCCGAGGGCGCGTTGCGCCGTGAACCTTCAGCGGAGCGTCGAGGCCAGGATTTCCTGCATCCGCTCCAGCCAGGCTCGGTAGCTGTGATACTCCAACACCTGCTGCCGCGCTGGCCCCAGCCGCGCCAACCAGGGCTGAGGTTTTTGCCAGCGATCAGCGAGATACCCCGCCATCCGCTCGCTATCATCGACCGGTGTCAGTTGGCACCAACGTCCATCGTTCGTCGCCTCGCGGATTCCCCCTGGGCAGTCGGTCACCAGGCACGGGACGGCGCAAGCCATCGCCTCCAGCAGGACGTTGGGTAGACCTTCGTATCGCGATGGCAAGACCATCAGTTGCGTTTGCCTCAGCAAGGGAAACGGGTTCGACAAATAGCCGTGGAAGTGGACACGGTCGGCGATGCCTAGCGCTGCCGCTTGACGGCGAAGATCCTCGACTAACGGCCCTTCCCCTACCAGGTGTAGCTGCAGTGGAAGCTTGGCTTGGCGAACAGCTTGAGCCGCGGCCTGCAGCAGGACAGCATGCCCCTTTTCATGGCTCAATCGCCCGATCGCTACCACCTGAAAACAGCTTGCATCCAAGGGGAGACCGGACCAGGGCTCCTGCTGCAGACGCTCGATCCTTTCGATATCGACCGGATTCCAGACGACCTCGAAGCGCGATAAGGCGATTCGATAGTAGGCCGAGGCGTCCTCGGCCGCGCCGCGACTGACCGCCAGCAAACGGTCAGCCTGGCGGTAGGAGCGTGCCAACAACCTGCGTTTCAACCATGCGAACTTGACCTCGGAACGCACCACATCGTTGCGAGGCGGGCTGACAATATTCGCCACCCTCTTTACCCCGGCTCGACGGGTCGCCGGCCCTGCGATCATGGCCATGTGAAACAGACGCTCGTAAACGACATCGATGGCCTCACGGCGCAAGATGGCAGCGAGGTCGCGAACCTGCCAGCCATGAATCCTTCCCGGCCATTGCCATCGCGGTGGACGATGACGCGACCAGAAATCCTCGACGGCGACATCGGCCGGCAATTCCGCCAACAGCGGTCCTTGGCGGTAAAGCAGGTAAAGGTGGGGGGAGAATGATCGACGGTCGATACCACGGAGCAAATTCCACATTTGCCGCTCACTGCCGCCACTTTCCATCGTCGAACTGCAGCCCATCAAGCGGATCATCTGGCTCACGGCGGCGACGACTCTTTATCGCTCAGGTACTGCTGCCGGCCTGCAGCGTGAGCTTGGGCCGTCGGAACCCGCGCAGCCAACCAGGCATCGAGGTCGAGGTCGACCGGCGGGCGAGCCTGGATTTCCAGTAACAAACGCGAGATTTGCCGGCGACACCAACCGCAACCCGTTCCAGCACCGAAGCACTCGGCCACCTGGCTGGCATGCTGGACCCGATGCTGGCGGATGAAATGGATTACCTTCCGCCAACTCACGTGAAAACACAGGCAAAGTTCGTCATCCGCTTTCATGGTTGGCCCGGTGGGTTGATCGCCCCGAAGCGACGCTGGCGCTGACTAAAATCCGCCAAGGCTTCCGCAAAATCATCCTCCGAAAACTCCGGCCAGGCTTTCGACGTCACCCATAGTTCGCTGTAGCTTATCTGCCAAAGTAAGAAATTGCTAACCCGCATCTCACCGCTGGTGCGGATTACCAAATCGGGGTCTGGCAACTCGCTGGTATATAGCCGCTCCTGGATAGTCTGCTCTCCGATCTCTTCGACCGCCAAATGCCCCGCCCGCACCTCCTCGGCAATACGCCGAGCCGCATCGGCCAGTTCCTGGCGGGCGCCGTAATTGATCGCCAGGCAGAGAGTCAGTCCGGTATGGTGTTGCGATAAAGCCACCGAATGATCCATCTCTTCGAGGACATCAGCCGGCAGGCCTTCCCGCCGGCCGATGATCTTCAAACGCACCTGACGCTCGGCCAAAGTGGCGCGTTCTCGAATCAGGTATTGTTTCAACAGGCTCATCAGGAAGCTCAATTCCTCGGCCGGTCGCTTCCAATTTTCATGGGAGAAGCAGTAGAGAGTCAGGTAAGGAATTCCCAGACGACCACAAGCTTCCGAGATGCGGCGCACCGTATCCGCCCCGCGGCGATGCCCCTCGATCCTGGGCAAGCCTCGGGTGCGCGCCCAGCGACCATTGCCATCCATGATCACCGCCACGTGCCTCGGCAAGCCGGTTCCCTCGACCGATCCAGCAGTCGTCGACGGCGAGGGTATGGAGAGGGATGCGGCCGACGGCCCGACCCTCGGCGAGTCAACGTCGGGGGGTCGCCGTACATTCGTCGGCGGCATGGCTTTTCGGCGAAACCAACCCAAGCGAATCTCCCTGCCGCGGCTCAGTACCAAGCCTTACAGCGATAACATGGTCTGTTCACGATCAGGCCCAACGGAGATCACTCCGATTTCTACCCCGATAAGCTCCGCGATGCGATCAATATATCGCCGCGCATTCGCCGGCAACTGCTCGCGGTGACGCACGCCGGAGACATCGACGTTCCACCCCGGTAACGTTTCATAAATAGGCTTAACCCGCCTCAAGTCCTCGGCCAGGCACGGGAAACGCTCGATCCGACTCCCATCCAACTCGTAAGCCACGCAAACCTGAATCTCGTCGAAGTGACTGAGGACATCCATCATCATCAGCGCCAGTCGATCGATGCCGCTGAGCCGCGCCGTGTAACGCACCGCCACCGCATCGAACCAGCCGCAGCGCCGTGGCCGGCCAGTCGTTGTCCCATACTCGCGACCGATATCGCGAATCTTCTGCCCGGTCGCATCGTGCAATTCGGTCGGGAAGGGACCACCGCCAACCCGTGTCGAGTAGGCTTTGCAAACGCCGATCACCCGCCTCAACCATTTGGCAGGTACCCCCGATCCACTGGAAATACCGACCCCGGATGAATTGCTGCTGGTTACAAAGGGGAAGGTCCCGTGGTCGATATCCAGCAGCGAACCTTGCGCCCCCTCCATCAGCAGGCGTTGGCCTCGGTCGAGCTCATCCAGCAGGAAAGAGGTAGTATCTCGGGCCAGCGGCCGCAAACGTTCAGCCCACCCGGTAGCCGTCTGGAAAATGGCTGCCGCATCCAACAAATCCGCCGCTTCGGTATCCTGCCATACGGACAAGGCCTGCCGCTTGTAGCTACAGATTTCCTCGATCCTCTCGCGGAGTTGCGGGCCAAGGATGTCGGCCAAACGCAAGGCATGGGTTCGCCCCACCTTGTCCCGGTAACACGGCCCGATCCCCCTCAACGTCGAACCGATACTCTCGCCACTCAGCTTGTGGCGATTGGTCAGCCGATCCTCGGACAGGTGCCACGGCATCACCAAATGGGCACGCTCGCTAATCATCAGGTTGTCGAGCGGTTGGATACCGCGGGCTTGGAGTCCGTCCAGTTCCTTCAGCAGGGTCGTCGGCTCAATGACCACCCCGGGAGCGATGACATTGGTTACCGACGGGTGCAAAATACCGCTGGGCACATGATGAAGCTTGTAGACGTTCTCGCCGCTGACCACGGTGTGACCGGCATTTGCCCCACCTTGATATCGGACGACGATCTCATGCTGAGGAGCCAGCAAATCGACCAGCTTACCCTTGGCTTCATCACCCCACTGCAATCCAATGACACACGTTGCGGGCACGAACGAAAACTCCGATAAGACACCCAATCGCTCCAAGCAGGTGCCTTCTTGCATCTCGAAGTAGAACCTCACCAGCCAAGCAGCCTAGAGTCTACGGTCCACCAACCAAATCGGTCAATAAGCGTTTACCGATCGCAGCCTTTCGGCCAGCCCCCCGTGGTCGGCCTTCCCCTTGACCTGCGGACCTCGAACAGCAACTTGTTCCGCAAACCATACCGCGCCTCACGAGGCTGCTATCCGATCAACAACTGCCACCGAAGACCAGCCATGGCAGCGTCGAGCGGGAGCCGCCATGGTCGTCGGCCCAAGCCTCGAAGCTATTCCGCTGCTGACAGCAACGCTCGGCCCAACAAGCGTGGGTCACCCGCCGCCTCATCGGGGTGCCTCCCTTCGCGAGGCCCGCCCGACATGCAGCGAACTTGTCCCCTCCATGCCTGCGTCGCCGTTAAGCCTTGGCCCCATATTCGGCGTTGAAAAACTCTTTGCTCCCTTGGACGTCGGCTTTGATCGTCCGCTTGCCGGATTGCCAATCCGCAGGACAAACCTCCCCCTTGGTTTCGAAGAACTGGAGGGCTTGCACCATCCGCAAGGCTTCGTCGACACTGCGGCCCAGGGGGAGGTCGTTGACTACCTGGTGGCGAACCACCCCGTTCTTGTCGATAAGGAACAGTCCGCGCAGAGCAACGGCATCGTTGACCAGGACATCGTAGTCGCGGGCGATTTGCTTGTTGAGGTCGGCCACCAGCGGGTACTCGATGTTTCCCAGGCCACCTTGATTTCGCGGCGTATTCCGCCAAGCCAAATGGGTGTAATGGCTGTCGACCGAGACGCCGATCACCTGCACCCCGAGGTCGCTGAATTCCTTGCAGCGATCGGAGAAAGCGATGATTTCGGTCGGGCAGACGAAGGTGAAGTCCAGCGGGTAGAAGAACAACAGCACGTACTTGCCTTTGTACTGGCTGAGCTGAATTTCGCCGAAACTGCCGTTGGGATGAACGGCTTGGGCTTTGAAATCCGGGGCAGGCTTGGTGACGAGAACCGCCATGGTGGTTGGCTCAACTTTCTATGAAAAACCTGAATGATTGAAGTGGAAGCTCGGGCATTATCCCCCATCCCCTGCCGGGGTCAACCGCTTCGCCAGGCTCATTGAAGCGGCGAGGATCGCGTCTGAGCAACTTCTGGAGCCCGCCGAGGTGCCGGACGCTTGCCGAGCGACCGCGGCTCGAGTATCGAACCTGTGGGGATGGAGTATTTTCCGTCGGCTCGTTCCGCACCCCTGGAACTTGCGGATTACCGGCGAGCTGGCAGGGGGTGGGGGAATTTTTCGCTCCCCGGCCGGCGGCTCCCGCGACCGAGCCGTGGGAGGAGCATCCAAGTCTCACCAGCCCCAGAGAACAGGAACGCGGTCACCGCGTCCCAGCCTCCGGCCAGCGAGCGGGTGGTCGGCAAGGGATTCGGGCTAGCGGACGGAGGCTGCGATCGTCATAATCCAGGGCTCAAAGCTTTGCCGGCAGGGTGCCGGCGGCGTTGCCTGGTTCGACCAGGGCAAGGCTTATTTCCCGCGATCGCGAACGGCTCGATCGGGCGTTCAGCCACGGCGGGTGGACTTCCGGTTAGCCGCGTATTTCTCTCGACTTTCGATGTAAAATGGCAAAATCAAAGAAGAAGAAGGAAACCACGTTCCTCGTTTGCTCGGAGACGGGGGATTACAACTACACCATGTTCCGTAAGACCGGCAGCGAAAAGTTGCAGTTGAAGAAGTACTGCCCCCGGCTTCGTCGGGTAACGCTTCACGTCGAAAAGAAGAAGTAGTCTATCGCATGGCCAAGCGATGGCGATGGATGCCAAGCGACCCTCGCGGGCTGGAGGAGCTAGCTCGGGTCGCCAAACTCTCGCCGGTCATCGCTCAGTTGCTGCTAGCTCGCGGGATCACCCGCTTGGACGCGATCCAAGCTTTCCTGACGCCGCAGCTTACCGATCTGCGCGACCCCGAATCCCTCCCAGGACTAAGCCAGGCGGCCGATCGACTCTACCAGGCGGTGGTCGATCGACGACCGATTGTTGTCTACGGCGATTACGACGCCGACGGGATGACGGCCACGGCTTTGCTGATGTCCTGCCTGCGGCATCTTGGAGCAGACGCCAGCTACTTCGTTCCCAATCGGATGGAGGATGGTTACGGGCTCAGCACCGATGCCTTGCGACGGTTGGCCGAGCGAGGCAAGCAGACGGTGGTCACGGTCGACTGCGGGATCGGCTCGTTGGTCGAAGCCGACGTTTGTCGCGAACTGGGTATCGAGCTGATCATCACCGACCATCATGCGATCGGTGAGCAACTGCCGCAGGCCGCCGCCATCGCGCACCCCGCCCTTCACGGTGCTCAGTATCCATTCCATGGATTGTGTGGGGCCGGCGTAGCCTTCAAGCTTGCTTGGGCGCTCTGCCAACGGCACAGCCAGGCGAGTCGGGTAACGCCGGTGCTCCGTGAATTCCTGCTGGAAGCCATCGGTTTAGCCGCCATCGGCACGATCTGCGATTTCGTTCCGCTGCTCGACGAGAATCGAGCTCTAGTCAAGCACGGTTTAGTCAGCCTTTGCCAACGGCCGTCGGTAGGGATGAAGGAATTGATCCAGGTTGCCAAGCTCCAAGCCAAGACGAGCCTGAGCGCCGAGGACATCGCGTTCAGCTTGGGACCGCGACTGAATGCGGCAGGCCGACTCGGCCAGGCCCAGTTGGCGGTGGAGCTTTTGACGACCCCGGATCCAACCCGGGCGCAGGCCCTGGCGGTTTATCTCGACAAGCTCAATGCCGATCGCGACACCCTGGAGCGCAGTGTCCAGCTAGCGGCCGCCAAGCAGGTCAAGGAACACTTTGACCCGGAGCATCATTCGGCCCTGGTGCTCGCCGCGCCGGGTTGGCATCCGGGGGTGATCGGGATCGTCGCCGGGCGGATGGCGGAGAAATTCCATCGCCCGACGATCGTGATTTCTTTGGATCCGATGGGGCAGAAACCCGGCACCGGTTCGGCTCGTTCCGCCGGGATCGTCAACCTTCATGAGACCCTCCTCGCCTGCCGCGATTTCCTGGTGACTTGTGGTGGACACGCAGATGCGGCCGGGTTGAAGATCGATGAGCAGCGGTTGCCCGCTTTTCGTCAGGCCTTTTGCGAAGCGGTCGCTGAGCGGACCGGGGGGAGGATCGCGGACCCGGAAATCACGATCGACGCCCAGACGGTATTCAGCCAACTCGATCTCGATACCGTCCTGCAACTGGAACGGCTCGCCCCTTTCGGCGCCAGCAATCCCCGCCCATTGTTAGGAGCGACCGGCGTCCGCCTGGCGGAACCGCCCAAGCCGATGGGGAGCGGCGATCGTCATTTTTCCGGACGTTTCCAACAGCATGGAACGACCTTGCGCGGGATTGCTTTCGGTCAGGGGGAATGGGTAGCGGCACTGCACCAGCATCCTGGACCGATCGATATCGCCTTCCGCGCCGTCATCAACGAATTCCAGGGGATGCGGAAGGTCGAACTGCAGTTGGTCGACTGGCGAACGTCGGAAACCACGGTCCCTTCCCCGCATTTGGCTGCCAACCGCTCAACGGCTTCTTCCCATCCTTAACCAACCAGGAGTTGCTGACTCATGATGTTGTCGATTCTGCTAGGCCTTCCCGTCTTGGGAGCTTCCGTCTCGATGGGGAATGGAGGCTGGGGTGAAGCCTTGATCGCCTTGATTGCCCTGAGCGCGATGGAGATTGTTCTGGGTATCGACAACCTGGTATTCCTTTCGGTGATCTCCGCCCGGCTCCCGCGAGAGCAGCAGAAGTCGGCCCGACTCGTCGGCTTGATGCTGGCGATGGGGATGCGGATCGTGTTGCTAGCCTTCATCTTTGTCATCCTCAAGTTGAACAAACCTTTCCTTTATCTCGACCAGGTCCTGACCATTCCATCGTTACAGGCGTGGCTGCAGAAGAACGAGGGGATCAACGGGATTTCCGTCAAAGACCTGATCCTGATCTTCGGTGGTTTGTTTTTGCTTTGGAAAAGTGTCAAGGAAATCCACCACCTGATCGACGGCCAGCACGAGCATTTGACCGCGATGGCTCCGCCCAGCTACGCTTCGGTTTTGCTCCAGGTAATGCTGCTCGACCTGGTTTTCTCGCTCGATTCGGTGATCACCGCGGTCGGTATGGCGGACCAGCTTTGGGTGATGATCACCGCCGTGATCCTGTCGGTGATTCTCATGATGCTCTTCGCCAACTCCGTGGCGGTGTTTGTCGAGCGGAATCCGACGGTCAAGATGCTGGCGGTCTCCTTCCTGGTGATGATCGGGGCGATGTTGGTCGCCGATGGCTGCGGGACACACGTCAGCAAAGGTTATGTTTATTTCGCGATGGCTTTCTCCTTGGGGGTCGAGATCCTCAACCTCCGAGCACGCCATATCAACCGTGCAAAAGTCGCTGCCTAACCAGCGGGCGGAAAAGCAGCCTGGACGTCGACGGGCTCGTCAACCTCGGGAAAATCGCGGGGCTGCTGGCCACTCGAACGAAGCGCGACGAAAAAAAATCGAGCCCGGTGCGCAGCCCGGGCTCGAAGGAAAGAGCGGTTTACCAGTTCGAAATCAGGCAGCGCTGGGCAGGAAGCTTTCCAGGCGTGAGGCCCGGGTAGGACTCTGTAGTTTGGCCACCGCCTTGGCTTCGATCTGACGGACCCGTTCGCGAGTCACCTTGAAGATCCGACCGACTTCCTCCAGGGTGTACGAGTAACCGTCGGTGAGGCCATAACGCAACCGGATGATCTCGCGTTCGCGATAGGTAAGGGTCTTCAACAACGACTCGATCCGATCACGAAGCAACCCGGTCCCGGCGTTGCGAAGTGGGCTGTCGCTGTTCTGATCCTCCAGGAACTCACCGAAGGCATTATCTTCCCCTTCGCCGACGGGGCGATCCAGCGAAGCCGGGCTGCGTCCGATATCCAGGACCCGCTGCACCTCCTCGACCGGTAAATCGGCCTTTTCAGCCAACTCGCTCATGGTAGGCTCCCGCCGCAACTGCTGCGTCAGCACCTTCTGGATATTACGCAACTTACTGAGGACGTCGATCATGTGCACGGGAATGCGAATCGTCCGCGCCTGATCGGCGATGGCCCGGGTAATCGCCTGCCGAATCCACCATGTTGCATAGGTTGAAAACTTGAAACCGCGGCGATATTCGTACTTATCGACAGCCCGCATCAACCCGGTATTCCCCTCCTGGATCAGGTCGAGGAAACTCAAACCGCGGTTGCGGTATTTCTTGGCGATGGACACGACCAACCGCAAGTTGCCGCTGGACAGCTGCCGCTTGAGGTTTTCGAATTCGCGGTAAGCCCTCTGAAAATCCTGCACCCGCTTCCGCAACGAGCAGGGGCTCTCCTGCATCTGCAAAATCAAGTGGCGATATTCCCGCACCATCCGACGCAACTCCAGCGAGACATCGCCCTGTTGCTTGAGGCATTGGATGCGACTGCGGAGCCAGTCGATCCGCTGCGACTTGTCAGCCAGCAACTTCATCATCGGTACCACCCGCCGCGACCGCAACGACAGCTCTTCAACCAACGCTAAACACTTCTGCCGTCGACGCTGATAATGGTGGATCGCCAGCCTCCGCGAGGCGGGCTCGATCGAACGGCTGACCAGCCGCCGGAATTCGACCCGGTTTTCTTCGATCAGCGCATCGAGCGTCTTTAGGTTGTGGGGCATGCGAGCCGAGACCTGCTCCTTGGTGAGCCGCTCCGTCAGCGATACCTTGATGGTCCGATCGAAAGGCAATGCCCCATGGTGTACTTTGCGCAGGACTTCGACGGTATGCCGGAGGGCAAAATCGTTGCCCAACACGGCGCGTCTCCATTGCTTCCTGGCAATTTCAATCTTCTTGGCCAACGAAATTTCCTGATCGCGACTGAGCAGCGGAATCTCGCACATTTGGCTCAGGTATAAACGGATCGGGTCATTGGTGATGCGCGGCGAATCGGTCGCGGGAACCGCCATCGCCTCCGCTTCAGCCACATCCTTCTCCGCCTGCTCCAGGATTGCCGCCCCATCCTGCGGTTCCGACTCATACAGCTTCAAAGCCGGCGCGGGGCCGTCGACCAGTTCCACCCCTAGCCGCTCCAGGGTCACCACCAGATCGTTCAAGCGATCGGCATCGTTGGCTTCGTCGGGCAGATAATGATTGACCTGATCGTATGTCAAAAACCCCTGCTTACGAGCCAGGCCGATCAGTTGATTCAGTTCGTTGGTCTGGGTTTCCACAGCAAACTCCTTTTGTTGTGTGATGCCAATCGCGGGGCTATCGGGCGCCGAACTCCTTCGGACGTGACCCCTGACGATTGGAAGAAAATTAAAAGCCGCAATCAACCTTTCGGAGGAAGCAAACCTTGGCGAACCCGGGCTTGGTCGATGACTTGCTGGAGCAGGTCCATTTCTTCTTGGGGCGACAAGTTCTTTGATTCCAATTCACGAAGTCGTTGCTGATCGCGTATCATCTGTTCCTCACGGCTCAGCCGTTCGCACAACGCATGCAAACGCTGATCCGCGTTCAAAGTCACAATCTCCGCTTTTTCTGAAGCCTCCTCTGCTAAGGTTACGAGCACGTTCTTCAAGGTAACATTTTCGATAGCTGACAGGATGGAGCTGAAATCGAGACTATATCCTTGTAGCTCCAAATCCATGTAGGCTTGCCACAGTTGCCTGGCCGGTTCGCTGACCAAAGCCGTCAGCGGAAAACGCTCGAGGGCGAAAGGCACAAGCTCGGCATGCAAGACCAGGATCTCGAGCAACTCACGATCGATCGGAGCCAGGTCCTGAAAGCGATAGGCTGCGACCGCAGTGGGGGCAGCGATCGCATCGCTGGACCGCCAGCCAGCGGCCACACGATTAGCCGGAGCCTGGTGGGCCGACGCCTGGTTGGTCGATGGGCCTCGGGCCGATGTCCCAGTCAGCGGCTGCTCTCGCGGGCGAAGCCGCGCCTGGGCGACCCTCCGCAAATCCTCCAACCTGCGTCGCAAGGCCGCCGAGTCCACCGCGAACTGCCGAGCCAGCCGCATCAGGATCTGATCCTGGCGAAGCCGAGCGGCTTCGTCGCTCAACAAGCTTGAGCGTGGAGCCTTGGCCAGCAATTCCAACATCTGCTCCAAGGCCACGTTGGCGCGATGGGTATCGACCAGCGGGTCCAACCCCTGGCAAAGCAGGTTAAGCTTGTGCTGGAGCGCGTCGACTGCTTGGGAAACGATCTCCGACAAGGCGGCCTCACCGCGTTCCATTAAAAAATCGCAGGGATCGAGCGCGTCGGGCAAAGTCGCCACCCGCAGATCCAACTGGGCGGCGATGAATAACTCGAGGATCTCATTGGTACGCTTCTGACCTGCTTCGTCGCCGTCCAGCAGCAAGACCACCCGGTCGCAGTAGCGCCGCAGCAGACGGATATGGCTTTCTCCGAGCGCCGTGCCACAGACAGCAACCGCGTGCGACACCCCGTGCTGATGGGCCATAATGACATCGGTGTAGCCCTCCATGACGATCGCCGTCCGCTGCTTTTGGATCGCCTCCCTGGCGATGTCCAACCCGTACAACTGCTGGCTCTTCTGATATAAACGGGTTTCGTTGCAGTTGACATACTTGGCCTGGTCGACAGCCCCGGGCAGGACCCGCCCACCCACCGCGATCGGCCGCCCTTGCGGATCGCGAATCGGAAACAAAACACGACCACGAAACCGATCGTACCGCTTGCCCTGCTCGGATTTCACCAACAAGCCAACCGCCTCCAGCAATTCAGCTTTCAACCCCCGCTGCCCCCCCAGATCGAGCAACCAGGACCACTGCTCCGGGGCGAAGCCTAACTGAAAACGCTGGATGCTCGCCGCGGATATCCCTCGCTGCTGAAGATATTGCCGAGCCGACTCGGCGGCGGGTTCCTTCAGCAGGAAGTGGTGGTACTGCTGGCAAGCCCAGGCCATCGCTTCATACATGGCCTTCTTGTGATCCGCCGAACCCGATGAGCGGCCACCGCTGCGCGGCGACGACAACTGCACTCCGGCCCGGTCCGCCAACATTTGGAGAGCCTCAGGAAAAGTAATCCGTTCCTTTTCCATGAGGAAGCTAAAAACGTCGCCCCCGAGGTCACAGACCCAACACTTCCATGTTTGTCGGGTCGGATTGACGTTGAAGCTCGGACGTCGATCCTCGTGGAACGGACACAAGCCTACATAGTTCGCTCCTTGCCGACGAAGCTGAAGATAGCTGCCGATAAGGTCGACGATGTCGATGGCCGTTCGCACGCGGTCTTTGGCATCGTTATCAATCAAGAAGGACACGGTCTCTCCTAAAGCGAACTTGTCACCAAGCACCGGACTTGATAGTTACGATTGTATCGCAATCAAGCCGGCTCGCGATGGCTTCGCATTCGCTGTGTCGCTTCGTTCTGGGTCCATCCAGCCAAAGCTAGCCATTCCTTGCAGGAAGCAGGCAGCTCTGTCGTGCTATCCGTAACACGGGCAAAGAGTATGCCGTAACCGCGGGACTCGCGTCAACCTCAACTTCTCAAGATTTTCCCAGCAACTCGCGCCACGTCCAGTGCCGCAATTCCTGAAGGACAGCGGTGGCAGAGACCGCCGCTACATAGCCTGTCGGGGCTGACAGCGAGACCACATGCAACCCAGCCAAAGATGGCCTGACCTCATGGTAGATCGCTGGAGGCAGGCAATACTTGGCGACCTCCGGAGCAAGCGCGGCGTTACCTGCACCCGCCTGCTCATCGACGTGGGGTTGAAGCCATTGCGTCGCGGACGATTGCCAGTGCGATGCCGGTAGCCTCAGCCATTGGAAACCATGGACGGCCCCTAATCCCAAAGCCTTGAGGATGGCTTCCTTAAAGACCCACGTCCGCAACAAGGCGCCGCGGCGACGGAGGGTCGGTAAACCGCTCCAAGCCCGGTACTCCTCGGGATGCATACACTCCATAGCGACGGCGGCTTCGTCCAGGGCATCGCGTTCCTGCTCGAGATCGACGCCGATCACTCCGCCTCGACGCAGCCCGAGCATCGCCCATTCCGCCGCATGAGAGAGATTGAAATCGATATTCAAAGCTCGAGCCGCAGCCACCCACGGCTTGCCCCAAGGGCCGACCGCGATCGCCACCTCCTGCGGCGGCTCCCCTAAGACGCAACCCAACACCTGCCGCAGACGGCCGCGCGCGACGATGAAGCGGCGGCCAAGCGTCTGGGCAACGAAACGCTGGCTGCGAATTCTTTCCACGGGCGAAAGCAACGACTCGAGTTCCGCAACCTCCGCTGACTCAACCGCCAGCGGGATACTCAGGAT
>JBILTQ010000520.1:0-3116 GCA_044371435.1 Pirellulaceae bacterium | reverse complement strand
GCCTCCCATGGAAATGGCGCCACCGAGAACCATAAGCAATATCCCGTGGTGAATCCTTTCCTCGCTCCCTTCAACCGTCGGATGATCCTCGGCTGTGGCCTCCTGCTCGCCCTTGCCTTCGGGGCTTTCTGTACCTTGTTCAGTACTTGGGCTAGCTACGATGACGAAGGCTATATTCTTTGGACGCTGATCCACCATGCCCAGGGCCATCGTCTTTACGATGATATTTTCACCCAATACGGACCCGCCTTTTATCTGCTCGATGCTGGCTTTCGTCGCCTCCTCCCGTTGGCGTACTCGAGCGACGGTCAACGTTGGCAAACCTGGATCTTCTGGCTGGTTACTACCGGCCTGATGCTCTACGTCAGCCAGCATGCGGCGAGACAGTCTCGTGGAAAAGTGTTGGATCGCTGGAATTTCTCAACGATCCTCTTTGCTTTCCTGCTGCTCTGGCATCAGGATCGCTTGGCCTTGGAACCTGGCCACCCGCAGATCTGGTGCAACCTGCTGGTATGCACTAGCCTTTGCCTGTTTGCCGCCAGCCCAGCCTGGCCGCGTTCTCGAACTGCAAGCTTCTCGATGCTGCTTCACGGACTGCTGGCCGGTACGTTGCTGATGATCAAGCCCAACGTCGGAATCCTGTTGCTGGCCGCCCTTCCAGCCGCCAGTCTCTGGAGGCTGCCATCGACCTCGCGATGGTGGCTGGCCATCGATAGCCTGTATACCTTGCCGCTGCTCATGTTGCCCTGGATGTTGACCCATCGGCAGTTACACACCTGGAACGCGGCCTGTCTACCCAGCCTGGTAAGCGTAAGTATCTTGGCCCTTCGCCTCAGTGTGGCGAACACCTCGCGGCCTGGGACGTTCCACCCCGCAAGCTCGCCAGGCCAGGTGCTCGCTCCGCTTGCCTGGCTCGCGGGTGGTAGCCTCTTGACCATGATCGCCTTTACCGCCTGGGGCTTTCAGCAAGGAATCGGGCTGGCCACCCTTTGTCATGCTCTCTTTGGACAACACGCCTCGTTGCTGGAACTCTATTTTTATCCGGCGATACGTTCGGAGATCGGATACGCAACGCTCTTACTGCTACTTGCCCTTCTCGGTTATCACCTGGTGCTCCCAGGCAGCCGTGGGCGCAAAACTACTCCCCCTACTCCAGCTGGCAGGCTTGGGAGAGAAGCTTGCCCCTCCCGCATCATCGCCTGGGGATCCAGCCTCGCCCCCTCGCGCGCGGAATGGAGCCTTCTTTTCCTAACGCTCGTTTCGAGTTGCCTGCTGATCACCTTCCTCGATAGCCTCGTCCCGCTTACCCACGGGTTGCAACCGCGCGGCTGCGCGGAACTCTTATGTGTGGCCTCACCACTGATCGTCGCCGGTTGGTGGAACTTTCGAACCGAGCCGCGGACGGTGACCGGGCTCAGCCGCGAGATCGGCAGCAATCTACCCTTCGCGTCTACAGCCAGCCAATCCGTCCCGCCGGAGGCTGATACTAACAAGCCCTCGCTGATCGCCCTGGGGATGATCGCCGCCTTGCAACCCCTGATCGCGTTCCCCGTCCCGGGCACACAGCTCGCCTTGGGAACGTTGCCCCTACTCGCCCTGTTGATCGATGGTAGTCTCCTCGCTTGGCAGACCGTCGATCTCGCTCGTCCCTGGCACGCCGTGCGGTCGCACGTCGAACAGCGGCCAAAGCTGGCATCGCTGATCGTCCTCCTGCTTCCTTGCCTGGCTTTTACCGCTCAAGCCTTCCGATTCTTCCAGTACGCACCGCTCGATCTCCCCGGAGCTCGCCTCCTCCGCATCCCCAACGATCAAGCCGATGCCACCCGTGATATCGTTGCCGCGATCCAACACTATCAACCCACCACCTTCGTCTTCCGCTGGCATAATCGCCCTAGCTGGTACCTCTGGTCGCAAATTCCTCCCCCCTATCATCAACTGCCACCATCCTGGGTCTACCTTTTGCCGTATGACCGCAAGCTTCAACAGCTGGAATCGCTGCGGGAACTCGACCGGGTCCTGGTCATCGACGAAGCTTACACTCCCCAGAAACCTCCGCCACCCTCGCCATGGAACGAGAGTTGGCTTTCCGAGCTGTCCCCGCCGCCCCTGCCCGGTGAATTTCAGCTACGCGGCTGGTCCGCCCCGCCATCCCGTCGCACGCTCGACGCTTCCCTCTAAGCCTGTCTGCGTTGGTTGTTCCTCACCCAGCGCCCTTGGTCGAGCGACACTCATCGAAAGCTGCTCGGTCAACGGTGACGCCAATGAATACTACTGTGCGTCACTTCGACTCAGCATTTCGGGTGACTGGCAGCCGGGCGCACGCACCGCCGGAATAGAACCAGCCTATCATGCAGGCCGGCAGGAACGCGATCGCCGCGATCGCTGCCTGGACGAGCATGGAGATCGGCCAAAGATTGCCGATTTCCGCCACCACCGCCAAGTAGCCGAACAAAATCACGGGGAAAGGGACGATCCCCGCAACGATAGCGAGTCCTCGCGGTTTCCAATCCATCCATCCGACCAGCCATGCCACAGCACCGGAAGCTTCATCTGGTCGGGATCCTAGCCGGTAGTGATGGCGATCAGCGTGGCGATCGCGCCCAACACTAAACTTACCCAAGCCCCCATCCTCGTTGCTCCTCGCCGTCAACGGCCGGTTATCGCCTCGCGATAAACCACATCCTACCCAGTGCGCGGGCTCCATCGCCGCCATCATCAGCAGCGACAACTTTGAGCGTAGCCCAAGCGATCGCGTATCGAACACGATCACCAAGGGGAAGGCAACCCACTCCCGCTGGAGGCGGAATAACCGAAGCTGGATTGCCAGCCGGTGAAATCGCCAACTTGCGCCAACCGGAAACCTCGCATGCGCCCGTAATCGCGAGTTATGGTGAAGGTTACCGGGAGGACCTGATCCGCACGCTGCCGGAGGTAGTTTGCCAGTTGATCCGAGAACTCGCCCACTTGATGATCGGGGTAGTCGACAAAAGTCAGGATTACTTCCGCTTGCTTTTGCCCCATCGAGGGCGACTCGGCGATCGTCCACCGCATATCGAAGCTGGCTTGGGATTCCCGACCGATAAACGGTCCATGGAAGAAAAAGAGAAAAAGACCGC
>JBILTQ010000408.1:0-4857 GCA_044371435.1 Pirellulaceae bacterium | reverse complement strand
CCGGGTAAACACCTCCTGCCGCGTTTCAACGAGAATCTGCTTGAATTCTGCGAAATCTCGATAGCTTTCACCCGAAGAAAACTTTCCAGAGGTATCGATGGGAGCCGCGATAGCATCGGGACTAGGCTTTGGATATTTCGTTCGCCAGCGACCGATGGGATCAAACGACTCCAAAGCAAACCCAAGCGGGTCGATCTTTTGGTGACAGAGACTGCAGGCTGCATCCTGACTGTGTAATGCCAAGCGTTGGCGAATGGTGGTAGCACCGGTAACATCGGAATCAATCGCGGGCACAACATCTGGAGGCGGAGGTGGTGGAGTTCCCAAGATATTCTTCAACACCCATACCCCGCGCGTCACCGGCGAAGTATCGACGCCGTTGGCGCTGACGGTCAGTACCCCAGCCATACCTAGAACGCCACCCCGCTGAGGAAAGTCCTTGAGCGATACACGCTTGAATCCATCCGCCAATCGCAGTCTTTTTTGATCGGGCAACGCATATAGCGTGGCGAGCTTCTTGTCAACAAAAGTGTAATCGGCGGACAGAAAATCCGTAATGGGACCGTTCTGATCTAAGAGATGTCGAAAGAAATATCGCGATTCCTCCTTCATCGACTGAGGAAGCTCTTCGGCATAGTATTGCGTGGCCTCTTTGCGCGGAGGCGGCAATGAGCCAATATCTTTGAGCGACAACCAACTGTCGAGAAAGCTTCTAACGAATTCATTGGCTCGCTCATCGTCGAGCAAACGATTTACCTGCTGCCGAAGTTTCTGTACATCGGTTAACTCGCCACCTTTGGCCGCCGCGTAAAGCTCCTCATCGGGCGGTGCAGACCAAAGCGTATACGATAGTCGGCTTGCCAAATCGTAGCCCCCTAGCAGCCACTCGCCTTCCGGCGTAATCTCACTCAAATATAAAAACGACGGCGAGCATAGAATCATCTTGATCGTATCGAGGGCAGCCGTCCGTTGGCTCTCGCCATTCGCAAGACGTGTTTCGTAAATCGTCGCGAGCCGTTTGCGATCGGAAGCGTTCAGCGGCCGCCGGAAGGCTCGTTCGGCAAAAGCTAACACCTGTTCCAGCGCATGCTCGGACTGAAATCCATGCTCCCCAAATACCGCCAGTTCTTCAGTACCGCCCCCTTCTTCGCCAAGCGGACCATGGATTTTGACTTCGCTGATCCGTATGTGCGGAAGATCCCAGTCGCGGAGAAGGTGCGTTCGACTGACGTTGCTCCCTTTTAGTTTTTCGTGAAATTCGTCAGCGTAACGCTTATTGATTTCGATCACCGACGCCCGCGATTCGTATGGGCCGTTCGGGAAAATGAAACGGGGAGTTTGCCCAGCTTCCAACCAGATGGGGAATTTCAGCCAAGTCGGTTCCTCATCGGGAACGATGGCTTGTGCCAAAATCGGTTCGATAGCCTGCGGGTAATGGATATGTCCCTTCGTGACATCGCCCGGCACTACCGCCATTTCGAACGGCTCCGAAAAATCGATGCGAAAGATCTTCGGATCGTAATGCGTGTCGCGGTGCATGGCTTGCGCGAGGACCTCGACATCATACAAACCCGAGACCGGCACCCCATCGAGAAAATCTTCAATGTGGCCATAGCCACCCTGTCGCGTGTCGGTATTGGGTTGTTCGTAAAGACAAAGGTAGCGAAAATTGAAGGCATCTCGATGCGGACCTTCGAGCTCCTCATACTGCCTAAAGTTGCCAACAAAGTGCCAGGTCTGTGGAGCGATGGATGGCTTATTCAGACGCAAGTCCACCAATCGATTCGCGGCCGCAAAATATCGATCGAGCAGGAAGCCCGAGGTTACCATGGCTGATCCGATGTGATCGATAGGCCCCTCGGCATTGTCACGAGGAAAATCGGCGGTCAAACCAAGCGTATCGACGCGTCGCTGAAACAAGGTGGCAAGCGTGTTTTCATACTCACGATGCGATAGCCGCCGCATGACGGTGCGACCGCCAGTGCTACTGAACTGATCGCGAGCATCGCGAAGGCTTTTGCGCAACGCCTCGACGATGGTCAACCTTTCCTCGTCGCCCGGTTGTTTTGCATCGGGTGGCGGCATCTGACGAAGGGTGACTTGATCGATGATCTCGTCTACGGCGATCAACTGGTCCTGCGTCGTGATAGACAGAGAAAAGCTATCAAACTCACGTTGCCCCTCAGCCGTATCGGCGTCGTGGCAGCCGATACAGTAGTTCTTCAGGAACTGGTCGACAGAATGAACACTCGGTTCGGCCGACTCCGGCTCGGCTGTAAAAGCCACCGACGTGGCGGCGTGCGTTCCGGCGACAAGCACCAAGATAAGCAGCAGCTTGAGTTGGCACCCTCGGGAAAAATCGATCGCCATGATTCGCCTCCTAATTAGGAGAACGTCCCCGTGCTTGTACCAAACGATTCAGCTTCGATACCCATCCGCTGCACGATATCAAGCATCAGATTGCACAAAGGTACCTTGCCGGGCCCTTGGTTGGGGAGTTCGCGGTATTCGCCCTTGCCGTAACCACCACCCGCCATGATGATCGGCAAATCCTCGTTGGTATGCTTGTTGGCATCCCCCATCCCGCTTCCCAAAAGCACGGCGGTGGAGTCAAGCAATGTTTGCTCGCCATCAGGCATAACCGCTAGCCGCGAGAGGAACTTACCAAAATGCTCCAGCTGATAGGTTTCGAGTGTTATCAGTTGCGCAATCGACTCTGGATCGTTCCCATGGTGTGAAAGTCCATGGTGTGACTTGTCGATCCCAAGGTCTTGCGGCAAAAAGCTCCCGCCGATCTCCAACGTTGCTACGCGCGTCGAATCCGTTTGCAAAGCCAACGCAAGCAATTCGTACAACAAAGGCAGGTCAGCCGCTGTATTTCGATCAGCCGGACGCTCGAGCGGTGGCTCGGGTTTGGATTGGTCTCCCCAAGTCTCCCGCGACTGCAAGCGCTTTTCAACGTCGCGAATCGACGAGAAGAACTCGTCAAGTTTCACCTGATCCTCTCGATTGATTCGCTTGGAAAGTGAGTGGGCTTCCTCGGTCATCAGGTCGAGTATGGACGCTTGCAATGAATTGGCCGAAGCCGCACGATGACGGCGCTCAAGCGATTCATTGACAAACAACTGGTCGAACAAGGCAGCCGGACCGGTAATCGGCGGGACGCGGAACCCCGATTTGGTCCACGCCATCTGGCAACCACCATGAATGCCACCTTCGGAGCCGACCGTTAGCGAAGCAAAACGCGTCTCCGTACCGACCTCGTCGGCGATGAATTGATCGACGGTCACATTACCGTGCGGCCGATGTTTGGCTTCATGGTGCAAAACACCCGAAAGAAACGTATGCACGGCGAAATGTCCGCCGCGCAATCCATGATCCAGACCTCGATAAACCGTGATCCGATCCCGATGGTCGGCAAGCGGCTTCAACAACGCCGTTTCCTCATAGGATTTCCCCACCGTCTTCGGAAAGAGCTGATCGCGCTGAAAACCTAGTAAATTACCGATAGCCACAAAACGGCGAGCACCACTTCCCGCGCCCCGCGCCAACCCGACGACGGACCGACTCGTGAGCGATTCTGTCGCCAGCGATGGCAAAGCTGGAAGAGCAAAGGTCCCAGTAAGCGATTTCAACACCAAGCGTCGAGGGTAAACCTTTTTGCTCATGGGGCACCACGGAGGTTAAAGAAAATGTCCCGTTCCTCTTGAACGGCCACGGCCACTAAAACAGGAAAGCGATGGAGAGGCGGGAATATTCACGGAAAGAATTTTGAGCCAGCAACGTAAGTAAGCGGTAATTGACTCGTTCGGCTCATCCTTCCAGCTAAAGGGAGATTAACACCCCTTAACCTCGATGTCAACCTTAACTCGCTTGGTATCCCGACCCTCCCTCCTTGAATTCATGAGAATACCCCATCCTTTGACCAAAGCTTCACGCTTCCAAGCTCCCCCTCGCCGTTCATCTCGGAGAACACGGCAAGTGCCCCTCGACCATTCAAACGGCAAGAACTGTTACCGGACTATGGCCCGTCATTCCTAAACCGCCCACCAAGGTGATTTATACGCTGCGGCGAGGGGTTCGCAGCGACGTTGTCGCCGGGGCCCGCGGTTTCACGGCCCGCGTCCCGACGCTCTTACTGATAGCCACATAAAGAAACAACGAATGCCAAGAAAATAGCCTAGCATCGGCCTAAAGAGAAAACTGATAAACAGCGCACCATCGATCATCCATTCAAGATCCTGTCCGCCGTCGGCCCTGCATCTGCTTCGGCAGCATGAACATCAAGCTTTCGAAAATCCACGAAACACACCGTCAGGATCAGCGTTATTCGCAAACTCCGAGTAATCCATGTTTGCGAGCGACAGATTGTTTTCGACGGACCACATCAAGCTCGGGATAACCCGAAAAGTTCGGCCGGGAACTTGGGACAGATCGACAACCAGGATCGGACGTTCGGGATCCGTGACAGTGATCCGATCGGCCATGAACGCGAAAGAATGTTTGCTCCCGTTCCTTGCTAAGGCCACCAATTGCTCAACTGCTAACCCGTCGAAAGACCGATCGCTGACGCAATCGATGTTCGCCTGAAACTCTTCATCGCTCAGGGATTGTGCTGCCTTATAGATAGAGGCCCACGCCGCCTCATCGGAAAAATCTGTTCGCAACAGCACCGGGTTGTCGGCATCGAGCCACCTCTGCATGTCCAACCTCATCGTTCGACGACCACGATCAGCGGGCGGAAATCACGCCACCAGACGTGCATTAAAAAGCGACATACCGTTACTGTGTTATTGCATCGCTTGATTCGACCATTTTCCTCAGAATTGATTCCACCTGCTTTGCGTCGTTGATGCG
>JBILTQ010000407.1:0-4862 GCA_044371435.1 Pirellulaceae bacterium | reverse complement strand
ACGAGAAAGCTATAGCCAGCGGAGGTGGTGAGCGTAGCCAGGAAAGTTGCCAGGTAGAGACGATTGAGCTGATCGGCGAAAGGGCTGGCCAGCGCATCGCGCAACGACTTTAAGCCGTAATAAGCGACGAAGATGAGGAAGAACCACAAGCCGCAGAGGAGGATCCGACGCCAGGGGGCTCGGGCTGACAGCGTTTGAAGCCAGGCAGGCCGCATGCGGTTCAGAGATCCATCGATTCGAAGTGGTTGCTGGAGGCGGTCGGGCAGATGGCGCCGATGACCATGACCCCGAGCGACAGGGTGTGCAGCAGCCAGCCCGGATCATTGACCATCACGGTCCGCAAGGTGCCCCCCGCTACCAGTAGCAAAATCGCGAAGAACCCTTTCTCCATATGGCCACGCCACGGCGAGGAGGGCTGGAATCTCGCGAGCCACAGACCCACCAGGGCAGCGATCGGGATAAACCAAACGAAACTGTCGGCGATGTGTTCGAACCATTCCATGGCGGTTTGCCTGTATCGGAGCCCGGTCGAGCTTCCCTGCGCGACCGACGCCGCTTATCACCGATTTGTCCGAAAGTTGCAAGACTGATTCGGAGGCATGCGGGAGGGTATAATCGGAACCATGTCGCCTCATTCCGCCTCTCCCCCCGATGCTTCGCTGCTCCGACCCGAGCCGGTTTGGCTACGCTACCGTTGTCCTTGCGGGGTCGAGTTTTCCCTGGATCCGGCGGTCGGCGGGAGCTGCCTCGAGTGTCATCGGGAAATCGATTCCCAGGCGATTCAACTAGCCAATTCCGCCACCATCTCCCTGCCATCCCTCGACGACGAGCAGCCTTGTTTTGATTTTGCCAGTTCCAACCTCGATCTGGCGGCCGGGACAATGCTGGGGCATTTCCGGTTGGAGTCGCTGATCGGGAAAGGTGGGATGGGGGCGGTTTATCTCGCCTTCGATACCTCGCTCGAACGCCGCGTCGCGGTCAAGGTGGTCAGGTCTGGGGAGATGGCTTCCGAAGCCCAGGTGGCTAGCATGCTCCGGGAGGCGGTGGCTCAAGCCAGGCTCAATCATCCGAACGTGGTAGCCATCTATTACGTCGGGCGGCATAAGACGGAGCCTTTCCTGGCGATGGAATATGTCGAGGGTGGGACGGTGGCCGATCGCGTCAGCGGCGGTAGCCTCCCTTATGGTGAGGCCATCCAGTTGGCTTTGGAGGTGGTCGAAGCGCTCGAGCATGCCTCGCACTTCGGCATCGTGCATGCGGATATCAAGCCGAGCAACCTGCTGATCAGCCGTCATCCGCAACTGAAATTATCGGATTTTGGTTTGGCGCGGATGGTAAACGAAGGGACGAATCGGCCCACCGCTGGCACGCCAGCCTACCTGGCGCCGGAATTAGTGGCCGGGAAACCGCTGTCGATTCAGTCGGACATGTATGCCTTGGGAGTCACCCTGTACCAGATGGTCTTTGGCGTCCTGCCCTTTCGTTTATCGGGCGAATCGTTGCGCGAACAAGTCCAATCGTTGATGAGGGCCGAATTGGAATTCCCTCAGCCGTGGCCAGCCAACATCCCTCGAGGTTTTACCGACCTCATCGCTCGCTTGCTCGCCAAAAAACCCGAAGCCCGGTTTTCTGATTACGCCCAGCTCAAAACCGCCTTGATCGGCGTTCGCCCGACGACCACGACCCTCGCCGGCATCGCGCCGCGGGCGATGGCTTACGTGATCGACCAAAGCGTCCTGTTGCTGGCTTTCGTGCCCTTTGCCAGCCTTATCCTGCTGCTGGAAACGCAGCATGTTTTTTACCAAACCTTGATTCCGGTGGTCGCGTTGGGCTCGCTGGTTGTGCCCGCCTTCTATCTTTACCTCATGCGGCGAAGGGTACCGAGCCTCGGACGCTACCTTTTTCAACTGCGGATCAGCGAAGAGAACGGCTTGCCGCCGGGCCGGGAGCAGTTGCTGACCAGGGAGTTTTTACGCAACCTCTTCGCCTGGATGTTGCCGCTAGGGGCTTACTTCTCCTTGTACTATCCACCGGCCCTCCTCTTGTCGATGAGGATCTTCGCGTTATTTTTGTTAGCCGAGCTGATCTGTTTATTATCTACCCGCCACCGACGAACCTTGCATGATTGGTTGTGTCGTTCCAGGGTCGTGCTGAAGGTCGATTCTCACCAGGCCGCCCATTTCCTTCACCAACCTTGAGTCTTTATGTCGCAGAAGATCACCATCGTCGATTATCAGATGGGAAACCTCCGCAGCGTTCAGAAAGCGATCGAACATGTCGGTGGTCAAGCGATCGTATCGGCCGATCCGGCGGTGATCGAAAAGGCTGACCGTTTGATCCTGCCTGGGGTCGGGGCCTTTGGCGATGCGATGCGGGAGTTGGCCAGCCGCCAGCTGGTGGATGCCATTCATCGCTTCCTGGGACGCGAGCGCCCGTTCCTCGGGATTTGCCTCGGCCTGCAATTGCTGCTGGATAAGGGGTGGGAAGGGGGCCTGCATCAAGGCCTGGGGGTGATTCCCGGAGAGGTCGTTCGCTTTGAATTGTCGGATAACTACACCGTGCCACACATGGGATGGAACCGAGTCCAAGTGCGTTCTCAGCCCACACCGCTGCTCGAGGGGCTACCGCCGAATCCTTACTTCTACTTCGTGCATAGTTATTATGCCGTTCCGCAACAGGCGACCGATGTCTGGCTGGAAACCGAGTATGGGATCACCTTTTGCGCTGCCATCCAACGCGGTCATATCTACGCCACACAGTTCCATCCCGAGAAGAGTCAAAGCGATGGCTTGCGTTTGTTGCAGAATTTTGTCAGCCTGACCTGAGGCTGTCCCAAGGCGGTCCCGGGATGGACCGTTGCCCGCTGGCCGGCTGATGGTACAAAAAGCCGCCCGAGCGACCCGCTCATTCTTCGGTGGCAGGGGCTGAGATCAAACGTTCTTTGATCTGTCCCGCCGATTCGTAGGTTTCATCGAGCAGGTAGACCTCGACGCGCGCATTGCCGGCCGGATCGACGTCTTTGCCATCAAAACGCGGTTCGGAGGAGCCGGCCTGGCTCAGACGAATGCGATTGGGCTCGATCCCGGCCTTCACCAGATAGCTCATCGCGGCCAACGCTCGTTGGTACGAGATCTGGAGGGCGTCGAGCGACAGGACCTGATCCTGCTGGCGATCGCTGAGGGCATGACCACGGACTTCGATGCGGTGGGCCTTGCCTTTCAATTCGGGCAGGAGCGAATCGAGTTGCATACAAGCCTGGGCGGATAGTTCTACCGAATTGGCCTCGAAAAGCAGCATCGCTCCCACATTGGTCTTCTTCCCCTCGTCGTGCATGCGCGTGCTGTTGGGATCGACGTTTGTCCCGCGGGCTCGACTGCGTTTGCCGCCCAGCGATTCGTTCCTGGCCGGGATCACCGATGAGTTCGGGGTACCTGCGATCCTTCTTCCCGAAGGATTGCGGAAGTATTCGGCGACCGCTTCCTTGATCTCCGGTTTTTGAGCGGTCAACCACATCACCATGAAGAAGGCCATCATGGCGGTAACGAAGTCGGCATAGGCGACTTTCCATGCACCTCCACCACCAGCCATATGATTCGTTCCTCGTCAGCTATCAGTTCAGGGAAGGGTTCGTGTCAACTTGCCTGGTCCAGTTCGTGGTTGCCGCCCATCGGTTCTGGCCGAAGTTCGCGGGAGGCGACCGACTCGCGACAGCGGACAACCGCATCGCGGACGGCCATCAGCTGGCGTTGCCGGTATCGATGGCCTTGAGCAATTTTTCCATCGCCTCTTGCTCTGGGCGGACATCGCGGCCGAGTCCGCGTCGGCCGGATTCGATCGCCATCTTGGGTTGCATACCGCTGAAAAACCCTTGCATCACCGCTGCCAGCGTGCGGAAATAGAGGCTTTCTGCATGCCCCAAGACTTCCATTTTGGCGGCCAGAGGGGCGAAGAACCCGTACGAAAGGAGGATCCCGAGCATCGTACCGACCAAGGCGGCGCCGACGTGGTGCCCGACCTCTTCGACCGGTCCGCTGATGTGCTCCATCGTCACCACGATCCCCAACACGGCGGCCACGATACCGAAACCCGGCAAACCATCCGCCGTTTTCGTCAAGGCCACGACCGGGGCATGGTGTTCTTCTTCCATCGCATGCAGTTCGATATCCAGCAGACTACCGATCTCGTCGGGCTTCACCGAGCCATCGATGATGGGGCTGAAGGCACCCTTGATGAATTCGGTGGCGTGATGATCGGCTTTCAGCTTCGGGTATTTCGAGAAGATTGGACTGTTGTGGGGATCGCCGATGTGGGACTCTAGCGCGAGCAACCCATCCTTGCGAGCCGTCCGGAAGAGTTCGTACAAAGCTTGGAAAGCCTCTTCGTAAGCCGCTTTCCCATAGGGTGAGCCTTTGATCGTCTGCACCAGCCCTTTGATCAAGTTGATCAAGGTGCTGATTGGGCTCATGGTGATCAACGCCCCCAACGAGGCACCGCCGATGACTAGCAACTCATAGGGTTGGATCAAGGCAGCGACATGCCCGCCGGATCCGATGAATCCGCCCAGCACGCAACCGACCACAACGAGACAACCGAGGATGACTACCATGAGACTGCCAGGGATTCCGTAAACACGTCACACTTTGCCTGGACGGAAAATCTCCGTCCACGCCCATATAGCATCCGCCCCGGGGGGAGGCAAACAAAATGCAAGGCGAAGGCCTTGAACGAAGGTTTCGGCTGGGCGGTCCTTGCCGAGGAAAGGGGTTGTCGGGGGGAAGCTCGAGAAGAAAGCCGCCGGCGACTGGCTTTCCCTCATGAGGCAAAGGGAGGGGGAGACAAGCTGGCCATGCCATGGAGGAGCC
>JBILTQ010000388.1:0-5181 GCA_044371435.1 Pirellulaceae bacterium | reverse complement strand
CGGTCGCCAGGACGCTGGGGCAGCCCAAGCGAGTCGCCGCCAGATCGCCCGCCTGGCCATGCACATGCGTCCCTAACCTGGCGGCATCGAAGGGCGATAGTCCTTGGCCGGTGAGCGCCGCGATGATCCCGGTCAAGCAGTCCCCGCTCCCACCGACCGCCATCTTGGCGTTACCTGTCTGGTTGATTTCGACCCGTTCGCCATCGGTGATCACCGAGCGATAACCTTTCAGGACAATCGTCCAACCAAAACGTTTGGCCGTCGCGACCGCTGTTTCGATCTGGGCCGGTCGATCCTTGGCCGATACCTGGCACCAACGCTGCCATTCCCCGGGATGGGGCGTCAGGATCCGCGGCCCGGCCGGTGCGTGGGCTTGAAGCTGTTCCCATCGCAGCCCGTTCAAACCATCGGCATCGACGACCATCGGGCACTTCACTTCGAGGAATAATCGCTGCATCAAGTGGCAAAGGTCGGTGGATCGTCCCAGTCCCGGACCGATGGCAACGCAATCGGCTTGAGCTGCCGCCGCCAACAAGGACTCGACAGCTTCCGCGGCGATGCGGCCGGAACCATCGCTGCACAGCGGCAAGGTCATGTAGCAGGGATGAAAGCTGGCGACCAGATCGACGACCACGTCCGGGGTGGCGATCGAGACCAGGCCAGCCCCGCTCCGCAAGGCAGCCATCCCGGCCACGGCAATCGCCCCGGCCATCCCGCGCGAACCGCCCACCAGCAGGAGTCGACCATAATCCCCTTTGTGGCTATCGGGCTTTCGCGGCGGAAGGCTTGGCAAACGCGTCATGGTCGTCGAATCCTCATCAGGCGCTCGAAAGATAGACAAGAAACCTCCACCGGCGGGGAGCGAGGGCGAGCTGGGGCATCCCCTGGCTGACTTTCCCAATAGAGGATAGGAGTTGTCTTCCAGCAAGGGGAGACGCTCGAAGCGGGTACCGGTCCATCGTCACGCGGTGCGCGGGAACGATCGTCGAATGAATCTCGGTGAGGCTGCGACCTTCGCCAGCGGCTATAATGAATGGCAGTCGCTCTGGGGTTGGAGAAGGCCGCGGCTGGACCGCCGCTCCTCGCGTCCTGCCGGTGCGATGCTGGCCGTCCGACGGGCTATGAGTTGCCAGTTGCCAGCCTGGTGGGTGAGCGGAGCGGTCGTAGGTGGGATTGAAAAACGAGACGGATGGACGATGGTCGATTGGAATCTGGTAATTGTCGTGGCCATCGCCTTGGGGATCCTCGGCTTCTGGCTGCTTTGGAAGTTGGATCTCGGCCAACCGGTGATCGATCTCCAGGCCAGGATGGAAGCTTATGCTGCTCAGGCCGTTCAACTCGCCGCCGAGGAATACCAGCGCTCTCTCGATTATCGGCTCGATTCGCTCGAAGATATTGTCGGCATCCTCGACAGCGTCGGACAACGCCATCAGCAGACGCCGCTTTCCCACAAGGAATTGCAGCGGACGATCCTGGTGTGGGGCGGCTACCTCGGCACCATGCTGCAACGGCAATTCGGGGGGCAGTGGGCTGTCGATAGTCTCCTCGCCGGCATCCAGACCTATCCCTTGCGGTGGGCGGAACGCGAGGCGATCCCGGTGATTTGGTGTCTCCGGCGGATCCGCCGCGGCGAGAAATTCGATCTGGTCGGAACCGTCCGGCAACTCAGCGAAGAACTCAACCGCGCTGGAAAGGCATAGTCTCGGTCTGGCTTGGTGCGGCGGTGGTGAATCGGCGGTGGCTGCCTATCGGGTGGTCGTGGGCACCGGAAGCCAGCGAATGCCCGAGGATCGATGGTCGATGTTTGCGATCAGGCCGGGAGCGGACCGTAGATCGGACGATGCTTGGTGTAGCCACCGTCGATCGTCAACACCTCGCCGGTGCACCAGCACTCCTTCGACCAGAAGAAGAGGGTCGCTGCCGAAATATGCTGAGGCTCGGTCAAGCCTCCCAACGGCATGGCATCTTCCACCGCTTGCAACCGCGCGGCGCTGGTTGGGTTTTGAGCGGCCATCGGACCGCGGAGCGGCGACGGGGCCAAGCCGTTCAAGACAAACCCGTACTTCTCGACGAAATGACGGGACTGCAGTCGCAGCAGGTTCATCAGCCCCCCTTTGGATTCCTCATAAGCCGAACTGGCCCGGCCTTCCGAGCCGACCGTCGCCGAGGTCGATAAAAGCAGGACGCCGCGCGAGCCACGCCCCAAGGCTCCGGTCTTCAAGCCTTGCTTGATCACGTTGTGGGCGCCCCACAAATTGACCTCGCACGAACTCATCACATCCTGCTTGCTCAATTCTTCCGGCGGCGTGAGTGGCTTGAGCGAGATCCCGGCGGTGTGCATCAAATAATGGACGGTTGCATACTTCTCGAAAAGTTGACGGACCGAATCCTCGTCGACGATGTTGACCGTCTCGGCGCAAACCTCGCTACCCGCCGGCTGCTCGCGCTGGATGGCGGCGGCGAAGTCGGCTAATTGCATCCGCTGGGTACCGACCATGATCTCCGGGGCGTGATCGACGAGAATCAGGCGTTTCAAGCCCATCCAGCGAATGGCATGCTGCGCCAAATGCTGCCCCATCAAGCCAACGCCCAGGATCAATGCAGTCGCATCCGATTCAAAAGTAAAGGGGGGCTTCATGTCCACAGCAGGCTCCTCGAGAGGTTCAATCAGATCACGGTCGACGGAGCGGAGATCGTAAGGGAGACCCGACCTCCCGACAACCCATCTTGCCCAGGCACCCGGCGTAGGCTCGCAACCACCGAAGATCGCTGGCCATGGAGGGGCCTGTTCGGTCGGCTCAAGCTATCGCGGTGCGTGGAGGTCGATGGACTGTCGACGTGTTATTGTGGAGGGGGCGGCGTCGGTTGCGGGCTCGATCGGCGCGAGGCTGCGAACCACCCGCCGACGGCGGCTGGCCGATGCCTATCGCGGCTTAGGCGACATCGCCCATCGTCGACGGATCCTCGGTGGCGGTCGCGGCGTCCACACCCGCGGCAGGTAGCTGTTCCTCTGCGGATGGCAGCGGTTCGTCCGCGGACGGGAGGGCTGGTTTGAAGGTCGCCGTCGAAGGGTTGGACTGCACCAAATCTTTGCGCGGGATGCGTCCGGAGATCACCCGCACGTCATAACCCAGGGCCACCAGGCGGCCGGCATGGCTGCCGCGAATACGACAGCGGATGAAGACGTAGTCATCATCATACTGTTTGGAGAGAACCTCACTGACACTCGAGAGCCAAGCGGCGGTCTTGCCGTCGGCCGGCGGCAGCCGCACCTCGAGTTCGACAAAGCCATGGGTCAGCGCCTTGGAAACGGCCATCGACATCGCCGCAAACCCCTCGCGCGTCTGAGCGCTGATCGGGATAGCATTCGGATAGCGGGCTTGGATCAGCTCGATGCGTTCCTTCGCCCCGGGGCGATCGATCTTGTTGAGCACCAGCAGCGTATCCTTCTCGTCGATCCCCAACTCGCGAAGGACTTTGTAAACCGACGAGATCTGGTCGAGCACCGCCGGATTGCTAGCGTCGGCAACATGCAGCAGCAAATCGGCTTGCCGCGTTTCTTCGAGGGTGGCGCGGAAGGAAGCGATCAGATGGTGTGGCAGGTCGCGGATGAAACCGACGGTATCGCTCAGCAGGACCGGTCCCCACCCAGGTAGCATCCAGCGCCGGGTGCGTGTATCCAGGGTGGCGAAAAGCTTATCGACCGCCTCGACCCCAGCGTTGGTCAAGGCGTTCATCAGGGTGCTTTTGCCGGCATTCGTATAGCCGACTAAAGAGACGGTCATCGACTCGCGGGAAGCGACCTCGCGTTCCTTGCGGCGTTCGATCTTCTGTAGTTCCTGCTTCAATTCATGGATCCGCTTCTCCGCCAGCCGCCGGTCCACTTCGAGTTGCTTCTCACCCGGCCCACGCATCCCAACCCCCATCGTTTGACGCGAGAGGTGGGTCCACATCCGCTTCAACCGCGGCAGCGAATACTCCAGCTGCGCCAGCTCGACCGCCAGCCGAGCTTCGTAGGTCCGCGCATTGCTCGCAAAGATATCGAGGATCAGCTCGCTGCGGTCGAGTACCTTCACCCCCAAGGCCTTCTCCAAATTGCGTGTCTGGGAAGGGGACAAGTCGTTATCGAAGATCACCATGTCCGCATCGTGCAGCTTCACCAACTCCTGGAGTTCGTGGATCTTCCCCTTCCCCAAATACGTGGTTTGATCGGGGTGATCGCGGCGCTGGACGACGCCAGCGACGACGGTGGCGTTGGCCGTCTCCGCTAAACCCGCGAGTTCCTCGAGCGGTTGTTCGGTGACGCTGTCCTGGGAAGTCAGCATTCGGGCGAGGATGCAAGCTTCGCCTCGACTCCCCTGATCAAGATTCCTGGTTGGCACTGCGGGTGACAGATCCTTTACTTAGGGTGCAATACGCTCAGCCTGAACGAAGCGACCGGGCAAGAACGACCCGACCCACACTTATTTCAGTTTCGAAATAAGTTGACGGGCCGCGGCTTCCGGAACCCGAATTCCCATTATAGGAAGGGATGAGGGGAAGAAAACTATGGCCGCTTCGCTTCTGCTGCCGGCCAGCCGCCGAACACTCTACCTCGCGATCAAGGAGAGCTGCCGTTGGGCCCGGGTTCGCGGCGAGGAGCAGCATGGCCCGCGTTTTCCACGAAATCCACTCAGGCTGCCCCTAGGAAGTCAGCCATCGCACGTGGACCGAGTCCGAGCCGCTTCACCAAACTGTCCCGTTTACCGGAACGCTGGGCTTCGGGACGCCAGGATTAGGTTTGCTGGCTAAGGTCTAGAGAAAGTTGGCAAGTTTTTCCGATTTCGCGAAGTTTGCGGCGCGGGAGGTCGATAACTCTAGTGCAGCCGATAGCGGCCTCCCGATTCCATTCGGGGAGCCTGCCTGTCGTCCGCATGTTTGGGGGGATCGGTAATTCATTCGGCAGCATCCAAGCTCGCCTCTGCTCGACGCCTGCGGTCTCTCAAGGATCATGGGCGGGTGGAAGCGTAGGGGTGCCCAGCCGGTAACTTCGCCGGAAATCCTCGTTCATGCGTAACCACTTCCTACGGCCCATCGCCCTGCTCCAAGTCGGACTGATCGCCTTGACCGGCTGTCACCCGACCCAGCCTTTCTACCTGGGCGAGACGGGGGACATGGCGCACTACCTCGATACGGCCACCA
>JBILTQ010000291.1:0-7223 GCA_044371435.1 Pirellulaceae bacterium | reverse complement strand
GCCAGCATGAATTGAACTTCCTGGCGGAATTCAGCAAAGGCCTGAAAGTAGAGACCATGGCGAAGGGCAATGCCTTGTAGTTGTTCGGACAACAAGGCTTCGTTCCCTGGCTGGGCGCGAATCAACAAGACTTGGGTAGCCTCCAAGGGGGCTACTTGTTGGAAGGCCAAGCGGTCGATCATGGCTGCTTGTCCGGCCGAGACATACTCGTTCATGATGCCGGCGATGCGTTGCCGGAAGGTGCGTTCCCCCCAAACGAATTCGACTTCATCGCCGACCCGCAGCTTCAAGCGATGGGCAGCAACGTTGCCCAGGAGTAGATCGCCGGCGGCCAGTTGCCGCTGGGCCGCGTCGGCTTCGCCTTCGACCAGCTCCACCGGCAATTCCCCAACTGCAGTCAGTTCACGGACGATCAACGTCACCGGCACATCAGCGATCCGGATCGGAACATAGTTGAGCTTCTCGACGCCGGCCGCCCCCGCCGCGGTGCTGAGTTCGTCGATCACATCCTTGGGCAAGGCATTGACGGCGGCGTTTTCCGGGCTGGGGAAGATGGAACTGACGATGAAGTCCGCGCTGAAGGAACGGCGAAGCCATCGTTCGATGTCGGTGGTGATGTCGCGGATGGTGGCATTGATGCCGATAGCGGTGCAGGTCACGACGAACAGGACTCCCACCGTCAGCGTGCTGCGCGAGGTATAGCCGACGATTTGTTGGTGGGCCATCTCGGCTTCGACCGGTAACCACCGGCCAAGGTAGCGGCAGATACTTGACGATACCAGCGGCAAGCAGGCGGGAACCAGCATCACGAAACCGACCAGCAATACGTTCATGGCGATGATTCCCGCCAAGACCGTTCCATAGCCATGGATGAAAAAGTAACTGGCGCTCAAACTGAGAAAGACCGCGAGGACCCCGACCAGCACCAGCCATCGCGAGTAGCGTTGCGACTGCTGGAGGGTGACCCCCTGCAAGGTCGCCAGCGGCGACCGCGTTCCGATCTTCCTGGCCGCCAGGATAACCGCCACCCCGGTGATCCACGGTCCAAAGATCGCGCCGATGAGGAGGGCAGGAAAGTTGGGAATGAAGGCGATGTGGGTGCGAAACATCCATTGCATGGCCAGCCCGAGCAGGTAACCGCCGCCGATCCCCAGCACCAAGCCAAGGCAGGTGCCGATCAGGGCGTAGAGCATGGCTTCTTGATAAAGCAGGTGGCGGACTTGCCGCTCCGTGGCCCCGACGATCCGCATCACCGCCAGTTGACGTTGCCGTTCGGTGACGCTCATCAGGAACGTATTGAGCACGATGAACAGGGCGGTGACCACCGAAAGACTGGCCGAGGTATTTAAACCGGCATTGACTGCATGGTGCATCGACTCGCTGATCCCGATGGGGCTGGACTTCGGCCGGACGCTCAAGGATGTGGGTAAATGGCTGGCGATAGCTGACTGTAGCCGCGGGAGCGATGCGGAGGGATCGACGACCAACTCCACCGCATGGACTTGATTCATCCTCCATAACCGGAGCATCTCCGGTAACTCCATGAAGACCGCTTGGGCATATTCAGCTCCGGTCGGTCCAGGAAACTCGAGCAAGCCAACCACACGTAATTCCACCGGTCGGAGGCGCAAACGCGTCAGGATCCGAATGGTATCACCCGCTTGGATGTTCAAAGCTCGCGCTAAGGGAAGGGCCATGAGGACCTCTTCCCCTTCCATCCCCGGCTCGACTGGTTGGCCTTCGGCAAAACGGACATCGCGAATCTCGCGCAAGGCGGCGAGGTGCGTACCGATATGGGCGATAGCGATTTTCTGGTCGGAAACAAAGAGGTGGGTGTAGCGGCGGGCTAAAGGAACCGCGGTCTGGAGGCCTGGCACCACCGTTTGCAATTCCGGCAGGTCGGCCAGCGGGAAGAAATCGCCATCGCTGCCTACAATCTCCAGGGCCGCTTTCGAACCGACCAGTTGCTCGAGGGCAGTAAAGTGGCGGCGAATGGCCAGCGTCGTATGCAGGACGCTGACGACAGCCGCAACACCCAAGGCGATGCCCAGCAAAGTCAGCAGCATGCGGTTGGGGCGGGCGGTCATGCTCTGCCAACAAAATCGCCAGGGTAACATCATCCGCGCGGCCTCTTCAGCAAGCCGGACCAGCTGTCGTACTCGGCTGCCGGGCCATCGAAATGCAGGCGACCGTCCAGCAGGACCAGGACGCGATCCGCTCGCTGGGCGATTTGCGGATCATGCGTTACCAGCATCACCGTCTGCCGGTGGTCATCGACCAGCGAACGAATCAAGCCGATTACCTGCTCGCCGTGGGCCGTGTCCAGATTGCCGGTCGGTTCATCGGCGAAAAGGACCGACGGGCCTGTCACCAACGCCCGGGCGATCGCGACTCGCTGCTGCTCACCCCCCGATAACTCCGCTGGACGATGGTCGAGTCGATGCATCATGTGAACCAGTTCGATCCAGGGACGGGCTCGCTGGGCTGCTGCCGTCGATGGGATACCTTCCAGTACCAGCGGCAGGGTCACGTTGTCCAAAACGTTGAGGTGCGGCAGGAGGTTGAAGGCTTGGAAGACAAAGCCGATCTTGCGGCGACGCAGGATCGTGCGTTCCTCATCGTCCATCGCCGTCAGTTCCTCGTCATCGATCCAGACTTTCCCCGAGGTCGGGGCGTCGACCCCGCTCAGACAATACAGCAAGGTGCTCTTACCGGAACCACTCGGACCCATGATAGCCACCAACTCGCCCGAACTCGCCATGCAGTCGATACCCCGCAGGGCTTCGACCGCGATTCCGTTACGTCCGTAGATCTTGGTGAGGTGGCTCGCGCGGAGTACCGGTTTGGAAGCGACAAGGTCGGTCATGCGGCAACCAGGGGATGAAGGTTTCGGACGGTCAGCTTCGCGGCAGGATTCACCGGCCGTGACGTGGAGCCGACCGGCTGGCTTGGAGCAGGCTACACCGAGGGGCCCTGTCACTTCGTCGGTGCTTGTACTATCTTCAAACGCCTTCGAATTCTTTCAGGGACCGGCGATTTGGCTCGCTTCCTGCCGCAAAGATCGCCTAGAATATAACCGACTTTGAACGAAGGCGATGCTGGAGCAGGAAAGCGGGCAGATTCGAAGAGCGGGCATCGACTGCAGCTTGTTTCGCTGGATGGCTAAGCTCCTGTTTTTTGAACCTAAAGCCATGCAGGGTGGGAATAAACCAGCACCATGAACGACCTCCGTTCGCGCCTCGCTTCACCGCTGTCCCCTTCCGGCTCCGCGACCGCGGCGGATGCGCCGCAGGACAGCCCGATCACCTGGTGGTTCTTCCAAGGTTTCTATCAAACCGAGGCCGCCGTCCGACACGATTTCATGCTCAGCTTGTTTCGTTCCCAGCTCGAAGACCGTCTTGACCACGAACCATCCTTTCAATTGCTTATCGCGAACCTTGGTCCCGAAGCGAAAGCCTCGCACCATGCTTGCAGTTGGATCGATGGGACGGCGGTGCGGCAAGCCATCCATCGCTTGTCGACCCCCGCCGAGCAACTGGATCCATGGATCCAGCAGGCTTTGGTTTACGAGTTGTCGCATCACGGGCCGCCAGCGCCGTTGCAGCTGAAGCCGCCGCCGGCGGTGCTGGTTCCGGCACCTTGGGAGATCGTCTGGGAGAGTTTTCGCATGCAGCGCTTGCCGCAAGGTTATCGACTGTCTTGGGAGCCACCGGGGGAAGGCGAGGCCCTCGACGTCGAAATCGAGCTGGATGCGCTGTTGCCGATCGACGCGGAGGGACTGTCGGAGGCGTTGGGGCCGGGGATGCAATACCGGTGTTATCCTCGCTCGCGATTGCGCGGCACCACCCGGTCCGGCGTCCGGGTGTCGGGAGAAGTCTGGGTCGATCATCAATGGGGGAACACCGATTGGTTCTACCAACCGGAACATCGGCGATGGCTGGGGTGGGACTGGTTCGGCCTTTCGCTATCCGATGGTTCCGAGTGGCTGGTGATGAGCCATTGGGATGCCAAGACCCATCAGCCGGTCGCCACCCACGCCACCTGCCGCCGAACAGACGGTGGCAGCCAGACAGTACATCGGGTGAAGCTAACGCCGCTGCGGACTTGGCAAAGCCCGCGGACGCAGATCGTCTATCCGGTCGCTTGGAAGATCGAAATCCCTGAATGCGAAGCCACCTTTCTTTTTGAGCCGATGTGCGATGATCAGGAACTGGCAGCCTTCGGTCCGATGCGGGCGGTCTGGGAGGGAGCTGGGCGAGTTACAGGGGGGGTTGGCGATGAAAGGGTCGAAGGCCGCGCTCGCGGCGAGTTCCATGGCTATGGCTACCTCTTCGATTTTCACGATCATCTGGCCCGCTTCGGGCAGCGGATCGATCGTCGGCTCGAGGAGTTTCTCCCGCGCTCGCCGACGGAGGCGGATCTGATCCGTTTCGCCGGTCCACCGCGCTGGCGTTACGAGCTGGCTGCTTTCCGCGAATGTATCAGTCGACCAGTTTGGGATCTGATCGATCGCAGCGGTAAACGCTGGCGGCCGATCTTCGGTTGGCTGCTGTTGGAGTCCTTTCAAATCACGGCGGAGCCCTACGAAGCGATGCTCTGCGCGATTTCCGAGCTGATCCATGCCGGGGCTTTGATCATCGACGACATCGAAGATGACTCACGGCTGCGGCGCGGCGATACTTGCCTTCACCTGCGCTATGGACTCGACGTAGCTCTCAATGCCGGTAATACCTTGTATGCTCTCCCTGGCCTGGCGGTCATCGACCATCCCCTGCTCGCTGACGACCAGCGCCGCCGGATATCGGAGATCAAAGAACGAGCCTTCGTCGCGGCCCATCTCGGGCAGGCCACCGATATCTACTGGTCGCGTCATCTCTTTTCCGGACAGTTGAGAAGCTGGTTGGCTGACCATCCGGAGGAGAAAATCCTCCAGATGTACGCCTTCAAGACGGGAGCGGCCCTCAAAGCCATCGCCGGCATCGTGGCGGTCATCGCCGATCTTTCCGATGCGGCCGCGACGGCTGGGGGCGACTTTGCCGAAGGGCTGGGAGTGGCTTATCAGATCATCGACGACGTCCACAACTTCAGTCGCGATCCCGAATGGACGAAGGTTACCGGCGAGGATCTCGCCAATGGGAAGCCGACCTACGTTATCGTGAAGGCCCTGCAACGCCTGGAACAGGCACAGAGTCGCCGCCTCGAAGAAATACTGACGAATCCCGAGCTGCGCTCGCAGTCCCTCGCGCTGGAGGAAGGGATCGACCTGGTGATCGCTTCCGGGGCTTTGGAGGAAAGCCGGCAGGTGGCTCAAACGATGATCCGCCAGGCCTGGCAAGCCTTCTCGCCTCACCTCCCTTCCTGCGACGCCAAGCTGATGTTGCATGCGATGAGCATGAAACTGGTCGAATTGGCCTACGAACCGTGAACACAGCCAGGCGGATATGCGTATCCGTGCAAAAGTCAGCCGGGGGCGGGCCAACGGTCGCGACAGGCTGAGCGTTCCCTCTCTTTTGCAGCGATTTGGCCCGTCAACGCCGCCGTCTTGCCCGGTTCGCGAAGTGTGCGAGTAAATCGAGTCCATCGATGGCCAGCGGGATGCGGCTGGCCCTGGAGTCATGGTTGGTCGTGATGCAGGAGCTTTTTCTTCGGCGGGGTAACTTCGCTGACGCGTCCCAACACCTCGCGGAGGATCCGTTGTTCCAAGTCGGTATCGTTTTCTTGGCGAATCCAGCCCAAAGTTACCGGCAGACCTTGAACCTGACTGTCCGCTCGTACCACCGTTCCATCGTGCCGGACGCTGGCCGAGCCTTCGCCGGAGGAGAGCGAACGGTCGACATCCTCGAGTTCCTTGATGACCTCGACGAACATCCAGTAGCCAGTCTCCATCGGGGTCACCCGGATATAGCAGGTACGGCGAATCGTCTGGAAGTTACTTTGCCAGCGTTGGAAACCATGCACGGCATCCTTGCGCCACGGTTCGTAGAAGGTCGCCCCGATCTCGGGAAAGGTTTCGATGCGTCCTTCCAACCATTGCTCCGCATCGCGGCGAAATCGTTGTTCCGACTTGATCTTGAAATAATCGTCGACCGTATCGACGATCTGCAGCCAGATGAACTCGGGATCTTGTTCGGCGAGTGGCACGGGATTGCGGACCGGTACCGAACCATCGAGCGGGGCGCGGGGTGGTCCGAGGAAGGGGAGGCCTCGGCCGGGCATGGCCAGCATGGGACCGGCCCCGGGCACCGACCACAGCAGCATCTTCTTGCAACCGGCCAGGCTGAGCGTCGCTAGCATAGCCAAAGCTATGCGGCGGTGGGGGCGACGATCGGGGTCGGAATTCGTTGGTCGCATGACCAAGGCTCGCGGCAAAAAGGAAGCTTACTCCTCGACTCGAAGCCCCTTGTTTCAAATATCGCCGCTCACCACAAGAGCGCCATCCGTTGAGGCGGGCAGCCAAAGCGTGGCCCCGACCGGGCGCGGGCTGCAGCGACAGCGTTCGCCAAACACCCGTCGACTCGGAGGAGTTCGCTCGCAAGGCCATGGAGGCGAGATCATGGATACGCGGTTTGGGTGGAATGCGGGGTTTGGGAAGGGGTGGGCGGCGGTAGGGGGCCCGTGTTCTCAGGCTTGCTTGAACCTTACTCGCGACCGGCTCCGTTCGGTGGGTGGCGGTTCAACATCGGCTGCAACTCTTCGACGAAATCGCGGACATCCGTGAATTCGCGGTAGACGCTGGCAAAGCGGACGTAGGCAACCTGATCGACCTTTTCGAGGTGCTCCATGCAGCGTTGGCCGATGACTCGGCTCTCCACCTCCAAGTCGAACTCTTCCTGCAACTGGGCCTCGATAGCTTCCACCAATTGGGTCCGCTGGTCAGCGCTGATTTTTCGTTTCCAGCAGGCCAATTCCAAACCGCGTTCCAGCTTGGCTCGCGAGTAAGGTTCGCGTTCCCCGTTCTTTTTGATGACATGGAAGGTGCCGGAGGGGCGTTCCATGGTGGTGAAGCGACGGCGGCAGGAATTGCAGAAGCGACGGCGACGGATAGCTTTCCCATCTTCGACCACGCGGGAGTCCCGGACGCTGTCGTTATCGTGCTGGCAATAGGGGCATCGCATGGGACACTACTTTGGACCCTGCTCGAGGGTTGGTCAAGTCTCTTTCAGCCTTTTGCCTGGGCGATTGAGGGAAATGTCGAGCGGCGGTGGGTGGTCGTTAAAAAAGCT
>JBILTQ010000460.1:0-4052 GCA_044371435.1 Pirellulaceae bacterium | reverse complement strand
TTTTGGCAAATTTGGGGGGGGGGCGGGGTGGGGACGGTTGGCTCGGTTGCGTCAAACCGACCTTGGGACACCATGCGGCCCAACCGAAGACGGCTGGTCGCTGTTTGGCTTGCTACAGGATCTGCTGGCAAAGAATCAACGACATTCATCGGGGGCTGTTCACCACGATTCCGGGCAAGTTGGGGCGAAGGTACGCGGCATCGGCAATGGGGGCGGGACTGCGACAGGCAAATACCGAGCCTGTGTCACAAAGGAGGCAGGTCGACGGAAGGCACTGGAGGATCATGCATCAGGGAAGCAACTTCTGTCAACCGCATTTTCAGCGGTACTGGCATCGGTGCGGTCTGGCCTACGATGCGGCGGGCACGTGGTATACAATCCATCGCGGTAGCGAGGCAGTTGGCAGGAGGCGAGCCTCCTGCAGAGGGCTCGCCGCGGAACGCTTCGATGCTTTGGGCTGGAGGATAGCAGGTATTCCTACCAACGACGAATTAGCCAGGCAGGCCATGCAGTCCTCGGAGGAGGCGCTGCGGTTGCATCCCATTTATCGGGGCAAAGTACAGCTGGTCCCGAAATGTCCGATTCGTGACTTCGCCGATTTCTCGATCTGGTATACGCCAGGGGTTGCCGCCGTCTGTAAGGCGATTGAGGCGAATCCGGCTTGCTCCTACGACTTCACCAACCGGGCCAATTCCATTGCCGTGATCTCGGATGGGACCCGTGTCTTGGGTTTGGGGGACATCGGTCCGGAAGCCGGGATGCCGGTGATGGAGGGCAAGGCGCTGTTGTTCAAGTACCTGGGCGGCGTGGATGCCTTCCCGCTCTGCCTGCGGACAAAAGATCCCGAGGAGTTGGTTCGCACGGTTCAAATCCTCGAACCTTCTTTCGGCGGGATCAATCTCGAGGATATCTCGCAGCCCAAATGCTTCGCTGTTCTCGATCGCTTGCGCGAGTCGCTAAGCATCCCGGTGTGGCATGACGACCAGCAGGGGACAGCCACGGTGACGCTGGCCGCCTTGATCAACGCGCTGAAGGTGGTCGGCAAGAACCTGGACAGCATACGGATCGCGCTGATCGGGATCGGCGCGGCCAACGTGGCCTTTTACCGCTTGCTTTTGGCCAGCGGCGTCAACCCTCATGCTATCGTTGCTTGCGACCGTCAGGGGATTCTGTACCGCGGCCGCGCGGATCTTGAGCAGGGGCAAGACTGGTGTTGGGATAAATGGGAGATTTGCTGCCAAAGCAATGGTGAGCAAATCCGCGGTGGGATCGAAGCCGCGCTGCGTCACGCCGATGCCTGCATCGCTTTTGCGGCTTCGGGACCACAGGTGATTCGCCCGGAGTGGATCGCGCAGATGGCCAAGGATCCCATCGTCTTCGCATGTGCCAACCCCATCCCGGAAATTTGGCCCTGGGAAGCCAAGCAGGCCGGGGCTCGGATCGTCGCCACTGGCCGCGGTGATTTTCCGAACCAGGTGAATAACTCGCTCGGCTTTCCCGGGATTTTTCGCGGGGCCTTGGACATCCAAGCGACCACCATCACCGATGAGATGGCCTTGGCAGCTGCGCAGGAACTCGCGGTTGCTACTGGAAGCGAGTTGCACGAAGAACGCATTGTTCCGCGGATGGATGAATGGGAAATCTATCCCCGGATCGCTGCAGCTACCGCCATGGAAGCACAAGCCCAACAGGTAGCTAGACGCAGCTTGAGCTACAGCGAGGTGCTCGATCTTGCGACCGAGACCATTCGTCGCGCGCGGGAGATGACCCACGCCTTGATGCGCGAAGGCTTCATCGCTACGCCACCGGAAATTCCTTCCTGAGCTTCGCCTCATCCATCTCGCCTGACGCCCGCGGCTGATCCTTGACCTGCAGTCTTTGCTAGCCAAGCATCGCTCTTAGCGAGCGAAAGGATCCTCTTGGCCGGGCGTCGGAAAGGGTCTCTTGTGCTAGCTCTGCCGATCGTGAATTCTAAGGATTGGCCAAGCCCTGTCGCCAGCTCACCCGCGAATCGGCGACTGGCCAACAAGAAGGGTGATTCACTCCCTGGAAGCCGGTCGAAGAGCATTACCAGTCGTCGTTGAGGGAAACCTGCGCTTGCGTTCTCGCCAGGCAAATCGTGGAAGTCTCCGAGCTGCAGCGGCGCATAGCCGATGTCGCCGCCGACGATCCCGAAAAATGGTCGTAAGGAAATGCCCGATGCACGCTCTTGCTTCCCGTTCAACTACTCGCCATCAACCATGGCCTTCAAGCGCAAGAATCGGTGGATGGAAAAAGTTTGTTGCCTGGTGGTGGGCGAGACCGGTACCGTCGGCCCTCGCCTCATGCTTCCTTCTCCTGCTGGTTGCCGATGGCTGTGCTGTCCATCGAGGCGAACCGATCGCCGCAGAGGGAGCCCCTTACCTGGAAAAGATGCCCCTGGAAACTATGGCGACCGATGCTGCTGCCGCCCCGTTCTCATCGGTCGAGCCGGAGGTTTGCATCGCCCAGGTAGGCATTCCCGCGGCCGGGCAATCCAACCCTTCCCCTTCCGTGGCTTTGGCGTCGCATGCCGACAAGCTGGCCTCCCATGAAAGCGTCGTCGTCGCCGATGCCTTGGGGGCAGAGCCGGCGTCGACGATAAGCATTGCTCGAGAAGCCACGTTGCAAGCAACTTCGTCGCCGGTGACGGCCTCGCCCGTGTCGATGGCTTCGGGGCTGGAGGCTGGGATCTCGTTAGAAGAGTTGACCTCGATCGCCCTTACCCGTAACCCGTCGATTCAGGAACTGACGGCTACCACTCAGAAGGCGGCGGGATACCGATCCCAGGTTAGTTTATGGGCCAATCCGACCTTAGGCTATCAAGGGCAACAACTCGCGGACCGAGGCACCGACCAGCATTTACTCTTCGCCGAACAGGAATTCGTGACCGCCGATAAGCTGGCGCTGAATCGCCGAGTCTCCAACGAGGCCTTGCGCTCGCAACTCTTCGAATTGGAAGCCCAGCGCCAGCGGGTAATGACCGACATCCGGATCAAGTTCTACGAGGCGTTGGCGGCCCAGCAGCAGATCGAGTTGATCGACAGCTTCCGCAGTGTCACCGATAAAGGATACGAGTTGGCTGAATTGCGTCGTCAGGCCTCGGAAGGCTCTAAGATCGATGTCTATCAAGCCAAGGTCCAGAAGAGTGAAATCGATCTAGCCTTGAAACAGGCCAAGGTGCGGTGGGAAGCTTTACGTCGCGAGCTGGCGGCGATGGCCGGAATAGAAGAGTTGCCGCAACGCCGCCTGCAAGGCGAGTTGCCGCGGCAAGCCCAGGCGATGGAATGGAATGGCTTGGCTACCAGCTTGATTTCCATGAGTCCGGAGTATGTGGCTGCGCAGACACGCATCGCCCAGGCCCAGGCCAACCTGCAGCGGCATGAGGTGCAAGCTATCCCCAACCTCAGCCTGCAGGTGGGGGCGGGCAAGGACAATGGGACCGACTCGGGAATGATGAACGTGCAGGTCGGCGCGCCGATTCCGCTTTTCAATAAAAACCAGGGCAACATTGCCGCCGCGCGGGCGGAAGTCTGCCGTGCCTACCTCGAGGCACAGCGGATCGAGAAGTCGATTCAGGCACGTCTTGCCAATGTCTCGCGCGAGTACGACGCCGCCCTGGCGGCGGTCCAGCAGTACGACGCAGAAATCCTTCCCAGCGCTCAGGCTTCCCTGGAGTTAGCGGAAGAAGCCTACCGCGCTGGCGAAACGGACTTCCTTCAGGTGCTGGTAGCTCGTCGCACTTACTTCGACTCGAACCTGCAGTATTTATTCGCGCAGGCCGAACTGGGGGCGGCTCAAGCCAAGCTGGACGGTTACCTCCTCAGCGGAGGGTTGGATGAGGTTCGCGATGGAAGCGGCGATGCCAGCCTTCGCGATTTGACCTTTAGCCAGCAGTAAAATGCAAGGATCAACCGATCGCCAGGGTCGATTCCGAGCGTCGTTATTCATGCGTTACCGTCTTCGGTTCGAACCAATGGTAGATGGTGGGCAAAACGAGCAGTGTCAGGATGGTTGAGGTGATCAAGCCTCCG
>JBILTQ010000111.1:0-14840 GCA_044371435.1 Pirellulaceae bacterium | reverse complement strand
ACCAACTTCAAGCCGAACTGCAGGGTGGCGGCGGCCGAAACCGCCGTCATGCGACCCTGGTCGTGCTCCCCGACCTGCCCCGCGGACCAACGGGGGGCAACAGCCGCATCGGTTGGAGCGTCCCGGGCTTGGGAAAGACACTGCCTCCCGACCTGCTGCTGCAGTTGCTGGACATCGCTCAACCGGCTGGCGTTAAATTCTCGGTATGGCTGGCAGATACCAATTTCGGCGACAACCAGACCCTCGGTCGGCTGGCGGAAAAACTCTCGGCCAAGGGGGTCCAGTGCGTCGGGGTCGTGGATGTTCCCGCCCCGGAGCTGCAGAAAAAATTCCCTGAGTCCCACGGGCGTTCGATCGCAACCCTCTTGGACTATCCCGCCATCTGGGAGCCGATGTTGGAAGCGATCTGGCGGAAGGCCTCGCTGTATCTCTTCCAATACCAGTTGGGTTGGGACAAAGAGAACGCCTTCCAAAACCATGATCGGTGGCGGGAAAATGCCGAAGCGGTCGCCAGGCATATGCGAGCGTCGGGAGTTGAGGCCCGCCTGGCCATGCCCTGGAATGTGCTCGAACCCGCGCCCGAAGGCAGCCAGCTCCCACCGATGACGCCCATCAGCCGCTGGAACTGGTACGCCGAGCCAGGCTTGACGAGCGACGAGCTGGAAAACTTCAGCCGCAGCCAAACGGTTCAGCCCAGCGAAGCCTGGTTGGCCCTCGAGCCGCTGGATCGCTCGCGATATTCGCTGGGCGATCGGGTCCGCGATCTGGCACAACGCTTTGTCAGCCTCCACCAGTACCAATGGAAAACCGCTTGGATCACCGACCCGCAAGCTCCGGCGGCCGGTATCCTCGAACCGGATGGTGGGCCGCGGGAATTGCTCCTGCCGCTGATCCACCTGACCCGCTTCCTCAACCAGGCCGAAGATTTTATCCCGGTCCGGCTGGACGAGCGAACGGTCGGAACGATGTTCCGAGTCGGCAAGGAAGATCGGATGCTGCTGATCGCCGATCGTCCAAAGGAGGTCGGGGTCTACCTCGGTGACCGCTGGTCGGCGACCGATATCTGGGGCCGTCCGTTGTCGACCACCGAACGCCCGGTCAGCGGTGTGCCGACGACCTTCCTCGCGACCGGCTCTTGGCCCATCCTGGTCTACGATGTCGATCGTTTGCTGGTCCAATGGCAACAGCAGGTAGTGATTGAAAACCCGACGATCGAAAATCGGGTTGGATTGAGCGAGCCGGTGCGGGTGCGACTGGCTAACCCCGACGATCACGACGTGCATGGCACCATCGAGATGGTCGCCCCCAACCTGCTTCAGGATGAAAGGTCGCAGTCTTCCTTCCACCTTCCGCTGCAGCGTCCCGAGACGGTGCAAATTCCGATGAAGCTGCGATTCGACGCCGGGCAAAATGAGGAATCGGTCGACCTGGTGGTCCATGTCGACGACAATCCCTATCGCCGCTTCGTCGTGCATCGGGAATTGATGGTCGGGCTGAAGGATTTCCGGATGGAGACCCATACGAAAAACGATCCGAACGGGTGGCTGGTCGTGGACATCGAATTGATGAATCTGGGTGGGGAGCCGGCCAATTTTGACTGTTCCCTGGTCATCCCCGGACGCCGCCGCGAAAAATTCCAATTGCTGCGTGTCAACGACCGGGTTACCCGCCGGATCGCCGTCGCCAATGGCCAAGAGCTCATCGGCCAGAATCTCTTGCTTCGCTGCGAAGAAATCGGCAGTGGCCGAATCATCAATCACCGCATCCCGATCGAAGAATAAACTACCATGGAGGGCACCGCCGATCGGGTTCTTCAGCCGCTGGCGGCCTTGATTTTTTGCCGCGTTACCGCTCCGAGGTTCTTCCATGGCTCAGCCTGCATCGACGCCCGCCGCGTTCCCAACCGCCCAGGCATGGTGGTCAAGCTGGTGGGGGCGGATCTCGCTGTACGAACTCGAAACCTTCTGCCAACGGATGGGGCTGGGACTGCGTTCCGGCGTCGATATCCTCAAACTCTTCGACAACGAATCGCAGCGAGGTTCGACCCGCCATCGTCGCCACCTGCAGGGGGTGCGGGAACGACTCGCGCAAGGAGAAAGTCTGGCGGAGGCCTTGCGTTCGGCTGACCCCTACTTACCACCGCTGCTGCTGCAGATGGTTTCGGCCGGGGAAACCTCCGGCGGCCTGGATCGAATCTTCCAGCACCTGAGCCAACACTACCAGTCGCTGAGGTTGGCCCGCCGTGATTTCCTCGGCCAGATCACCTGGCCCTTGATCCAACTGGGAATCGCCATCGCCGTCGTCTGCCTGGTCATCGGCCTGCTCGGGTTGATTCCTGCCAACCCCGATGGTCTCGACTTCGATCCGCTCGGTTTTGGTTTGTCCGGTATCCGCGGCGTCTTCATCTTCCTCGCCATCCTCGCCCTGATCGCCTCGCTGATCGGTCTAGTCGTCCTCGGCGTCTGGAAGAACGTCTTCGCTTGCCATCGCTGGCTGATCCCGCTCATCCTTCCCCTCCCGATCCTCGGGGCGGTGGTCAGCAACCTCTCCCTGGCCCGGATGACGATGACCCTCTCGATGCTGCTCAATGCCGGGGTGGACGCGATCCGCAGTGTCCGCGAAGCCTTCCTCAGCACCGGCAACGATTACTACCTCCAGGGTATGCCCGTCGCCCTCGAGCATATCCAGCAAGGCCAGTCCTTGGCCACCAGCCTGGATGCAGCCGGAGTCTTCCCTCGCGACTTCATCCAAGGGGTCGATGTGGGCGAACTCAGCGGGAACGAAACCGAATCGCTGGAAATGCTCACCGCCGAATACTCGCGCCGCGCCCAGCAAGCCTTGAGCCAGCTGAGCGTCGTCAGCGGCGTGGCGATCTGGATCCTGATCGCCGTCTTCATCATCGCCTTGATCCTGCGGATGGCTTTCCAATACATCAACCTGCTGAACTCCTTCCTGTAATCCGGCAACAAGGCCGGCCTGCCTCGCCAACGGCTCGGTCACCCCGCGCAACTTGGCTGGCCGACGGCGATCGGTCGGCGGGCGGCTACTGGCGACGATCGTCGAGATGGCGAAGCAGGCCACCGCGCCCAGGGGGCGGTCCCGGGATGCGATCGCGGCCGGTGGAGGCGGCCGAACCCTCTGGCACCCCAAAAAACACCCGCGACCGGGGGCCCCCGATCGCTGTTCATCCTCGAACCGCGGTGGATGCGATGCTGGCTTAACGACGTCGCTTCTGGATGTCCTGGGCCAGCAGGTCGATAGCACCAGCCAGCTCGAGCGAACTATCGAGTTCCGCGGCGACCTCGGTTACCGCCGGGGCGGCTTCGCCTTCACCTTCGCCAGGTCGGTTGATGGCATTGATCACCTGCAAGACATCGATCGGTGACAGGAAACCATCGCCGTTGACATCGATGAACATCTTGGATCCGCCTTCGCCCTCCGCGTTCGGATCGACCGCCAAGGCCCGCGTCCCGCCACGGCTGAGGCTGTTGATGATGATCAAGGCATCGATGGGGGTCGCGGCTCCGTCATTATTGACGTCGAAGCGGTTGTTGAGGTTGGTGAAGCCTTCGCCCGAGACAATCGAATTGCCGATCGTCAACGTCTCCGTAAGGTAGCGGATCTGATTTGGCAGCAACGCGATCGCCGGATCGAAGACCAGCGAATCATGAAGCGGGCTGATATCCGCGGGATCGCCGAGGAAGGTCGCCGTCCCGGCCGTCAGGGCGGTGACCTCGATAATGAACTGCAACTTCTCGGCCCCGCCGGGGAGGTTGGTCGAGTTGGCGAGTTCCTTGCTGGCCGAGCCGAGTTCGTTGATCAAACCTGGGATCCGCAGGTCACCCGAAGGGGCGACCGGGTAATCGCGGCCCGGCACCGGCGGGTTGACGCCGCGGAAGCCGAAAATGCTTTCATAGTTCAGCGGCGTGACCGACACCAAGGCCGAGTCGTAAAGGATATCCTGGTACGCCGCGTAGACACCTTGCAACTGGCCGCCGTTCAACGGTTGTAACTGCTGCACGTAACCACGGAGTTGGAACTTCTGACCGACGCCGATCTGATCGATCGGCTGGCCGGAAAGGTTGGTGGCTTCCAGGCGGAACTGCACCACATCATCGCCGGTGTTGGTTCCGACCTGCACCGTGACCTTGGCGGTGGAGTTGAAACCTCGCGAATCGCGGATGGTGTAGCTGAACTGATCGGTCCCTTGGAAGTCGCGATTGGGCGAGTACAAAACCCGGTCGTCGCTAGTGCTGGTGGTCCCGCGATCATCGATGAAGGCCTGGCCATTCGCCGGCAACGATACCGAGACGATGCTTACCGGGGGACTGGTGCCGGGACGATCGTTCCGCAGCACGTCGATCGGGTTGAGGAACGAGTTGGCCGGCAGCGGTGTCGGTAGCGAATCGTCGACGGCGAAGGGGAACTCGACCCCGTTCGGGACGACCTCGAGGGAAGCCCGTCGATAGCGGACCTGCGACATTGGCACCGGACCGCTGGGCGTGTCGAACAGCACGACATCCGTCTGCGGTGAGCGGTTGGCCGGATCCGAAATGAACTCGGCAATCCCCGCCGACCGGGCTTCGAAAGTGATGGCGGCTAAACGCAGCGGGTTGGGTTCGTTGAAACCGGTCGTGTTACCGACGAAGGCTCCGACTTCGGAGACGACCCCCGGGGTTCCTGCCGTCCCCAACTTGCCGTTGGTGTACGGGGAGAAGAAGGTCACATCGAAATCGAAACCGCTGCCGGTCGCGCCGGGAACCGTAGCTACCAGCCCGGCGTTGTACAGCAGGTCGAGGTAGGCGGCATACACTCCAGGCTCCGAGGGCAAGCCAGGTGCCCGTAGGTCATCGACGCTCACTACTACCTTGAATTTTTCCCCTTGCGGCACCGCCGAGATCGGATTGCCGGCCAGGTCGGTGAAGCTGAGCGAGAACTCGACGACGTCGTCCAAGCGATCGCCTTCTACCAGGTGGATGGTGACATTGGCCGAGGTCGTCTTGCCGGCCGAATCGATGGCGGTGTAGCGGAAGGTTTCAGTCCCGGCGAAATTGGCCCGCGGGGTGTACCGCAAACTCAAGCCACCTTGCCCGATGACCACCGTCCCGCCTTGGCTGGGGTTGGTTACCGAACTGATGGTCAGGGCCCCGGTGATCCCCTCCAAATCATTGGCCAGCACGTTCAAAGGCACCGCTACCGAATTGGTCGGGATATCGAAGGAATCATCGACCGCCAACGGATCATTCAGCCGGAAGATGGTATTGACCGTCACGTTGGCGGTATCGGTCTTGCCGGTCGACGTGAGCACCGTGTAGGTAAAGGTTTCCAGGCCAGTGAAACCCGAACGCGGCGTGTAACGCACTACCTGGCCATCGGTGGTCACGGTGCCGCCGGCCGAACCTTGGGTGACGCGGGTAATCAACGCGCTCTCGCCCGGGACGGTTCGCATGAAGTCGTTGGCCTGGACATCGAGCAGGTTGGCTACCGAATTACGGTTGACGGTATAGCTGTCGTCGATGGCATACTTCTCGCGATCGTAAACCGTCACCGCGTAGTCTTCGACCTCACCGTTGTTGGCCGGCCCGGTCACACCCAAGCCTGCCGTGGCCGACAAGCGGAAGCGAGCAAAGGTCGTCCCCAGCAAGGCGCCGGCCGGAGCGGTGAAGGTATAGTCGTTCTGCCCGCTGCTGCTGACGATCACATCGGAAAGGATCTTTTCCCCGGCATCGTTCCAGTCACCATCGCGATTGAAGTCGACCCAACCGCTAAGGTAGGAAACCGAGTTGCTGGCATTGTAGACACTGATGCGCGCGCGGTTCTGGCTGCTGTTAGCCACGATCGGGCTGATGAAGACGACGCCGTCTTCGTCATCGATCACCTGCTGGTTGGTATCCAACTGCCCCACGTCATCGTCACCGCGAGCGGTAGCATTGGGCTGGCCATCCCCTTCAAAATCGAAGTTGGCCCCCAACCGCAGGTTGCCATCGAATCCATGGCTCGGACCGTTGCTGCTGGCGAGTGTCGGATACGGCGAAGGTGCATCTCCATAATCGCGGGCCGGCAGGTTGCCGAAGTCGATCCCACGCAGCGGCGTCGTTCCATTGAAGGTCACGACATGCTCGAAGTTGGCGGCCGCGTTGGGATACGTCTGCACATAACCCGGCGGTACCACCTCGCGGATGGCGAAGGTACCGCTGGTGGGCGGGGTGAGGTTGTAGCTGCCATCGTCGTTGGTCTTGGCGGATGGCTCGCCGATATCGATCCGATCGTCCCCGTCGAGATCGACATAAACCCACAAGCCACCCAGTCCCGGTTCCCCGTTGTCGCGGATACCGTTGCCGTTGGTGTCCGACCACTTGAAGCCGGAAACGAACTGATTGGGAAGGTACTGGCCGAAGTTGATGTTGGCGACAGTCTGGTCCAGGCCGACGGTGACCGAACGCGAGGTCTGACCGGTCAACAGCCAGTTGGTATAGGTGATGCTGCGGACATTCCAGGTACCGGGAGCGACCGTCAGACGATAACTGCCATCGGTATTGGTCAATGTCCGCGGTTCGCCGGCATCCAACAGCTCGTTCCGGTTGTAGTCGGCATAGACAATCTGGTTGCCCAAGCCTTCTTCGCCACTGCCGGGATTCCCATCGCGATTGCGGTCGTTGTAGACCCGGCCGGTCACAAAACCGCCGCGGGTCCCGGTCGACAGGCCGAAAGCCACGGTAGCAGCCGAATCCTGCTGACCAAGGAACAGCAGCTCCAACGGCTCATAGCGGTCGGTGCCGAAATCGATATCGACGTCATCCGCCGTCCCATAGATGCCATCCAAACCAAGTCCCCACAACTGCTGGGTCGCGAACGGTCCTCCCCCACTATCCATGATCTGGATCAGCAGGTTGGTGGCATCGGTGTGGAAGCCCCCCAAGGCGTGCCCCAGTTCGTGCGAACCGACGAAGCCGATGGCATGGCCGATCAGGTCGTTGAGGGTCGAGGACGGCGACCGCGGGATCAGGTCGATATCGATGGCCAAGTCGTTGAAGGGATTGAAGATCTCCTCGACCTGGAAGATGGCGGTCTCTTCGCGATCATAGTTCCCGACATCGACGCTTTCGGTAACACCATAGGTCAAGAATCCGTAATCGTCGCGGTCGCCGCCGACGATGTAACGGGTGACATTCGGCAAGCCCCATGGGTCGGCATGGTCGCGGCTATTGCGGAATTCGATATCGAACTGCCCGGGGACACCGCTGCCCGAATACCAACCGTTCTGCGCCAGCGACGGCAGCGAACCGGTGAAGTCTTCCTGCAGCTGAGCCATGGCCTTGTTGATGATCGGATCGATGTCGCTCGGGCGGATCCCGTACGGGGTGAGGCTGTCGATGAGGCTGGGGATCCGCAAGGTGCCAGGGATCCCATAGATGTCACCGCGTATGGTGGCCCCGTCGAAGTCGACGAAAACGATCTGCTTGGTTCCCACCCCTTGCTGCTCCATCGTGTTGCGGAAAGCCTGCAACCGCAGGTTGTAGGGTCCCAAGCCGTCGGATACTCGCACGTAGTAACGCCCCGAAGCCGGGATCACATACGACAAGTTCACCGCCCCATCGGTCGATAGCGGGGAGTTGGCGGGGTAGATTGGGGTCCCGACCGGGAACGGCAAACGCGAGGCGATCAAGGTGCGATTGGAGGCATCGTTCAACGAGAGGTCGAAGGAGGTGGTCAGACCGCCGGTAACCCGCGCGTCGAAAATATCGCCGGCCCTCAGGTCGACCGCATAGTAATCCTCATCGAAGATGGTGACGACCTGGCTCATAATCCCGGCCACGGTCACCGTCTGGCTCTTGCCAGGCACCGTCCCCAGCGGCAGCAACTGGGCGTTGCTGAGAAAATCGTTGGGCTCGATCTCCATCGTATTGAAGGCGATCACCGGGGCCAGGCCGTCCGGTTCGCTGAAGCTGTTGCCGCCACTGCTGCCGCCACCCCCGGAAAGACCATTGGTGAGATTGGCCCGCCGCACATACTCCTGATAAGAGATATTCCCCGGCAGGAAGGCGGCATTCTTACCGGCCAAAGGATAGTACAACCCATCCGAATAGGGGACCGCCGCCATCAACCGCCGTTCTTCCAACGTCTCGACATTCGGCCGCCGCAATTCCCGGCGAAGCTGGGATCGTTTCTGGAACCATTGAGACCAGCGAGAAGCCTTGTGCGGACCGGTTTTTCGGGAGTTTGACATGACGTCCCCAGGGAACAAGATGAACGAGGATGAGCGGCCCCGGTGCTGGGACCTCACCCCGGAAAAGGATGCGTAGGAGGTGAGCTAAACCCCTGAAAAGTCAGGGTTTTTGGCCGATGAGAGCGATCACCAGATTCGATTCTAATTGGGGGTGCCCCCCTGTCAACGAAATGAACCGAGACTCAGATGGCGGAAAATGGGCGGAAGTTCCCCAAAAACATCGCATTCCTTGGCCACCCCGATGGGCCTGGGTTGTTGCTGGAGGCTATCGGTTCCGGGGGCTCACGGCCCTGGCTGACAGTATGCCGGCCCTGAGAGCCTGGTGTCCTGGCTAGACTAGATGGCGACAAGACGGGTTGTCGCAGATGAGGTCCTGGTTTTGACCGAACCTGGTTTTGACCGAAGTGGCTATCTCAGCTTTCTACGCCCCCGGATCATCCCATCTCTTGCTCCCCTCGCCCCGTTCGAGGAGAGGGGTTGGGGGTGAGGGGTTATGAACCTCGCCACGAGCCCCAAACCTGTGCCTTAGGCCTGAAGGGTCGATACAATTCCTCGTCACGCCTGGGTGCCGGCCCTCCGGGCCGGGGTTGTTGATGGCGGGCTATCGTTTCCGGGACCTTCCAGCCCCGGTGGATGTGATGCCGGCCCTCCGGGCCGGGGTTCGGGCTAGAACGGAAGAGGCATATCCACACCCGACGGCGCAGACAATCGGGTTGCGCCGTATGTCCAGGCTCATGCCCGCACCCTCCCGACCCTGCCGGGTATCGAATATCGAAATCGGGAATCCGCGCTGTGCCTTAGGCCCGGAGGGCCGACACAACGTTAGCCCGGGGCGCGAGCCACCGGTTTGTAAGACGGCCCCAATTTTTTCTTAGGCCCGAAGGGCTTGGCGTGTCGCGACCTGCCAGTCACTGCGACCGCCATTCCACCGGCTTCCCGAGCCCTTTAAAAAACGTCGGTGATGAAGTGGTGACCCCAGTGGTAGCGACGCGGCTTGGGATAGAAGTTCTCCCACTTCCGGTTGTAGACGGGGATTTGCATTTCGGGTGGATAGCGGTAGTAGAGGCTATCGGCGCTGCGATAGTACTCGCTGCCGTAGAAGTTTTGCGGGTAGTAGACGTAGGGGTAATGTTGGAAGCGGGGGAAGTCGCGGGCAGCGTTGCTGCCACCCCAGGGCTGGCCGAATCCTTGGGCTTGCTGGGCCTCGGCGGCCGAATTCCCCAGCAGGGTGCTTCCTAGCGTCAACAGCGTCAACCATGTAGCTTTACGCAGCATTTCTCGTTTCCTTTGGCTAGCCTCATCCTCCGCGGGGTGGATTTCTTCCACCGACCGATCGATGAGCGTGCTCTCCCAAGGTTTCGGCCACGGCACAGCCGCTACTGGAGGAAAAATCGCTACGGCTGGCGCGATTTAGTTCTCGGTGCGGCGAGCGATTTCATCGCGCAGTTGGGCTGCCAATTCGTATTCTTCGCTGGCCACCGCTTCGGCCAAGCGTTCGCGGAGGCTATCGTTGGCGGTGTATTCCTTCCGCAACGAATCGCGCAGTTCCAACAGTCGCTGCACCATCTCGTCTTCGTCGAACTGATCTTCCGCATCGTTATCGGCGAAGACTTCGCGGATCGCCTGTAAGCCAGCGGCGATTTCGGCCACGGCCTTGTCGGGACCGCTTTCTTCCAGACCGGCCAAAGCCGCGGCTTGGGTCCGATGGAAGAGGACGAAGGGGCGGTATTGTTCGTGGCTGATCGTCCATTCCTCGTCCGGCGAATGGTCGCGGCAGACATCCATCAGGGCCAGCGTATGGTCAGCATCCTCGACCGCTCGGCGATAGCGTTGTAACCGCAACCAGGAGATGCGGCGATGGTAGTACTGGACAAACTCGCGATCGGCTTCGAAACATTGGCTTTCATCCATCTCGAACTCGGCTTGGTTGCGTTCCAGATCCAGGAGCAAATCGAGGTAGGTCTTGAAGCCTTGAGGGGTAGCCCCATCGGGCCGTCCCTGCGTTTCCATCTGTAGGATCCCCAGATCGATCCGCATCTGAATGACCGGGCGGCCATCATCGCCGGCCACCATCCGCACCGACAAGGTCGCCGGGTCGTAGGCCCACTCGCGGATCAGGAGATCGAAATTTTGTTCAGAGTTCCCGGCCTTGCGAGACGCCTTGGGCCGAGGATCACCCGGAAGCTTTTCATCCATAACCAATCTTTCTATTTGATGGGAAGTATACCATCCAAATGTCGCTTCACAAAGAATCGGGAGTCGGCGAGGTGTTGTGGGCATCGGTCTTGGGAGCTTCGCCTCAGTTCCGATCGGCCGCCTGGGACGGGGCTGCCTCGGCTGGCTTGAGTCGCCACGCGGTTCAGGATTCCCAGGCGGCGCGGCGGCCCGCTTTGACTTGTCCACGCTTGGCTTTATCATCCATCCGTCGATTCTTCGAGCCCAAGGTGGGGCGGGTAGCTTTCCGCGCCTTGGGGGAGACGAGGGCTTGGAGGACCAGTTGCCGAAGCTTCAAGATGCAGGCTTGTAAATTGGCCGGCTGGTCGCGGTTGGCTTGACTTGAGAACTGCAGCCAGCCATCGTTGGAGAGGCGATTGGCCGCCAAGGCGCGAAGACGCTCGGCGGCTGGCAGCGGCAGCACTTGGCTTTGGCTAAATGCCCACCGCAAGGTAACCTTGGAGCTGACCTTGTTGACGTTTTGTCCCCCGGGACCACCGCTCCTGGCGAAGCTGACTTCCAGTTCGCGAGCTGGGATCACCAGGCCCGGTTGTATCGTGATATCCCGCATAGATGAGAACCGTCGAAATGAACGCTTTCCTGATGCTTGACCGGATGATCGGCCAGAGGGCGGTACGCGGCTGGAGCCTGGGGGGAGCCTTGATCTGCCTGGCATGCATGCTGCCCGCTCCTGCGTACTCGCAATCATTGTCGGTACCTGCCTTGTGGACAAGGTCGGCGGGGGGCGATTGGCCAAGAATGTTGGGGCCTGACGGGAACGGGCATTCGCCGGAGAAAGGGATCCTGCAGGGTTGGGATCAGGGTCGGTTGGCGATCCGCTGGAGCCAACGCACCGGGACCGGCTATGGGAATGCGGTGGTGGCCAAGGGACGAGCGGTCCAGTGGGATCGTTTCGACCAGCAGGAACGGCTGACCTGTTATCATGCGGAATCCGGCGAGGAATTGTGGCGGTGGGAATCGCCGGTCCGCTATCAGGACCTGTACGGCTACAACAATGGCCCGCGGAGTTCGCCGGTCATCGACGAGGATCGGGTCTATGCCTACGGTGTGGCCGGGACGCTGGCGTGCGTGGCCCTGGCGACCGGCGAGGAATTGTGGAAAATCGACCTCAATGAACGCTACGGGGTGGTCCAGAATTTTTTCGGTGTCGGTTCGACCCCCTGCGTCTTCGAGGACAAACTGCTGGTGATGGTCGGCGGGAGTCCGGCGGAATCGCAGCAAGTGCCGGAGGGGCGTTTGAATTTGGTGAAAGCGAACGGTTCAGCCTTTGTGGCTTTCGACAAACGCAGCGGTGCCGAACTCTACCGGGTCGGCCAGTACTTGGCCAGCTACTCGGCGCCGGTCATCGCCACGATCGACGGGCGGCCCTGGTGCTTGAGTTTGGTCCGCGAAGGACTGCTGCTCTTCGATCCGCGGGACGGAAGCGGCGAGGTTTTCTTCCCGTGGCGGGCGTCGTTCCTGGAGAGTGTCAATGCGGCATGGCCGGTGGTTGTCGGCAACCGGATCTTTATCTCCGAATGCTATGAGAAGGGGAGCGCCTGGTTGGAGTTCGATGGCCGAAAACTCCAGGTGCGATGGTCGGATCCCCAGCCGCAGCGCAACCAGGCGATGCGGGCCCATTGGGCCACGCCGGTACTCGACGGGGATTTTCTCTATGGCTGCAGCGGTCGCAACGAGCCAGACGCTGATTTTCGCTGTATCCGGCTAACGGATGGGGCGGTGCAATGGACCCACCGCAATCGCGATCGAACTACCTGCCTGGCGGTCGACGGACACCTGGTCGTGTTGGGAGAGCATGGCTTGCTGCAACTGGTCCGGCTGAATCCGGAGAAGTTTGAACTGGTGACCGAAGTCGACCTGGGAAGTATGCTGGCCCCCGACGACGCCCCCTGGCTCGACTCGCCGACCTGGGCTCCTCCAGTCCTGTCGCACGGGTTGCTCTACCTGCGCGGTCAACGTCGGCTAGTATGTTTGGAGTTGATCCCCGAGTAAAAAGGTGTCAGGACTCAATAGCCGGTACGGCCCGTAGGGTGCTTCGCACTATTGAGTCCTGACACCTTTTTAATCGCCGGCCCGTAGGGTGCTTCGCACTATTGAGTCCTGACACCTTTTTAATCGCCTGACACCTTTTTACTCGTTATTCGACCCGTTTTCCCAAGCGTTCGGCCATACGGGTCAAGGTTTGGCTGGCGTCCCCCTCCAATAGCTGGGCATGGATCAGGTGCACCTGGCTCCGATCATTCCAGGCTTGCTGCAAGGCCTCGCAGAATTCGCCTTCGGTGGTCACCCGATGACCGCGACCGCCGCCGTAGATCGTGGGTAGGGCGTGGTAGTGCCACGGATGGATCTCGTTATATTTCCACTGGCCGCGCTGCAGCATCCGCTCGGTCCCGTAGCCATGGTTATCCAGCACAATCAGGATCGGGGCGTAGCCCATACGGATCAGCGACGACATCTCCTGCCCGGTCATCTGAAAGGCCCCGTCGCCGCAGATCACCACCACCCGATCGTCGGGCCGGGCGGTGCAGGCTCCCAAGGCGGCCGGGACGGAAAATCCCATCGAGGTATAGTAGGCGGGGGAGATGAAATCGGTCGAATCGTGGATCACCAACTCGGTGGCGGCAAACAAGGCATCGCCGATATCGGCGATGACGATGGTGTTGGAGTCGAGCTTGGCGTTCAGGTGGGCCATCATCCGGCTGATGCGGAGCGGCGCATCGGGGGCGATGGCCGGCGCCTGCGGGGCTTTGACATGCAGCCCGTCCGGGATCGGCCGCTGCTTCACTTGCGGCTTGGCCTGAATCAATCTGTCGATGAACGCTTCCAACGACACACGCGGAAAATGGTGGTAGGAAATCTGCAATTGTTCGCTGGTGGCGTAGATGCAGTTCTTCACCTCCAGTTTGGCGGTGTAGATCCCGAGATTGATGTCGGTCATGAAGGTTCCCAGCAGCAAGATACAGTCGCTGTCTTCGACATACCTGGTAACCTCCTCTCGGCCCAAGGCGCCTTCATACAGACCGATAAATAGGGGATGCGTTTCGCGGACCACGCTCTTGCCGAGGATGGTGGTGGCGATGGGGATGCCGGCCTCCTCCGCCAACTGCAAGACGGCCCCTTGCAATCCAAAACGGTGGATCTCCACCCCGGCGATTATCAACGGGCGCTGGGCGGCGGCTAATCGCTCCAGCGTTTCTCGCACCGCTTCCTCCATCGCCAGCAGGTCCTGGTCGCTTGACGGGCGACGATAAGCATGGGATACAGCCGGCACGACATGCACCATGTCGCGCGGGAGGTCGATGTATACCGGACGCTTGAATCGATAGCAGGCATCGAGGACGCGGTCGATCTCGCTGAAGGCGATCAGGGGATCGTTGAGTTCGGTCGAGGCGATGCAGAGCTTGTCGAAGACATCCAGTTGGGTATGGAAATCGCGAACTTTGTGGTGCAGCAACGGGTTGTTGACCCGCTCGCCAAGCCCAGGGGAGCCGGTGAGCATGACGACCGGGGATTTTTCGGCAAAGGCTCCGGCGATGCTGTTGCAAACGCTCAGCCCACCGACGCAGTAGGTGACGCAGACCGCTCCCATCCCATGGATACGCGCGTAGGCATCAGCGGCAAACCCGGCACAGTCTTCGCGGGTGCAACCGATGACCTGGATCGGGCTTTCTTCGAGCAGGCTATAGAAGGCGAGGACATAATCGCCGGGGATGCCGAAGCAGTCGCGAATCCCGTAATCCTGCAGGCGACGGATGAGATAGTTGGCGATCGAGACTTCCCCCGACTCCGCCCGCCGCTTGTCTAGCTTCTGCACGCCTGTCATGGTTTGGTTACCTCCCAGCCTATCGGATGGCTCTCTTCGATACGTCGCGCTGCGATAAGTATAGCCTATCGCCGGCCACGAACCCGCGCAACGCGGAGGAGGCCGGTGACTCTATCCCTCGCTGAGGCTTCGAGTTGAGATGGAGGGATTCCTCGCGGACACCCGTTGACGGTGTGCGATTTTGGGCTTTCCATCCTCCTCGTACTCAATGCATTGTTACTCGTACCCGGTACGGGTTCGTCGAGTTCAATTTCGATTTCGACTAGAAAACTTCGGAAAACGCGAATCTCGACCGTGATGCACTCCCCAATTGCAACTTCAAAACCTTCGCCTGGTGTCCTGCCTGATGCCCGCCCAGTCACGCACGGCTAGGACCCGCGCGAAGAGCAACCCCAGGTACCGAGGAAGGTGACGATGCGGTCCGCAAGAGGGGGACACCAAGCCACGACCGAGCAAACCCTCAGGTTGGGAACCGAGTTCCATCGAAGCGGAGGAGCAGCCAAGGCTGAATCCTTTCGGGTCGGGAGAAAATCGAAGCCGCTGATCCGCGGTTAG
>JBILTQ010000647.1:0-4892 GCA_044371435.1 Pirellulaceae bacterium | reverse complement strand
GCCTCGCTGACCTGTTGGAAGTGGAGCGTGAACTCGCGCGCGTCCAATCCGAGATCGACTCGGTGCAGTCAGCGCTCGCGGTCATGCGCACCCGCGTCGCCATGTCGGAGCTTGACCTGCAGTACCGCTCGGCTGGCTACTGCTGCGCTGGCGACGGAGCCGCGGCGGACGCTTCTTCAATAGAGCGCCGAAGCCAACGCCGGAGGCTTAGCTGCGAGTTTTCCGCAGTTGATCCGCTACAGATTGCACCTGCGTCGTGCCCCCTTGTTCAGTAGCAGAGGGGTTTAGGGTTTTCCGGCATTGAAACGGCCCGCTGGGCCGACTGCTTTGCATGCTCGGCTGGCGTAGAACTCATCGAGCGGGCTCACCCGGTCGGCATCGAGGGCGTTGTGGATCGCGCTGCGGCGCCGCTCGCCCTTGATGGCGGCAGGGGAGCAAGCTCGTGTTTGACATAAGGCCGGTTCGGTCAGGTAAACTGCCGTCGGCGTTACGTTCCTATTCGCATAGGCAGCGATAGGCGGGCGGTCTTGGGCCTGAATTAGGAGGCTTCTGTGTATCAACAGCGCTTGGTTATCCGTCTCCCGCTCATCGCAGTGCTTGCTTTGCCGCTCAGTGGCTGTGCAGCGCTGGAGTCCAAGCGCCACACGGATAGCAAGCTGGATCCGGGGCTCGGCTACTACCTTCCGAACGGCGATATCCGGGTGACCTTGACGGTGTCGTCCAACGGATCGGACATGCTGCATGACTTCGCGGTGGATACGCTCTATTTCCCCGACGCCGCCGAGAGATACAGCGTCACGGTGCCGAAGAACATCCTGGGCGCCACCGAAGCCACCATCAAGGTATCCGAGGCAGGACTGCTGCAATCGGTCACCTACACCTACGAACCGCAGATCCTGCAGGCGATGGCCTCGATCCCGACTCCGCAACCCGCATCGCTCGTGGTCGCGGCGGGCCGAGATGGCGGCTGCAAGGATCCCGGCGACTATGTCGCCATCCTGTCGCCGCGTTCCGGCGGCACGACGCTCTGCGGCTACTACATCACCGTCTCGGCGCTCGGGTCCGATCGGAGCGAGCAGCCCCGCTCGACCTACGCGCGCGCTCGCACCGACACCGATCACCGCGGTCCGACCAACGGCCTCTACTTCCGCATGAACCTCCCCTATCGGGTCGATGTCCGTACGGGCAAGGAAGCGGACGCGCGGACTGTCTGGTCGGACATCGCGCTGAGCCCGACCGGGGCCTCGACGCTCTTCGTGCAGACCCACCGCAGCCTCTTCGCCACGGTCAGCGGCGCGATCAAGTTCCACCACGGCGTGCTCGTGTCCTTTGCGCCGAAGAGCACGAGCGAACTCGAGACCGCGGCCAAGCTGCCGGCGACCATCCTCAAGTCCTACTTCAACGCCGTGAACTCGCTGTTCGTGCTGCGCCGCGGCGCCGCCGACAGCGAGACCGAATACATGACGGCGCTCGAGAACATGCGCAAGGCGAAGTCCGACCTCGACGCCTGCATGGCGGCGCAGGCCTCGGGGAACCAGACGGCGATCACCGCCGCCTGCCAGACCGCCCAGCCGCAGCAGTGATCCATGCCGGAATCGCCAAGTCCCGAGATTCCGTTGAGCTATCCACCGGATCGAGAGGTACGCATGACCCGCTTTTTTCAGTCCGCTCTCTTCGCAGTCGTGATGGCCGCGGCTATGGCGTCGTCGGCGTGGGCTCAGACCGCGCAGCAGACGCTCGATGACCGGAAGAGGTCGCTCACCACGCGTTACCAAAATGAAGCGAATTCGCTCAACTGCCAACCTATCCTCAACGCGGGACCGCGCAAGGCGTGTGTCCTGTGGAAGGACATCTACACCCAAGCTGCAAGTTGCGTCGGTAACTCGCTCACGGACGAGGACGTCACCGGCTGCAAAACACAACTGTCGGGTGAAATAGCCACCATGAACTCGAAGCCCGAGTCGTTCTTCGATCCCACGAACGCTGCAGCGCGGGATGCGGCGCGGGCGGCCAAGTCAGACTATGTTGCGACCTATGACAGCAATCGCGGCTCGCTGTCGCCCGCAGATCTCGAGAAGTTCAGTATGCAGTCTCAGCCCTACAAAGGCTACACACTGCGCCTCCAGACGAGCATCACGAACAACACTGATTTCCTGACGACCAGTGAGGCGGAGGACATCACCGCCGCGTTCGGTCAGGCCAAGGCTGCGCTGCTGGCGGCGCGAGCCCTCGTCGTGACTGTGGTGATCGAGGGAGCCTCCGCCGGCGATACCGGGGGGCTGATAGCGAAAGACCTGGGGACGTTTCCGCTGGTGGGGTTTCCCAACACCGGACGGACCGTGCGTTTCGGTGCCACCGCAGCCTCCCCTCAAACCACTGCCGCCGCGACAACGGCACCAAGCGTGACCGAAGCGGTCTGCACACCTGCGTCAGGGACGCTCTTTCCCATCGGCACCACCCGCGTGACCTGCACGGCCACAGGTGCGAACGAGACCACGACGACCGCCCAGTTCGCGGTTGACGTCCAGGGTGCCGTCGCCGGGCAAGTCATCCCAAACGTGGTGCCGGCGGTAGCCCCCGGAAGCGCGTCCTGGGTCATGGTGACCTCGACTGCCGATACGGCCGTCGGTGACGCCAACTGCACACCCGGCAACTGTTCGCTGCGGCAGGCCATCTCCGCCGCCAACGGAGCCACTGGTCGCCGTGTGGTGGTCGTCCCGGGAGGCACATATCTGCTGACGAATGGCGAGCTGGTGGTGTCGGCGGACATGGACATCAGGGGCGGTGACGCCGCACGCACCGTCATCGACGCTGCCAACGCCTCCCGCGTCTTCAACGTGCAGCGGGGCACCGTCGTCATTGCGGGCATCACCGCCCAACGGGGGAACGGGGGCGTGTACCGCGGGACGGCTCCTTCTGGTCTGGGCGGCGCGATCCTGAACGCGGGGACGCTGACGCTGGCACACGCGATGGTGTCTGCCAGCGTCGCCGATTACGGTGGCGGCATCCTCAATTCGGCGACCCTCACCCTGGTCGACACGACCGTGGCGCGGAACACATCCCGACAGGGCCTCGGTGCCGGTGTGCGCAGCGTGAACGGCACTCTGACTGTGACCGACAGCACCATCAGCGGCAACAATGCCGCGGCGCAGGGCAGTGGCACCTCCGGGGGTGGCGGTATCGCGGTGAGCGGAGGCACGGCGCAGGTGTCGGGCAGTACCGTGGTGGGCAATGTGTCCGGGGGGAACGGCGCCGGCATCTTTGTGTACGCCAACGGTCGGCTCAGCGTCGCCAACAGCACGTTCAACGGAAACACCTCGAGCAATCGAGGCGGCGCGATCGCGGTCGAGGCAGGATCCGGAACCGTCGTGAACAGCACCTTGGCAGGCAACGTAGGGTTCGGCGGCGCGTTGTTCACCACGGGCACGCTGTCCGTGACCAACAGCATCCTCGCCGCCAGCACGCTCGGCGGCAGTCCGGTCAACAACTGCGCGGCGCAGTCAGGGGGCGTGCTGCAATCGGGTGGGAACAATCTCAGTTCCGACGGCTCCTGCGGGGGCGGGCCCAACGATCTCCTGAGCACTGCCGTGTCGCTGGGTCCGCTTCAGAGCAACGCCCCTGGCACCACGGACACCATGGCCCTGCCGACTGGAAGTCCGGCCATCGGCCGGGGAAACCCGGCGGTCTGCGGGGCGTCGCCCGTCAGCGGCAATGATCAGCGAGGGGTCAGCCGCAAAAAGGCCTGTGACATCGGGGCGTTCGAGAGTCCGCGACCGTGATGAGGTATGCCAGGCAGGGGGCGTCGCTATTCCACGCCTCGCCGCTGGTGCAGCCGCCTTGCCGAACATTCAAATTTTTGAGGAGGTAGTTATGCTTCGTCGTCTGACATCTTTGCTCCTGTGCTCCGCTGCGCTTCTCTCGATGCCCGCTTGGTCACAAACCCAAGCCGTCGACGTGCCCGCGAACCAGGGGCCGTTTTCTGACAACACCTCCTACACTGATTACCTTGAAGGTAATCAGTTCATGCTGACGGGCGACTGGGTGGTCTACTACGGAGCTCCCGACAAAGGTTGGAGGAAAATGACGGGAACGGGCCCGCAAGCGATCTCATGTTCGGTCGCTGGGTTCGGTAAAGACCCCGCAAATGGCGTGCTCAAGCGCTGCTACGTCCCTCAGACTCCTCAAATCGCAACAGCCTATCCGTGTAACCCGCCCGTGATGTGCGTCGCCAACCTGCCGTGTCGTCAAGGGCCTCCCCAATGTGCGCCGCTTGACCTCGACTCCAGGGTCTATTTCGGTGCCGGAAACAAGTTCGTCACCAAGGATTATCTCAAGGGGCAATCCGTCGCTTGCACGGATGCGAATTTCGCAAGCAACCCTCCGCCGCGTTCGGCCTGTTATTTCATCCCGCGCGACTACACCGTCCAGAACAGCACCAGCAAGCCCTCAGGCGGATCGCTGTTGGCAGCTACCGAAGGCCAAACGTTCACGGTGAACGGAGATGCGTGGACCGTCTACTATGACGGACTCACGGTGAACACCCAAAGCCCCGTCATCACCCAAGTGAATGGGTTCGGAAGCAAGACCTTCGTCTGCAGCCAAAAAGACTTCGCGTCCAGATTCGGTGGCCAGCGGATCCAGGGCTCCGGAAGCAATCGCTGCTACGTGGACGGTCTCAACGTGAGTGTGCGGTATCCCGATCAGAGCGTCGCCCACAACCAGTTGCCTCAGCAAGCGGATGGTCGCTATAGCAACCAATACGGAACAACAACCTCAAAGGATCTCAATCAAGCCTGGGTTGTTTATCAAGGAGACGTGTTCAGCAGCGGCAACTGGACCAAGATATCGGGCATCGGCAACGTCACCCTGGCCTGTAATGCACCTACCAACAG
>JBILTQ010000098.1:0-16192 GCA_044371435.1 Pirellulaceae bacterium | reverse complement strand
TATCTTTGTTGGGGAGCGGTGGTGGGGGTCGACCGGGTGGGTTGGGACGGGGCAGCCGGTGTTGGTTGGGCAAGGCCGTGATTCCAACCACCAGTCGCCAGAAAACCGAGGAAAAGGATGCCGCTGACGATGACGGTTGGGGCTCGGCCCGCAAAGAATCGCTCCTTGGTCAGGAGTATCATGGCTAGGTTCATTAGCTTCCTTTCGCGGAAGAGGATTGGAATGTCGTGATGGACGCGAGGCGAGCGCGGCGTTCTGAGGTACTCCGAGCGCCCCCAGGCTTCAGGCGAGCAGGCTGGTGATGACTTTGCCATGGACGTCGGTGAGGCGGAAATCACGGCCCTGGTAACGGTAGGTGAGCTGTTCATGGTTGAGGCCCAGTTGGTGAAGAATGGTAGCCTGCAAGTCATGAACGTGGACAGAATCGCGCACGACACGGCAACCGAGGTCATCGGTTTCACCGTGGATCAGCCCAGCCCTGAAACCACCGCCTGCGACGAGCGCGGTAAAGGCATCTTTATGGTGGTCGCGGCCCTTGGCGTTGGTCATGCCATCAGGCGAGATATCCTGCACCATGGGTGTGCGACCAAACTCACCAGCCCAGATGACGATGGTATCGTCGAGGAGGCCGCGCTGCTTCAAATCACGGATAAGAGCGGCGCACGGGCGGTCCATCTGGCGGCACAAGCGGGGCATGGAGTTGTAAATTAGCTGATGAGCGTCCCAACTGCCGAAGAAAACCTGCACCATCCGTACGCCACGCTCGACGAGTCGGCGTGCCAGCAGGCAGTTGTTGGCGAAACTCGGTTGCGCAGGATCGGCGCCATACATCTCGAGGGTCGCCGGTGATTCCTTGGAGATATCCATGAGATCAGGCACACTGGTTTGCATACGGAAGGCCAATTCATACTGTGCAATGCGGGTGGCGATCTCGGGATCGCCCACATCGGCCAGGTGTGCCTGGTTGAGGGCGTTGATGGCCGCGATGCTATCGGCGCGTTGGCTGGCGGTGATGTCGAGTGGGTTGGCGATATTGGAGACAGCGTCTCGGCCACCGCTGAAAATCACCCCTTGATGCTTCGAGGGGAGAAAGCCGTTGGACCATAGCGCAGTGCCAGCGTTGTTTGATTTGCCAGTGCTGTTTTCCAGCACCACGAAGCCGGGCAACTCGCTATTTTCCGTACCGAGCCCATAGGTGAGCCAAGCGCCTAGTCCGGGACGACCGACGCGACGAAAACCAGTGCTGAGGAGAAGTTGGGCGTTAGCATGGTTGAACTCATCAGTAACCATGCCGCGAATCATAGTCAGTTCGTCAGCGATACCGGCGAGCTCAGGTACTTGGTCGGAAAATTCCATCCCGCACTTCCCGTACTTTGCAAATTTGTACGGGGAACCCATCAAGGATTCCCTCCCGCTGATGAACCCGAACTCGATACCCTTCACCAACTCGGCCGGAGCGGGTTGGCCGTCGAACTTGTTGAGCAGGGGCTTGGGATCAAATAAATCGACATGCGATGGACCACCGGTCATGTGTAGGAAAATAACGCGCTTGGCCCGCGGTGCAAAATGCGGCGAGGAGGCGACTGCCCGCTGGTTGGCACTGAGGAGCGAACCGAGCGCGATGCTGCCCAGGCCCATCGCGCTGCGCTGAAAAAACTCCCGGCGCCCGAACATTGCCGCTAGCTGCGGGTCGATGCAAATAAGGCCCATGGCTTCATTCTTTGGTAAGGGTTTCATCTAGGTTCAGCATGACGTTGGCCAGGAGCGTCCAAGCGGCACCGTCTTCCGCGCTTTCGAGTTTCAGCCGTTCGAAAATCGCACCCAGGATGTCTCGCTCGCTATCGCTGGGAAAGCGTGCCGTACAAACCCGAAACATATAGGAGAGCCGCTGCGCCACGGGCGCGTGGGGAAGGTCGCGGTCCACGCGCCGCGCAAGCCCGCGGGCAGCTTCAAAAAAGACAGGCTCATTCAGTAAGGCTAGCGCCTGTAGAGGTGTATTGGTCGAAGGACGTTTGGGGGAGCAGACAAAGCGGTCAGGGGCATCGAAGGTGATAAAGGTGGCGTAGGGATCACCACGCTGCTGGCGAAGGTAAATGCTGCGACGCCAACTAAAAGGACTCTCCGTGGCCTGTGCGTCGTCAGGGGTGGCGAAGGCCGGTTTACCCCCAAGCTCGTAGTGCAGTAGCCCGGCAATGGCTAACGCGTTATCGCGCAAAAGTTCGGCCTCGAGACGATGACGGGAGCCGCGGGCCAGCAGGCGGTTCTGCGGATCCTTGGCGAGCAGTACCGGGGTAAGGACGCTACGCTGCTGGTAGGTCTCGCTCAGGAGAATCTGACGTAGTACGGGCTTCATCCGCCAACCGCTGTCCATCAACTCGAGAGCCAGCCAGTCCAGCAACTCGGGGTGCGAGGGGGCTTCGCCTTGCAGGCCAAAATCTTCGCTGGTCGTCACCAGACCCAGACCAAATAATTCGGCCCACCAACGATTGATCACGACCCGGGCCGTAAGCGGATTATCGGGGCTTACCAGCCATTGGGCGAGGCCAAGGCGGTTAGGTGGCGAGTCTACCGGCAAGGGATGCAGTGCGCTCAAGACACCGGGACGTACTTCTTCACCGGGCGTGCGGACATTGCCGCGAAGTAAAATGCGGGTGATGGGGGGAGTTGAACTTTCTTCCAGCACTAGCGAACGCGGCGGCAGCATCTCCAGTAATTCCCGACCGAGTTTCCGCAGCGTTGCAATATGGGTGCGGATCGGTTCCGGGCCAGGTCCTTTCAGCTCTTCGGTTAAATAGTAGTAAAGACGCTCCGGCATGCGCGATGCGGCCGGGCCGCGGTAGATACGGCGAAGTGGAGCTTCGTCAAGTCTGGCTTTGACGCGCAGCATCTGCTCGACCTCGCTTTGCATCTCGGCCTTGATTTCATTCGCTCGCTGCGTGCGCTGCGCTTCATCGGGCAACTCGAGAATGCCGCCGGTAATGAAATAATGACTACCTGTTTCCTTGGTCAGTTCCGGCACAGTGCAATTGAAGTAGGCATACATTGCGTAGTAATCCGCAATGGAAATCGGATCAAACTTGTGCGTATGGCACTGGGCGCATTCGAGCGACGTCGCCAGCCAGGTGGTGCCGACAGTGTTGACTCGGTCCCACACAAGCTGGGCGCGAAGCTCATCCACGTTTTGATCTGCGCCAAGTGTGACTGTTGCACCGCGATGAAAGCCGGTGGCGATGCGCTGTTCCAGGGTGGCCTTCGGCAGAAGATCCCCGGCGATCTGCTCGATGGTAAACTGGTCGAAGGGCATGTCCGCGTTGAATGCCTGAATAACCCAGTCACGGTAAGGCCATAACGCCATGACGTCGTCATGCTGGTAGCCCGCGCTGTCGCCGTACCGCGCAAGGTCCAGCCAATGACGCGCCCATTTTTCGCCGAAACGCGGCGAGGCGAGCAGTCGGTCCACCAGGGCTTCGACAGCAGCTCGGCGATCGCGGTTCGCCGATTCGATGAACTGCTCGATGTCTCCAGGCGAAGGCGGCAGACCGATAACGTCCAAATGCAGCCGGCGGCAGAGCGTTTCCAAGGATGCCGGCGGGGATGGGGGGATTTCTACCTCAGCTAGCTTCGTCCGGACGAAGTGATCGATGGGCTGCACACCCGTGGGTACAGGCGACCTGCGCGGTTTCACATAGGCCCAGTGCTGTTGATAAGGCGCGCCGGCGGCAATCCATGCACGCAGTTTGGCCTTTTCGTCGTCGCTAAGAGGCTTGGCCTTCCCGGGCGGCGGCATTTGCTGGGCGACATCTTCGGTATGGATTCGGGCGAGCAACTCGCTCTTCGACGGCTCACCCGGACTCAAGGCCGACAACGCGTCGGCGCGTTGGTCAAGACGTAGATCGCTTTCCTGGAGGCTTGGCCCGTGACATTTGAAACAACGGTCGGAAAGCAAGGGCCGGATGTCTCGAGTGAAATCAACGCTTTCAGCCAAGGAAGAACGGGCGGTCGACAAGCAGACAAGCAAGAACGATAGGCCGAAGAAATTGCACTGCCACGTTCGTCGCTGCTGGAAGCGACTCGGGAGGCCTTGATCTTTTCGATTCCCATCGTTCGTCATTTCAAAACTCCACGATTCGGATATTTCGCCACCGACAAACCGCCCCCGGCGCCCAACGATTACGTCCGCTCTTGCCATTATCGTGGACTTCGAAGGCGATGTGTCCGCGACGGCCGATGCGTTCGAGTATCGCTTGCGGGTCATAGCCGGGTACCCGATCGGCAAGCTTGGCGGTATCAAGTTTTGCGATGGGCGTATCATTGATCCAAGTTTCGATGAGCGGTAGTTCGCCAATACAGCGGATTCGTAGGCTGTTCCACGCATTCGGACGCCAAGCCTGCTGAAAATCTTCGAAGGTCGCCGCGAAGTCTGGCTTCCAGTTCGGGCCATCCGCAATCCCGGGACGGATTTTCGTCACGCGAAAACCTGGTTCCTCGTCGCCGTCGACGACGAAAGGATACGCTCGGAAGTTGCCGATACTATTGCCGAAAATACCGCCGATGACACCGTTTTTACGGTGATCCACGAGCACTTGAAAGCCGATGCTGCCCAAGGCATGCGCCCGCACCATGACGCCGGTATCAATCGGAAAATCCGGTCTCGCTTCGAGGGTAAGTTCGAAGTCGCCGAAAGTGTCGTCACTGATCAGATAGGCTCCCGCCTCCGTCCCAGGGAGCTGACCACCAAGGATGGCATGGTCCTCGACCTTCCACACTCCCCGATTTTTAACCCGCCTGGCCGTCTGCGGATTCGCGGCGAAGGCGTCATGCACCGCTTGACGCAGTTGGCCGGAGGGTACCGTAGCGAAACGCTGGTCGTTGGGGGGGATGGTCAAACGTGGCTCGGCGTGCCAGCCGGAGAGTGTTTGGCCATCGAAGAGGGGGCGAGGCTCTCGGGCGGCGAGGGGAGCCAAGGGCGAAGTTCCCGTCGCGGCCGCACCGAGCACGCAACGCGAGATAAATTGACGTCGTGAAGTCTTCATTCCATGAAGATAAACCAGCTCGGCGACCGCCGCTATTACGTCATCGCGGTATCATACCAGTCTCTCCCGGACCGCCTTAGCGACCGCCCCAGTTGCGGTATTGACTTGCAACTTCTCATAGATGTGCCGCAGGTGCATGTCGACCGTATGGAAGCTAATCCCGAGCCGCGAGGCGATCTCTTTTTTCACCAGACCTTCGACGAGCAATTGAAGGATGTCGCGTTCGCGATCGGTGAGGCCGTAGTCGGCTTGCCTTGCCGAACGCTCCTTGAAAAAGCCAAGCACGCGGCGGGCGATGCGCGGGGTCATGGGTGAGCCGCCGGCATGAGCCAGGCGAATAGCGTCCGCAATTTCATCGAGGTTCGCTCCCTTGAGTAGATAGCCCGAAGCACCGGCGCAGATGGCCTGGAAAAGCTTGTCTTCGTCCTCGAAGACAGTCAGGACAACGACCTCGGCCCCAGGCGCGGATTCACGCAGACGGACGATCCCTTCGATACCGCTCATGCCGGGGAGACCGATATCCATGAGAACGACTTGAGGCGGGTCGGCGGTTTTGAGCGACTTCAGGGCTTCTTCGCAGGATCGGAAGGCGAGGGTACAGCGAAGGCCGTCGGCAACATTGATCGCGGCCGAGGCGTTGCGACTGAAGGCGAGGTTGTCCTCAATAATCCAGACATTGATGGTTTCAGGGGTAGGGGACATGGCAACATTTTAGCGAATCGGGGCGTTGAGCGTGACCGTGGTTCCAGCGTGGGGCACGCTGGCTATTCGCAAGCTGCCGCCGAGCTGGGCGGCGCGATAACGCATGTTATCGAGACCGTTACCAGGGTTGGCGGTGACGGGGTCGAAGCCTGTGCCGTCATCATGGATGGTAAAGAGAAGCGTACCGTTCGCTACACGGAAGTGAATGCAGATAAGATGGGCCTGCGCATGCTTGGTGATATTGGCTAACGCCTCCTTGGCGAGCAGATAGACGTGACGCGTAAAATCGATACCCACCCTCCGCGGAGTCACTCCCTCGACCTCAAACTGGTACTCTAGGTCGCGGAGCTGCACGGCAGTGGTTTCACGCAGCCGCACCACGAGTTCCTCAAGCGTCGTACTACCCGGCTTGAGCAACCATACGATGTCGTGCATGGCGTCGTTTGTCTCACGGGCGGTGCGCTCGATCTGCCGAAAGTACATTCTTGCCTCGTCGAGATCGTCAGTCCGCCGCGCTGCTAGCTGTGCCGCGAGCGCGATACCACCCAGTTGACTACCGATCTCATCATGAAGGTCACCCGCGATCCGGTTCCGCAAGGCTTCGACAACGCGACGTTTCGCGAGTTGGCCGCGCCAAAGGAGTCCTCCAGCGAGCAGCAGCAGGCCACCAAGCAGGCTTGCCGCGCTCTTGGTGAGCAACGCGAGGGTGGCTTCGGTGACGCGGCGACGCTCGCTGTCGATTCGGTGAAGCTCCAGCAAAATCTCCCGCCGCCGAGACAACCCGGAAAGCCATTGGGGCAGGTCCAGAATTCGATGGCGACTACTGTATCCATCCACCAGGTAATCCGGTTGCCAACGGGAGTATTGGGGGTTGTCAAAGGCATCCAGGGCGGTTACCTCTCCGACGCTTGCGGTGTTAACGCCAGCCGACCAGATCTCCAACTCGGCCAGGGCGAAGTTGCTGATGCCGCCACGATCGTGAAGCCGCGTGGCCGTCACACGCACGAAACGCCCAGGCTTTCCATCGCCCCGCAGCGTGACCGGATTCTCACCCGGTGCGATGAAGTCGCGTGGGCCGGTATCGAAAAGTGTGCGAGGCTGGGAAAAACCGGCATCGTTCGAGGCCTCGACACGGAACCGCGGCGGAAAGCCACTTCCCGGCGCGTCTGCGAAATCGGTAGGCCGAGCCGGAAACAAACGCACTTCGTCGAGCGGGTATGCTCGGCCTAAATCCACCTGAACCCACTTGGTGACACCCGGCGAGTTTTCAGGTTGGGCGAGGTAACCGTTGGTCGGACTGGGCTCCGTGCTTACCGGCGGACCGAGCAAGCACTGGCCATCGGTAAGGTTCTCCGCCGACCATCCGGGCAACGATCGCGATGAACTCGAGACTCGTGCCGGCTGCCCAGCGGCGACGTTTCGCGAACCAGAGAGTACGATGATCTCGCCGATCGCCACAATCCAATCTTCGCGGCGTGGCCACGGTTTGAAGATATTCAGCCGAACGAAACGTGCTCGGCGCCCCTGCGCCTCGATGACGATAGGCAGCCCACCTGGATTCGTAACATCCTCCGTACCCGTATCATAAACTATCATCGGCATGTCGAACTCCTCATCCTCCGCCAGCTCGACACGGAAGCGGAGGGGGAAGCCGTAACCGGGTCCGCCTTGAGACCCCTGCGCCTCGCCACTCGCCGCGACGAGAGCCACGGTATCGACCGGCCAAAGGCCTCCCAGATCCACCTGTACCCATGCACCTGAATCGGAAAACCGCAACGCCTGCGAGTGCCAGCCGAGACGTAGTCCCGTGTTGACGGCAGCGGACTCCGGTAGCGAAGCTGCCTCAGCCACCAATTGCTGTTGCCTCGCATCCAACACGCGCAGTTCCTGGCTGAAGAGCCCCAGGACCCAGCTCTTGGGAGTCTCCGCGGAAGTCGTAGCTGTAAAGACCAGCCAGCTACCAAGTACAGTAAGGCTACAAAAGCTTGAAATCCAAGGAAAACCCATACACTCATCATAACGTGGAGAGGAAAAGGTGTCAGGACTTTTTTCCTCTACCAACGCTCTGCAGCGGAGAGCATACAATCCAGCGAAGGTCTCTCGATATGAGATCGTACGGCTACGCACGGATATTCGTCGCGTGAGTTTCAGCCGGTTTTATGGAGGACGGACAGGACGAGGAGCCAGGTATGTACGATCTGATCGGCGATATCCATGGGCATGCGGATGAATTGCGGCAACTATTGCAGCTGCTGGGCTATCGAAAACGCCGGCAGGTGTATCGTCAGGCAGCACGCAAAGTGATCTTTCTGGGGGACTTCATCGATCGCGGTCCACAGATTCGCCAAGTGCTTGAGATCGTGCGTCCCATGGTCGAAGAGGGGGAGGCGTTGGCCATCATGGGAAATCATGAGCTCAATGCCCTGGCTTTCCATACGGAATATCCCAAGGGCTCGGAACGCTTTCTCCGGAAACGCGACACCAAGAATATCCGCCAGCACGGTCAGACCTTGCTCCAACTCAACGACCAAGAGCTTGCCGCTGCGCTGGAGTGGTTTCGCACCTTGCCGATGTGGCTTGACCTGAAAGGCTTGAGAGCGGTTCATGCATGTTGGGACGAGAACGCCATCCGCCAAATTCAAAAATCAAGAAAGCCAGGGCATGGAGAGATCGATGACGAATTTCTGCAGTCAGCATGCCGAAAGGACCAGCCCCTCTTTGGACCGGTTGAAACCGTTCTCAAAGGTAAAGAGACCCGACTGCCTCCGGGTGCGTCGTTCGCAGATAAAGATGGCCATGAGCGTACCGAGATGAGGACCCGCTGGTACCTGCCTCCGCTCGGTCAGACCTACCGAACCTATGCCTTTCAGGCCGACACCGTGCCTTGCGACCAACCGCTTGAAAATGAGGTCATGAACAAGGCGTCGCCTTATCTCGTTACCGAGAAACCGGTGTTTTTTGGGCACTACTGGCTTTCGGCGAAGCGACCCGAAATCCTGGCCAAAAACGTAGCCTGCCTCGACTACAGCGTTGCGAGGAGAGGGTTTTTATGTGCCTATCGCTGGGACGGCGAGCAAGAATTAGAGAGTAAGAATTTTGTTTGGGTCCAAAGCCTGCCTAAAAATATCTAATGATGGCGAGGTGTTCTCCAGTTATTTTTTACGGCTGAAAAAGGGGAAAGGAAGGGCCGTCAGGGATCTTTGAGTGGATTTGGGCGGGGGCTAAGCAGTCATCAAGCTGATAAGGCTGGATCGTTCGTTGATGGGTATGAATGGGGATGGGACAAGGTAAGCCTCCGGGGGCAAGCACCCGTTTTTCGATCCTAGCTGAAGTGATTGCTCCCGTTCCATCTTCAAGGGTTGGTATCGCGAGCAAGCCTCTCGACTTCGATGATAACTGCCTCCATCTTAGGCGCATCATGGAGATACAGGAGCTTGCCCGGGGAAAGCTCGCGAATGCTGGTATAGTTAAAACCTACCTTATCTGAAACAACTTGATGAACAGGCCAGCTCTTGCCGCCGTCCGTACTGAACATGATGCAGCTCGCGGGACGCCCGTAGCTGCATGCAAGAACACCGTTGCTCATCAAAATGAGGTCGGGTAGAACTTTTCCAACTTCAAGTCTCAGCGGCTCCGTCCATGTTCTTCCGGCATCGTTCGAAAACATTTGTTTCATACACGAGTCGCTATCGCCACGTATCACGGCGACCATCTCCGTGTTACCCAGTCTACAAACCGCCGGCTCGCCGCCAGGACCGATCGTCGAGAAATAGTTCCAGGTCTTTCCCTCGTCGAGACTCCGCATCAAATGGGACATGCGAATGGTGGCGGTTCGACCATTGGCTAGCTTGACGCTCTTACGACTCCACACGACCATTGTTACCCCACCATCATCATCGTTCCAAATGTGTCGCTCGCAGATAATTTGATCTCCTTCGGATTCGTTGGTGAACTCTTGAGGAAGACGGATGTCGTTATCGATCATCTCATGCTGCACAGCGTGTTCATCGAGGTGAACGGTCTTCCCCACTACGCGGCCATCGGGTTGCATGCGAGTCCAACGCGAGACGGCGAGGATGCGACCATTCGGCCGTCGCAGGCAAGGGAGCGGCGTTGTGTCGAGTTGATCGAGCTCCGGAAGTGGTGTCCAGGTCCTTCCTTTGTCCATCGACTTGAGCAGACCGTACGGCTCATAGAATGCATCCGGTCCTTGGGCAACACTCATCAGGAGCAGTCCTTTCCCCATGTCGTAAAGGTACGGGCGTGTTTGCCGAACTTCATCGCGGGCGATACTCCAGCGATCACCGATTGTTACCTTGATCGGCGATGGCGTTGGGGCAGCGGTTGGCTTGCGAACCCCAAGCCGTACTGCTTGCCAAATCGCTGAGCCGGTGGCCGTCTTCGATGTGGAACCAAATTGAACGAAGGCTTCGGTTGTCTCCGCTGGTTTCCAAAATGCTCCCTGGCCTTCCACCTTCCGTTGACCGTCTACCCAAATGCCCATGTCGGTACCGCGAATGACAAGCCGATAAGTATGAAAGCGATTTGTGGTATCCATAGGAATGAAGCGGTCGGTATAGTTGGTGGCCTGATTCGTGAACAGGACCAACCCTTCCTGGTGCTTGCCATCACTGATGAAGATGGAAATAGGGGCGCCATCGCGCCAAGGCCAAACCGATGACGATGACTTTCCCTTCACCGCGCCGGTCGTCGCCACGACTTTTACCACGGCTTCAACGACAATCTCCTCATCCTCACCCGGTTGCCATACCGCCCGGTAATTAGCAAATTTGGTCGAAGCGTCGACCAGTCGCAAGCCATCCGACTCCAGGGTGGCGTGCGGCTGGCCGGTCACCTTCCAGGTCGTATCAGGCATGGACTGGCCGTCATAAGTTACAAGCCAACGAATCTCGTCAGCCTGGACGACGGATACATGAAGAACGAGAGCCGATGCCCCCAGGACAACTGCAGGCAGAAGAATTGGTCTCATCGCCGAGAAACTCCTGATCGCATGCGGCAAGCGATCTCGCAAATCGCGAATCCAGTTTTAAGAACAGACTTTTTCTTTAGTATTTTAGGGTAACGTTAAAACGCCCATTCGCAACCCGTAGGTAAATCGGACGTCGCGGGGCATGCAGACGGAATTCCCCAACGGCGATGTCGGCATAGAGTTTTTTCTACGGGGTACTCCAGTAGCTCTCATCATCCCCGATTACCAAGAGGAGCTTGAGACGCTCGGTTCCCGCTGACGGCGAGACGGTCAGCGGTGTGAGTCGCTAGTTGGTGTGATGGAGGGCAGCTGATCTGAGGTAGTAAATTTTTTTCGATCAGTTCCGCGCGAGAGTTCTCCTAATCGACGGCTTCAAGGTGCTAGTCAGCGAGGTATGCTGCGCGGGATAATTTATTTTTCGCGCCAACAGCGGCTAGGGCTGCAGCGGGTTCCCGAGAGCCACGGCGCTGCGGGTGACGCGGTAGCGGGCGTGGGCGACGAAGTCACCACCGATGCAGCGACTCGTTCTTGTGAGGCCGTCGACTTCGCAGGCAATGAGGGGGCGAGGCCGTCTCCAATGGTGTCGAGGAAAAACAACGCCCCCCGTGCCTGACAGCTCGATTTAGATGGATTGACGATGGTAGTCAGCCTGCGCCTGGCGATACGCGGCGGCCAGAGGCGCGGGAAGCTTCCCATTGAAAGCCGCAGCGGTACAAAAACAACAATCCAGCGGGGGATGCGAGCTGTGGCTTCACTTCGACGTCCTTATCTCTGTCGCTGCCGTATCGCTCAGATGGTTGCGATTGTTGCGCTGGTTGGGTGGATCGGGGGGCTGCCAGCCACGCGGGGCATTGACCACGACCACGGGTTTGTCGGTGTTATCGTAAATGCGAAGGTTATCGGCGATCGTACCGTTCTTCGAATGTCGCCAGCAGTGGATGGCCTGCCCATCGCTCTTGATGACGTTACCGATGACTTCGTAGCCATCGAGTTTGAAGTTGGGTTCGAGGGCCGTCTTGCCAGTTTCTATGTAATTAAAGTTGCATTTGACGTTTCGCAAGTGACCGCGATGCGACGGGTGCCCAAGCAGGTAGGCGGCGCCGTTGGGATTGATCGTCCGCGTCCGTTGAATGGTGATGTTCTCGGCGTCGAAGGACTCCCCGGGACCGACTTCGCCACCTGGCAGGAATTCACCCGTATGCTCGCCATAGCACATCACCGAGCGATTGGTATCTTTCATGGTGATTCCCTCGACCACGACTCCACGCACCCGGCCATGAATCAGCACGCAGGCGTTGATGTCCTTCACCAGGCCGCTGGGCTGCGCGTTCTGCGAACCGTTCATGTCAATCGTTCCCTTGCCGAAGATGTGGACCTTTTCGATGTACTCAGCCTGTCGCCCATGACCGACGCGGATACCGTAAGCCACTGGGCCATCGTAGGAGACGAACCACAAGCTCCCTCGGCTGTGTCGCGTGCGGTTTTCGAAGCGGATTTTTACACCATGGCTCAACGCCTGCCAGTCGCCGGTGATCGGGACTTGCTGGTGTGGCGTGTCGAAGATTTTGCCGTCGCCCCACGCAAACGTATCCGGCATGCCGTCCGTACCGGTGCCATCAATCACGATCGTGTAAATGGTTGCCCCATACGACTCGGGGCCATCCACCGCTGTCGGTGAGGTGTCAAAGGTCCCGCCAATTTCTAAATCATCGAGCTTTTTCCCCCCATCCTGGTCGGTCGTGATTTCTCCTGTCGCTTCCAAGTGGCAAATTCCCGGCGCGAGCTTGAGGACCGCTCCTTCCCGCAACTCAATCTCCACAGACTTGTCCACGTAGAGCAATGCGCGATGCTTGCCTAACCCGTGTTGATGCACCCCTGGCAGAAACACCAACCGGTCTCCCGGTGCCGCGCTATCAAGCACAGCCTGCGGCGAGTCACCAGGAGGAATGAGATGCTCAGTGGCCTGCAAGGCAGCAAGCGGCGTGAGTGACAGGGAGGCCAGAACGACTTTGAACATGTATTTCATGGAAACGTTTTGGATAGGGAATACTTTTTCAATGCGGATGGTGTCCCGATAAACCTTTGGGGCGATCGCGCTTAGGGCGCACCAAGCAAAAGTGCGTCTATCGCTTCGCATGCACCACCGCCAACCGTTGATCGTCGAATGCAGCACCAAACAGGGGGCGTACAGTGAAAGTATCGCTGCCTCGTTGAAGCCTGCTTTTAGCGGCTTGGCACCGGATGCCGACTGCGGTGAGGCAATAACAATGGCTACCACACCCTTACTCCGTTACCTATCAGCGTTAACGATCATGATCGGTTACGCAAAAGTCAGCTTGAATCGAAGGCTTCAGTTTCTCAGGCGGCTTTTCATTGTAATATCCTGGTGCTGGTGTTACTTTGAAAGGCTTAGGATCAGCAAAGTTGGGAATCGACTTTCTTTCGTCGAGATCAATATCGGTTCCAGTGGTGTCAAGCGAACGGTCAGCTCAAGACACGAGTCCACCAGCCTAGGGGGGGTATTATGAAGAAGTATGAAGTGAAGCAAATCGCTTTCGCCATCGGTTTGGCGTTGTTGGGTTGTATCGCCCAAGCTCAGCAAGCCAAGCCGAATATATTGGTGATATGGGGTGATGATATCGGTACTTGGAACATCAGCCATAACAACCGTGGGATGATGGGCTATCGCACGCCGAATATCGATCGCATTGCCAGGGAGGGGGTGGCTTTCACCGATTACTATGGTCAGCAAAGTTGTACGGCGGGACGCGCGGCCTTCATCAATGGCTCGGTTCCTCTTCGGAGCGGGATGACGAAAGTCGGCATGCCGGCTGCCCCGGAGGGATGGCAAAAGACCGATGTCACCATGGCGACAGTGATGAAGAGCCAAGGGTATGCTACTGGTCAGTTCGGCAAAAATCATCAAGGGGACCGCGATGAGCATCTGCCAACCATGCATGGTTTCGATGAATTCCTCGGCAACCTCTACCACCTCAATGCCGAAGAAGAGCCCGAGAATCGCGATTACCCGGCCGACATGCTATTGGCCAATGGTAAGACCTTCCGCCAGGTTTTTGGCCCGCGCGGGGTGCTGAAATGCAAGGCCGACGGCAAAGGGGGGCAATCGATCGAAGATACCGGTCCACTCACCAAAAAACGGATGGAAACCATCGACGAGGAAACGCTGGCCGCCGCCAAGGATTTCATTGCTCGCCAGACGAAAGCCGGTAAGCCTTTCTTCTGTTGGTGGAATGCAACCCGCATGCATTTCCGCACGCACGTCAAGCAGGCGAATATCGGGATTAGTGGTCCAAGTGGCGACGAGTATCACGACGGCATGGTCGAACACGACAGGATGGTCGGCGAACTGCTCAAGCTTATTGATGATCTCGGCTTGGGGGCGAACACTATCATTCAGTATTCGACCGATAACGGTCCCCACTACAATACCTGGCCGGATGCCGGTACGACGCCGTTCCGGGGCGAAAAGAATTCCAGTTGGGAAGGGGCGTACCGTGTTCCCTGTTTTGTCCGATGGCCGGGTAAATTCCTGGCCGGCGAGACGCTCAATGGGCTCGTGGCTCACGAGGATTGGCTGCCGACATTTGCCGCCGCTGCGGGCGTTTCTGACATCAAGGAACAACTACGCAAGGGGGTCGAACTAAACGGCCGAGCTTACAAGAATCACATCGACGGTTATAACATGCTCGACTACCTCAGCGGGAAGTCGAAGGAATCGCCACGCCAGGAATTCATTTACGTGGATGACGGCGGCGAGGTTGCGGCGATTCGTGTCGGCGACTGGAAAGCCGTATATCTGGAGAATCGAGCCCATCAGTTACAGGTTTGGCGGGAACCATTCGTTCAGTTACGGTTACCGCTCCTTTTCAATTTGAGACGCGATCCGTTTGAAAAAGCGCAGCACAATTCGAACACCTACCATGATTGGGTGATCGATCGAGCTTACATTCTTGGGCCAATGCAGGCGGTCGCCAGTAAGTTCCTGATGACGCTCAAGGATTACCCGCCTAGTCAAGCTCCTGGCGACTGGAGTCTGAAATCACTCGAGGAGAAGATCAAGCAGATGACAGCCGGCGGTAATTGATTTCTGGTCGAGGAAACAAAGAGCGGAGTGATACCCTGGACGCACTCCGCTCTTTGAAACGATAGGATTTCCTATCCGAAGCAGGATTTTCGTTCTCGTGGCCATCGATGGCCCGAGCGTGCGTCTCCCCCATGAATCTTCATCGCTTTAACCTTTAGCGGCGGCTTCCGACGTTTTAACGATCGGTGAGACCTCACCAGGTAGCAGTTGAACGCTCTTGGAACCGCCGATCTCCACTTCGACCTTCTCGGGGTAGTTGATCGTGAAGCGGCGGGAGAAGGGTCTCCGCCGATGGGCGGATCTGCAGATCGACCTCGGTCGCATTTCAAGCAACGGAGGGGGGCTAAAGCTTTCTGAGCGTTTTTTCTCGGTTCGTCCGTAGCCGAGTCGGGACTCGAACCCGCACGATCCTTGAAGGAAACCAGGGGTTAAATTCCTGAGAGAGCATGCCTCTAACTCCTGCGCGTGTCTAGAGTTGCCTCGTCACCAAGTCTTCGCGACGATCACCGTGGTGCTCGCACCAAAACCATTGGCTAGTGGTGCTCGATTCGTCGATGAATGCATCTGCTGGAATGCGAAATTCGTCCAGCAATTCCTCCCTCTGTGCAGGGGCCACGATGATGCTAAAAACCCGAATATCGTGTCCGAAATTTTTCGGATTTTTAAGACCTCTTGGCAACCAGCGGTCGGCTTAGCTCCCTCGCTCGCTTCAAAATGGCATTCGGCGAGAAGTTCTCGAATTTTCGATTTTTCAAGTCATGATTCGGATCTGGCGGCTAAGTAGACAGTATTGAGAGAGTCGGTAGCAAAGAAAATGGACACGAATACGCTACAAGCAGCAAAACTTTGGACGCTGGCACAGCCGGTTGTCTCGGCCTTTATCGCGTCGGTCGTCCACGACTTCAAGGATCGCGATGACGTACTGCAAGAAATTGCGGTGGCGGTTATCGAGTCGTTTCCGTCCTATGACGCCAGTCGACCTTTTAATGCTTGGGCCATCGGTGTTGCACGCAATCAGGTGGGGCTTTATTTGCGAAAGCGGCGACGGGATCGCCTGGTCTTTGATGAAAAAACGATCGACTGCTTGGCAGCGACTTTTAGGGACGTGACACCGGAGGATTCGCATCGGCTCGACCGACTGAGGGAATGTCTTCAGTCGATCCAAGGCCGGGCCTGGGAGTTGTGCAAACTTCGCTATGAAAAAGATTTGAAGCCAGCCGCAATTGCAGAGCGATTTGGAATGACAGCGAACTCGGTTGCCAAGGCTCTGCAAAGAACCCGCGAGCAACTGCGGGCATGCATTGAAACAAAGACCTCCATGGAAGGAGCTAACTCATGACGAATCCAATTCGAGATTTGATC